>NZ_CAWOJA010000006.1:0-123348 GCF_963881615.1 Rahnella sp. CJA17(1/100) | reverse complement strand
TCGAGAGAATAGCGGGAAAGTGTGTTCATTCCGGTCCCTGGCTGACATGTGAAAAGCATCCTGCTTTTCGGGGTGTGAGGAAACTGTATTCACATGGTGAAATTGTGGGAATAGAGTTTACTCAGAAATTTGGCTTCGTATAGTGATATTGATTCGAGAGTCTGAACAATATTTTAGGGGATAAAAAAAAGCCCCCGCGTGTGAGCAGGGGCTTGTATTACTCTGACTAAGTTGCTTATAAATTAACTTTCGGTACAACAAAAGCTGTTTATAAACTAGGTTGTCAGATAGTTCTGTGCTTTAGCAAGACCATCGGAAATTTGTGAATACGCCTTGTTCACCGCATTACTGGTGTCACTCACCGCGTCCTGACCAAAGTTTGATAGGCGATCGGCAACCTTATTAACATCTTCCGACCAACCCGCACCATTAACCATTTCAATATCATGTTCTGTTAATTGTTTCATCTTAGGCCTTCCTTTTAATCTGTTAAAGCAAGTCCCCTTAAATAACGGGGGCGATGAAAACATTGAGTAATTCTATAGAGATAATTTCTACGCAATGTCTTCACAGGGATTAAGCCTAGAGTACTGCGGACGGAATTTGACTAGGAATAATCTCCTATGTGGATTTAGATATGTAACTCATTGTTTGAAATCATTATTAAGATATTTTTAAATCTGAATAATTAATGCGGTGTGCAAAAAATAATCGAACCAGAGGTCAGGTGGTTATTTTTTATAAGACATTGAAATTAATATTACTGCGCAATTATCCCTGCATGGAAATAACTTCATCCGGTGTTTCAGAGTAATCGCGGTGGCAGCGTGATTATGTGCTGCTATCTTTCAAAGATTCTGTTTTTACAGCCGGTTTTTCTGGAACACTTAAATATGCTCTTTCGTAAAGAGGTAAATGAACATCAGCAAAGTCACTGGGCGGGTAAGGCTTTATTGCTCGCCGGCTGGCCTTTATGGATTGTCACGACACTCACGGCCCTCTTCCTGTTTGCTTTACTGATATTCCTGATCTTCGCTAACTACACACGTCGCATCAACGTCAGCGGTGAAATCATTACTCAGCCGCACAGCATTAATTTATTCAGCCCTGAGCAGGGCGTGGTCACCAAATTGTATGTCGATACCGGCAAACCCGTAAAAAAAGGCCAGCCTTTATATGAAATCGACGTCAGCCGTGTGACGCAGGCGGGGAATGTCAGTACCACCACGCTCGCTGCTATTAAAAAGCAGCGCGAGCAAATCGATTCCATTATTGCCCAGCTGGAACACAATAAGCAGGAAACCCTGCAAAACCTGCAACAGCAACTCGATCAGTATCAGAAGGCGCATGAAGTCTCACAAAGCATGGTGGATTCGGCGCAGGAAGGGCTGGATGCCATGAAAAAGAGCATGCAGAACTACGGGGCATATCAGAAGAAGGGCCTGATCAATACTGACCAGCTGAATAATCAGCGCTACCTGTTTTACCAGCAGCAGACATCGTTCCAGAGCCTGAACACCCAGGCGATTCAGGAAGCGCTGCAAATCACCAATCTGCGCAGCGAACTGGTCACCCGCGCCGCCGAGTTTGATAACCAAATTTCACAGTACGGCTACCAGCGCAATGACCTCGAACGCCAGCTGGCGCAGGCCGATGCTAAAGGTTCCTTGCTGATCACCGCGCCGACCTCCGGCAAAATCTCTTCGCTGAGTGTCACGCCCGGTCAGATGGTTAATGCGGGTGACAGCCTCGCGCAACTGGTGCCTGCCAGTAATTCCCCGTTCTTCCTGGTTGCCTGGCTGCCTAATGAAAGCGTGCCTTACGTGAAAGCCGGCGAGCACATCAATATCCGTTACGAAGCCTATCCGTTTGAAAAATATGGTCAGTTCCCCGGCAAGGTGGAATCGATTTCCTCTGCGCCGGTTTCCGAACAGGAGCTGAATTCTTACGCCAGTGCGCCGAGAACGGCCAATGGCACGGTCAGCGGGCCGTATTACAAAGTGATTGTTTCACTGGATAAAAAAGCCATGAACTGGCATGGCGAAACGCTGAATTTATCCAGCGGCATGAAAGCCGAGTCGACGTTATTCCTGGAGAAAAGGCCGCTGTATCAGTGGATGTTGTCTCCGTATTACAGCATGAAGAAAAGCGTGGTGGGGCCAATCAATGAATCTCGATAACGTACGGGAGCTGGCTGACCGCCTGCACTTTAGCTGGCGCCACCGGGTGCCGCAGATTATTCAAACCGAGGCCGCAGAGTGCGGACTGGCCAGTCTGGCAATGGTGTTTGGCTATCACGGCAAACACGTCGATATGCAAAGCCTGCGTCAGCGCTATGGCATATCTTCACGGGGCGCGACGCTGCGCACGCTGATGGATATCGCGGCAGCGAATGAGATGAAATCCCGCGCATTAAAGCTGGATATCGATGAGCTGAACGCGCTGAAAACGCCGTGTATTTTGCACTGGGACCTCAATCATTTCGTGGTGCTGGTTGGCGTTAAACAGGGCAAAGTGATTATCCACGATCCGGCCTTTGGCCGCCGTTCGCTTGGCATGCGCGAGGTGTCCGAGCATTTCACTGGCGTGGCACTCGAGCTGTGGCCGGACAACGGTTTTACCTCTGAGAAACCGCGTGTGCGGCTGGATCTGCGCAAAATGATGGGCAACGTCAGCGGCCTTATTCCGGCGCTGACCAAAATCTTCTGCCTCTCGCTGATGATCGAATCGGTCAACCTGCTGCTGCCGGTCGGGATGCAACTGGTAATGGACCATGTGATCCCGGCGAAAGACCCGGATTTACTGACCCTGATTTGCCTTGGCTTACTGTTCTTCATCATTTTCCGCACCGGCGTCAGCATGTTACGCGCCTGGACATCGCTGGTGATGAGTACGCTGATTGATGTGCAATGGAAAGCGCGGCTGTTCGATCATCTGATGAAACTGCCGCTCGATTATTTTGAGAAACGCAAACTCGGGGATATTCAGTCGCGTTTTACTTCGCTCGATACGCTGCGCACCACGCTGACCACCAACGTGGTCAACAGTATTATCGACGGCATTATGTCGGTCGGGTTAATCGTGATGATGGTGCTGTATGGCGGCTGGCTGATTTGGGTGATTCTTGGCTTCACGGCGATTTATGTCATCTTCCGCCTGACCACGTATAACGCTTACCGCCAGGTTTCCGAGGAGCAAATCGTTAAAGGTGCGCGTGCCGGTTCGCACTTTATGGAAACGCTCTACGGCATCAGCACGCTGAAAGCACTGGGTTTATCGAAAGCCCGCGCCAATTTCTGGCTCAATCTGAACATTGATAACGCCAATGCGACGGTGCGCAAAACTAAGTTTGAGATGATGTTTACCGGCGGCAACACGCTGATCGCCACGCTCGATCAGGTCGCGCTGCTGTGGCTGGGGGCGACGCAGGTGATTGACGGCCATATGACGCTCGGGATGTTTGTGGCCTTCAACACCTATCGCGGGCAGTTCTCCGAACGTGCTGCCAGTCTGCTGAATATGGTGTTGCAACTGCGGATGCTTTCCCTGCACCGCGACCGTATCGCGGATATCGCGCTGACCGGCACCGAGAAATCGCTGCCGGAACGTGAGCTGCTGCGGGCGGGCGAGGCAGCGTCGCTGGAGGTGCGGGATCTGGTGTTTCAGTACGACAGCCTTTCCGCACCGCTGATCAACGGGCTGAACCTGTCGGTGGCAGCGGGCGAAAGTGTGGCGATCACCGGGCCGTCGGGGCAGGGTAAAACCACGCTGATGAAGATCATGACCGGTTTGCTGACGCCCACCGAAGGCCGCATTCTGATTAACGGTATGGATATCACCACCGCCGGACTGAACAATTACCGCAGTTGCATCGCCTGCGTGTTACAGGATGACACGTTGTTCGCCGGATCTATCGCCGAGAACATTGCCAGCTTTGATGAGCAGAAAGATGAAGCGCGTATTATTGATTGCGCCCGCCGTTGTAACATCCACGACGATATCGAACGGATGCCGATGGGCTATGAAACGCTGATCAGCGAACTGGGCGGCAGCCTGTCAGGGGGGCAGAAACAGCGTTTGCTGATTGCCCGCGCACTGTACCGCCGTCCGGCGATACTGTTCCTCGACGAGGCCACCAGTCATTTGGATCTGGACAATGAAATGCGCATCAATCAGGCGATCAGCGAACTGGACATTACGCGGATATTTATCGCCCACCGTCCGTCTACGATTGCCTCAGCAGATCGCGAGATCAAGCTCGGTTAAATCCTTCCTTCAGGCGATCCCTGTTCCGGGATCGCCTTTCCAAAATTGCGGCCTCTGTTACATCTCCTCACGGAAAGTTCATCATTTGTTTAAAAGTTATTATAAAATGCGGGCTTCATCGTCTGACGGCGCTGCATCGCCTCCTGCCGTCTGAACTGTCTGTGCTCCTGTTTCTAAAAAATATCAGCGCAACAGATTAATTTTTAGGAGTTTTCATGTCGAATCAGTTCCCGAGCTCACGCCTTCGCCGCCTGAGACAGTCCGAATCCCTGCGCACTCTTTTTCAGGAAACTGAATTTAGCGTCAACGATCTGGTACTGCCGATTTTCGTAGAAGAAGAGACCTCTGAATACGTACCCATCGAAGCCATGCCGGGTGTGTTGCGCATCCCTGAATCCCGCCTGGCATTTGAAATCGAACGTTACGCCCGCGCCGGTATCCGCTCTGTCATGACGTTCGGTATTTCGCATCACATGGATGCCACCGGCAGCGATACCTGGAACGAAAACGGTCTGGTCGCGCGAATGGCGCGTATCTGTAAAGACACCGTGCCTGAAATGATTGTCATGTCCGACACCTGTTTCTGCGAATACACCTCACACGGCCATTGCGGTGTGTTGCACGACCACGGCGTGGATAACGACGCAACCCTGGTCAACCTCGGTAAACAGGCTGTCGTGGCGGCGGCGGCTGGTGCAGATTTCATCGCGCCATCCGCCGCGCAGGACGGTCAGGTGCAGGCCATCCGCAGTGCCCTGGATGAAGCCGGATTTATCGATACCGCAATCATGGCGTATTCCACCAAGTTTGCATCTTCCCTGTACGGGCCTTTCCGCGAAGCGGGCGGCAGTGTACTGAAAGGCAACCGCAAGCAATATCAGATGAACCCGATGAACCGCCGCGAAGCCGTGCGTGAATCGTTGCTGGACGAGCAGGAAGGCGCCGATGCGCTGATGGTGAAACCGGCCGGTGCGTATCTGGACGTGATCCGCGATATCCGCGAAGCCTCCCGTTTGCCACTGGCGGCGTATCAGGTCAGCGGTGAATACGCGATGATCAAATTCGCTGCACAAGCCGGTGCTATTGATGAGCGTGCCGTCGTACGTGAAAGTCTGGGCGCGATTAAACGTGCGGGCGCAGATATTATCCTGACGTACTTCGCGATGGATATTGCCGAAAACGGGCTGTAATTTTTGCTCTCGCTGCAAACCAAAACCGGGCTTCCGCCCGGTTTTTTTATGTCCTCGCGTCGGAAGCTGATACTGCGCGATGTATGTTCAGATAACGTCTTTAATATTTAAGAATAGCAGAAAATTAAAATAATGCTTTTTTATAGAGAATTACCTCACCATTAATAGGGTGTAATTAATAAAAAAGTATTCATACAAAGAATAAGGTTTTATAGCGGTTAAATTACTGGCTTTTGTAACTTAATAAACTGAGTTTTTTATTAACTAATTTTTATAGCCTGCCGATACCCCATGTGCTTCACATACAATCGTATTTATAAAAATAATGGAGAGCCATGCGCTATGAAAATATTTATGTCATATTTTGAAAATCTAAAAGTCGGGAAAAAATTAGCATTAGGTTTCGGACTTGTCTTATTGTTGAGCATTGCAGTTGCTTTATGTGGTATTAAAAATCTGAATGATATTTCCATTCGAGCTGAGAAAATAAGCCAGCTTAAAGTGATAACTGACCAGTTTGCTATGGCGAAAGCTGAAAGACTGGAATATGTGAAAACGCACGATGAAAAATACATCACAATGAATGAGGTGAACTTACAGCAGGTTGATAAAAAAATTGAAAGTCTCAGGTTGCTTCGTTGGGATACAGAGCACCTGAAGATGCTTAATGAAATGTCAGAGGTCATGAAGACGTATCGTGACAAGCGTGCTCAAACGGTCCGCGAGACCCAACAACGTGATCTTGTTGTCAGTCGTTTTGTGCTGACACGCGAAGAATCTGAGATTAACAGTCTGGCTCAGTCCTATGCGCGAGATCCCGCACGTGCTGTCACCGCGATCGCGTTAGGGGATATCGTCAGACACATTGATGGGGTGGCGACACGTGTAAAACTCCTCCAGTTTGAGAATACTGAGGAATCCCTTCAGGCTTTAACAGGTTTTATGGATGAATCGATTCAGCAAATGGATGCCGTCAAATCCCAGTTAAATCCGGCTGATGTCAGCATACTTGAAGAAATTGAACGCTCGGTCTCGGCCAAAAAGGCGAGTGCCGGAAACTACCTCCAATCCTATATTGCTGAGCAGGAAGCGACTCAGTTGCTTGCGAAAGCAGGCGGCAAGCTGACTACCCTGAGTGACAATATATTTGAATCGGAGCTGAGCGCGGCGCATGACGATATCAGAAATGCAGTTATATGGATGACTTCACTCCTGGTAGCAGCAGTCTTATTAAGTATTGGCATTGCACTGATTATTTCCCGCCAAATTGTGAAGCCTCTGGCTGACACGCTTGACGTCGCCAGACAGATAGCGCGCGGTGATTTAAGAGCCCATCTCAATACCACGCGTCGTGATGAGCTGGGAGAACTGATGCAAGCTGTAGATGAGATGAACACCGATCTCCGCCGTATCATCGGGGATATTCGTACCGGTGTGACGCAGGTGAGCCATGCCTCCGCAGAAATTGCGGCAGGTAATAATGATTTATCCGCACGCACTGAGGAACAGGCTGCTGCGCTTGAAGAAACGGCAGCCAGCATGGAGCAGTTAACTGCGACGGTTAAACAGAACGTGGACAATATTCATCATACCAGCCGCCTGGCGGGCAGTACTTCAGAAACGGCGAATAAAGGCGGGCAACTCGTCTCTCATGTGGTGAAAACTATGAATGAAATTACTGCAAGCTCAGCAAAAATTGCTGAGATTACGACGGTAATTAATAGCATCGCTTTTCAGACCAATATTCTGGCTCTCAATGCGGCTGTTGAAGCGGCGCGTGCTGGCGAACAGGGGCGGGGATTTGCTGTTGTGGCAAGCGAAGTGAGAAGCCTTGCGCAGAGAAGCGCTCAGGCTGCAAAAGAAATAGAAGGTTTAATTGGTGAATCGGTAGAGCGAATTAATGCAGGGTCAGATCTGGTAGAACAGGCGGGGACTACCATGCATGACATTGTGACCAAAGTGGCTAATGTTACCGAAATACTGAATGAAATTACTCAGGCATCGGATGAACAGAACAGGGGAATATCTCAGGTAGGGCAGGCAATAGTGGAAATGGACAGCGTGACTCAACAAAATGCGGCCCTGGTGGAAGAGTCTTCTGCTGCCGCCAATGCGCTGCGAGATCAGGCACAAAATCTTGCTGCGTCTGTTTCACGTTTTATTACTGAGTAATCTGATTCTCAAAACAGTCGTGATATTGCGTGCCGTTTGTGCACCACATAGCATGACTGTTTTGTTAAGCCGACCATGTGTGTCATCGGCCAGGTTTTGAGATAAATGCAATTCCCATCCGTAACCCTACTTCTTCACAATGCCCGCAATATCATTGGTGTTCATCAGATGATAATCGCCATTCATGTCGGTGTAGCTGGTCATGCCGGTATTGCGGTCACGATCCGGTTCGCCGTGGGCGAAAAACTGGTCACCGGATTTGGTGTTAATCACATAATCGCTGGCGCAGCCAGTTAACGACAGAGCCAGAACCACAGCCGTCAGGCAGGATAATTTCTTCATTGTTCAGTAGTTTCCCGTTGCAATCATCTGCCCATATTACAAAACAACCCGCCGCAAGAAGCAAAGAATAAAAATGTCACCAGGCGTAAGGGTGCGTGCAAAACCGTGCTTGTGCACCAGCGCGGTGCGATGTGATCCCGTCGTTGTTTCTGTCAGTTGCCCGTAACGCTCTCCCGTCGCTATCTATACTCACATAACCCGTCACATTCTCAGAGGTTGAGTAACAATGGCAGATATTTTGCTTATGTTTTTTTACCTTTGATGTTTTCACCCCCGGAGATAAGCGGGAAACCCTCAGTCTTAAGGCTTAAGCGTTAAATTTCAGATTTTCTGATTACGACTTCGTGTTGGTGTTTTTGCTACATGCGTTTTCCATAACCCGTTTTGCATAAACTCTGTCCTAAGGATCATGATGATGTCGATGAAATTTATTAAAAGTCCTCTTTCTTTGTTGCTGGCAGGCTGTCTGGTCACTGCGTTTACCGCGCGTGCGGATATCGTGATTGGCGTTGCTGGCCCGTTCACTGGCCCGAATGCCACCTATGGCGATCAGTACTGGCATGGTGCCACACAGGCCGCTGAAGACATTAATGCCGCTGGCGGAATCAACGGCGAGAAAATCAAACTGGTGCAGGGCGATGATGCCTGCGAACCGAAACAGGCCGTTGCGGTCGCTAACCGTCTTGTTGATCAGGATAAAGTGCAGGCGGTGGTCGGGCATTTTTGTTCATCTTCTACCATGCCCGCATCTGAGGTTTACAACGATGCCGGCATTATCGCCATCACGCCGGGATCCACTAACCCGCAAATCACCGAACGCGGCATGAGTGATATGTTCCGCATGTGCGGACGTGATGACCAGCAGGGGCAGGTTGCCAGTGATTACATCATCGACAAGCTGAAAGCCAAAAAAGTGGTCATTATCCACGACAAAGACACTTACGGGCAGGGGCTGGCGGATGCCACCAAAGCGGCGCTTAACAAGCGTGGCGTGAAAGAAGTGATGTATGAAGGGTTATCGCGCGGCGAAAAAGACTTCAACGCGCTGGTCACCAAAATCAGTGCGCAGAAACCGGACGTGGTGTTCTTCGGCGGTTGCCATCCTGAAGCCGGTCCGCTGGTACGCCAGATGCGTGAGCAGGGCGTGCAGGCCACGTTCTTCTCCGGCGACTGTATCGTCAACGAAGAAATGGTCACCGCCGCAGGCGGCCCGCAATATACCAACGGGATTCTGATGACCTTCGGCAAAGACCCGCGTCTGATCCCGGAAGGCAAAGTCGTTATCGATAAATTCCGCGCCAGCAAGTTCGAGCCGGAAGGCTACACCCTTTACTCCTATGCCTCCGTGCAGGCTATTGCCGCGGCATTCAAAGCCACCGGCGGCAGTGATTCCGCCAAAGCCAGCGCCTGGCTTAAAGCCAACAGCGTCGATACTGTCATGGGCAAAAAAGCCTGGGACAGTAAAGGCGACCTGAAAGTCTCTGATTACGTGGTTTATAAATGGGACGACAAAGGCAAATATCAGGAAGTTAAGGAATAAAGCACTCTTATTTGCCATTTTGAACCCGGGCAGTGCTCACTCTTTATGAAAGAACTGGCTCACGTACTTAATGTACGCTCCGGCTCTTGTGCGCTGGCCGGGTCCAAACTGGCTGCAACGATAACGCTTTATTAGCTTTAATGAATGCGCCCTTAGCCAGGCGCGGTCACAAAAAGAGACTGCGTATTTATGGATTCATTCTTCCTGCAACAACTGTTTAATGGCATTACGCTCGGTGCTGTCTACGGTCTCATTGCCATCGGCTACACCATGGTTTACGGCATTATCGGCATGATCAACTTTGCGCACGGCGAAGTGTATATGATTTCGGCTTACCTCTGTGCCATCGCGCTGGCGCTGCTTTCCTTCTTCGGGCTTCACTCTTTTCCGCTACTGATCCTGGGCACGCTGGTGTTCACCATCGTGGTCACCGGCGTGTACGGCTGGGCGATTGAACGCATTGCCTATAAGCCGCTGCGTAATTCGACCCGTCTTGCACCGCTGATTTCTGCTATCGGCATGTCACTCATCTTACAAAATTATGCGCAAATCAGTCAGGGGCCGCGACAGCAGGGCATTCCGACCATGCTGGATGGCGCATTCCGTTTTCATATCGGCGAAAGTTTTGTCCAGATGACCTACACCAAAATTTTCATTCTGGTGGCGTCGCTGGCTGGCATGCTGGTTTTATCGTGGATTATCAGTAATACCAAACTTGGTCGTATGTGTCGTGCGGTGCAGCAGGACAGAAAAATGGCCTCCATTTTGGGTATTAATACTGACCGCATTATCTCGCTGGTCTTCATGATTGGCGCAGCGATGGCCGGACTGGCCGGGGTTCTGGTGACCATGAACTACGGCACGTTTGATTTCTACGCCGGTTTCATCATCGGCATCAAAGCTTTTACTGCGGCGGTGCTCGGCGGCATTGGTTCATTACCCGGCGCGATGCTGGGCGGGCTGATCCTGGGGATTGCCGAAGCGCAGTTCTCAGGCATGGTGAATTCCGATTACAAAGATGTGTTCTCCTTTGGATTGCTGGTGGTGATCCTCATTTTCCGCCCTCAGGGCCTGCTGGGCCGTCCGGTCGTGACGAAAGTGTGAGGGAAATAAAATGATGTCACAAACTGCTGTGAACAGCGGATTTTCATTTAAACGCTGTCTGCTGGATGCCATTTTTGCCGGGCTGGTGGCGCTGATTATTTTCGGGCCGGTGGTCGGCGTGGTGCTCGATGGTTACAGCTTTAACTTTCATAGCCAGAGGCTGGTCTGGATCATTGCTGCGGTGATGACGGGCCGCTTCCTGCTCAGTGCATTTTTAGAAACCACGGCCGGGCAGAAAATGCGTGCGCGTTTCGAATCCGACAGCGCGGGCGTCTATGTCCGGTCGCCGGATTATAAAAGTCATCTGCGCTGGGTTATTCCGCTGCTGATTGTGCTGGCCATTTTCTTCCCGTTCGTCGCCACCAAATACATTCTGACGGTCGCCATTCTGGGACTGATTTATGTGTTGCTCGGCCTCGGGCTGAATATCGTGGTCGGACTGGCCGGTTTGCTCGATCTGGGGTATGTGGCGTTTTACGCCATCGGGGCTTACGGGCTGGCGCTGGGGTATCAGTATCTCGGCCTCGGTTTCTGGTCGATGCTGCCGCTGGCGGCGGTGATGGCCGCGCTGGCGGGTGCGTTGCTGGGTTTCCCGGTGCTGCGTATGCACGGCGACTATCTGGCGATCGTGACGTTAGGTTTCGGTGAAATCATCCGGCTGGTGCTGACCAACTGGTTGTCGTTTACCGGCGGCCCGAACGGTGTTTCCGCGCCTCCGCCCACCTTTTTCGGGCTGGAATTTGGCCGGCGGGCGAAAGAGGGCGGCGTGCCGTTCCACGAGTTTTTCCATCTGACCTATAACCCGAATATGAAATTTATCTTCATCTATGCCGTGCTGGTTCTGGTGGTGTTGCTGGTGCTGTTTATCAAACACCGGCTGACCCGCATGCCGATTGGCCGCGCGTGGGAAGCGCTGCGTGAGGATGAGATTGCCTGCCGCGCGATGGGGCTGAATCATGTGCTGGTCAAGCTGTCTGCCTTTACCCTCGGGGCTTCCACGGCCGGAATTGCTGGCGTGTTTTTCGCCACGTATCAGGGCTTCGTTAATCCGACGTCTTTCACCTTTTTCGAATCTGCACTGATTCTCGCTATTGTGGTTTTGGGCGGTATGGGCTCAACCATCGGCGTGGTGCTGGCGGCATTTGTGCTGACCGTCGCGCCGGAACTGTTGCGCAGCTTTGCCGAATATCGCGTATTGCTGTTCGGCGTTTTAATGGTGGTGATGATGATCTGGCGGCCACGCGGGTTGATCCGCATCAGCCGCAGCGGGTTTGCCGTGCGTAAAGGAGTCGCGCCATGAGCGAAGCGTTAGCGGATAACAACATCCTGAGTGTCGAGCATTTGCGCATGCATTTCGGCGGCATTAAGGCGCTGAACGATGTGAATCTTGCGGTGAAACGCGGATCGATTACCGCGCTGATCGGCCCGAACGGCGCAGGAAAAACCACGGTATTTAATTGCCTGACAGGTTTTTATAAAGCGTCCGGCGGCAATATTTTGCTCAATACGCGCCGCCGGACGACCAATGTAATCCAGGTGCTCGGGCAGAAATTTCAGCCTGATGACTGGATAAAACCGGCGCAACTGGGCAAACGCATTTTCTACAAAATGTTCGGCGGTACACACCTGGTTAACCGCGCCGGGCTGGCGCGTACCTTTCAGAATATCCGGCTGTTTCGTGAAATGTCGGTGGTTGAAAATCTGCTGGTCGCTCAGCACATGCAAACCAACCGCAACCTGATTGCCGGTGTGCTCAATACGCCGGGTTATCGCCGTGCGGAAAATCAGGCGCTGGACCGCGCATTTTACTGGCTGGAAGTGGTGGAACTGGTGGATTGTGCCAACCGGCTGGCAGGGGAAATGTCTTACGGTCAGCAGCGCCGGCTGGAAATCGCCCGTGCGATGTGTACCGCGCCGGAAATGATTTGCCTGGACGAACCGGCAGCCGGTCTGAATCCGGTTGAAACACGTACGCTGAGCAAAATTATCCGCTTCCTGCGCGATCATCACGACATCACCGTGCTGCTGATCGAACATGATATGGGCATGGTGATGGACATTTCCGACCACATTATCGTGCTCGACCACGGCGACGTGATTGCCGAAGGAATACCGCAGGCTATTCAGAACGATGAGAAAGTCATTGCCGCGTATCTGGGTGCTGATGAAGACGACGAGGTCAGCTTATGAGCGACGCGATGCTGGAATTTCGTGATGTGAATGTGTATTACGGGGCGATTCAGGCATTACAGCAGGTCTCTTTGCAGGTGCATGAGGGGGAAACGGTGGCGTTGATTGGTGCCAACGGTGCCGGGAAATCAACGCTGCTGATGTCGATATTCGGCCAGCCACGTATACAGAGCGGGCAGATCCTGTTTCGCGGGGAAGATATCAGCCGCAAATCGACACACTTTGTGGCTTCGGCTGGCATAGCGCAATCGCCGGAAGGGCGACGTGTTTTTCCGGATATGACCGTGGAAGAAAACCTGCTGATGGGCACCATTCCCGTCGGGAATAAACACGCGGCAGAAGATCTGCACACCATGTTTGAGTTATTCCCGCGCCTGAAGGAACGCCGTAAACAACGGGCGATGACCATGTCCGGTGGTGAACAGCAAATGCTGGCCATTGCTCGTGCGCTGATGAGTCGCCCGAAGCTGTTACTGCTCGATGAACCGAGTCTTGGGCTGGCGCCTATTATCGTTAAACAGATTTTCCAGACCTTACGCGAACTGGCAAAAAACGGCATGACTATCTTTCTGGTGGAGCAAAATGCGCATCATGCGCTCAGGCTTTCTGACCGGGGTTATGTGATGGTCAACGGACAAATTCGTCTTAGCGGTTCAGGCGAGGAACTTTTACATAATCAGGAGGTGCGGAAAGCTTATCTCGGAGGAATCTGATTTTTCATCTTCAATGCCCGCGATACCCCGTATTGCGGGCGTTCCCGCCAACTTTTTTCCGCATTTTCAACCTGCCTCCACATTTCGCCCACAGTATTCCGCTATCATGCAATTCTTACAGAAAGGTGACCGGAAAGTTAATTTTCTGAGGTATCATGCGGAATTAGCTGTCATGAATTTGTAAAACGTCAGTTTTTTTGGGCACATCAGTGGCCTGAAGCCGTGTTAAGGCGTTGACCCACCAGGATCAACAGGCTATATAGCGCTATCCGTTTTTGGCATGAATTTTCCTGTCTCAGGGATGAAGTAAGTGAATGACAAACGGGTCATTCGCTCGATGAGTTGAACCGTCGGCGCTGCTCGCAAAACAGCAGAAATGGGTCGTAGAGTTTATTGTTTAAATCAGACAGGGTGCTGAAATGGCTTCTGAGATAATTTCCTTCGTATTATTTCTTTCTTCTATTTTTCTCTACGTCACGCGGGCGTCGGCCAGCCGTGTCTGGTTTTCACTGGTGCTGTTTTTCCTCGGGCTTTACGTCATTCTTAACGTCATCCTGATCGGCAGCAATTATTTCACCGGTGAAGGCATCACGGACGCGGTGTTATATACCGTCACCAGTAGCCTGAAAGGGGCGGGGCTCAATAAATATATCCTGCCGTTTATCGGTTTACTGGCAGGGCTTGTCAGCGTATTTGCTTTGCTGGCGTGGGGGCTGAAGCAGCGTCGTGCCAAAAACAGCAGCGCGGTCTACAGTGCGCTGGCCGTGGTGCTGGCGGTCTTTTCTGTCGGTTCCACACAGGCATTCCAGAACATCTCCCGTCTGGTCAAAACGCAAATCTCAGGCAGTGGTGCAGATTTTAGTACCTATTACAAAGTGCCCGAAAAAGCCATTAAAGGCGCGAAAAAGCCTAACCTGGTTTATATCTACGGCGAGAGCCTGGAACGCACGTATTTTGATGACAAAGTCTTCCCCGGCCTGACCACCGAATTAAATCGCCATAAAGCGCAGAGTACCGATTTCACAAACACCAAACAGTTGCCGGGCACTGGCTATACCATTGCAGGTATGGTGGCTTCTCAGTGTGGGATCCCGCTGTTTGCGCCGTTTGATGGTAATGCCTCCAGCGCACTGGCGACTTTCTACCCTGAAAACGTCTGTCTTGGCGATGTGCTCAAAGGTGCAGGTTATACCAACTATTTCTATCAGGGCGCTGAACTGGCTTTCGCAGGCAAAGGGACCTTCCTGAAATCCCATGGTTTCGACCATCTTTATGGTTACAACGAATTGCGTCCGACTGTGGCGGACCCGTCTTATAAAAATGACTGGGGCTGGTATGACGACACCTTGCTGGATGAGGTGTACAAAAAATTCGTGACGCTGAGTCAGGAAGGTAAGCCGTTCTCACTGTTCACGCTGACCGTTGATACGCATCATCCGGACGGCTTTATTTCCCGCGGCTGTACCCGCAAGGAATATAAAGTGAACGGTAAAGCCAACCAGTCACTGAGCGCCGTGTCCTGTAGTCAGGAACTGATTGCCGCATTTATCGATAAGATTAAAAAGTCCGGTTATTTCGATAACACCATCATTGTGGTGTCTTCCGATCATCTGGCGATGAACAACACGGCTTACAACATTCTGACCAAACAGAACCGTAAAGACCTGTTCTTCGTACTCGACGGCCGTCATCCGGCAGGGGAGCTGAACGGTGCGAAACGCAGCACCCTGGATAATGGCGCGACCGTACTGGATATGATGGGCGGCGACAACTACATCGGTCTTGGACGCAGCGGTGTTTCTGCGACATCGATGACTGCGCAGTTCCTCAATATTGATGACAAAGTGAATGCCTGGAAACCGGCGGTCATCAAACAGTGGGGCTTCCCGAACAGCATCAAAGACTATGCGGTGAATACCAAAGACAGCACTTTCACCTTCTCCGGCATGACCATCAAAACGCCGTTTATTCTGAAGGTCACGGCAGACAAAATTGAGCCGATGTTTGATGTCTATCTGTCCACGCCGCTGAAAAAACAACTGGCCGGACTGGCGACCAGCGATAACTTTGTCTGGGTTGATAAATGCTACGAAATGGGACGCGTCTGGGCACCAGAGTTGTCGCTCAATACCGGCCTGTGCGTTGCATCGGGGAACCTCGGGGCGAAGCCGACGATCGTGCAGGTCACCGGCGATACCTTCAAAGGTAAAGTGGACTTCGTGAAAGACACCTCGGGCAGCAATGCGATTTATCAGCAAACCCTGAAGACGCTGAATATTGATGATTCCGCCACCACTTATCAGTCGAAAGCCATCGCTTTTATGGTGCCGGGATTGCCGGAGCAGGTAAAAGCGATTACCGGTGTTTCAGCCGTTGAAAACTGGGGACGCTGGTCAGATGCCAATCTGGCACCGTCGGTGAAAATTGATTACGTTAAACCGCTGCCCGCCACCTTTGATGTGGTGATCCGCGCACGGGCTTACGGCAATAACATCGATAAGCCGGTTTCCGTCCGTGTCGGGGATCAGGAGCAGTTTGTCACCTTCGGCGATAAAGACGGTATCGTGAAAGTACAGTTCACCAATCCGGGAGCGGAGCAAAGTATCGTCATCACGCCGCCGGAACCGACCGAACCTACTGAAGGCACCAGCGGCGGCTTCCAGCCTCGTAAACTGGGCATCGGCATGGTCTCTCTTGAAGTTCAGCCGGTGGATCCGCAGTCTTAATCCGCTGTTTACCCTAAACGCTAAAACCCGCTCCGGCGGGTTTTTTATTGGAAGCAAATTGGGGAAATGGCAATTGAAAAAACACTTAGCATTTTTATCGCTTTACTATCCTATTTCGGTTATTCATTTCAAGAATAACTATCATTAAAACAATATTATAAAGAAATAAGCCGATCGGTATACTCGCCAAATTCCTGCACGGAAACACAGCCCGGAGCAGGCATCTCATCACACTTTTGGGGATAGCGTATGCGCAAGACATTCAACAAAACAAAGACCCGTATTCACCGTGCTGTTTTACTGGCCGCGGCCTCGGCAGTGATCATTTCCGGCAGCGTGCTGGCAACGCTGAGTGCGGCACAGGCCGCCGATAAAACCACGGTTAAGGTCGGAATTATCAGCGGGGAAGACGAAGATGTCTGGCGTGAAGTGGTCAGACAGGCCGCAGCAAAAGGTCTGACGGTAAAACCGGTGATTTTCAACGATTACAACCAGCCAAATGAAGCCCTGCAAAACGGCGAAGTGGATGCCAATGCCTTCCAGCATCAGCCTTTCCTCGATAACCAGATCAAAGTGAATCACTACAACATCGTGCGCGTGGGTGATACCGCTGTGTGGCCAATCGGGTTGTACTCTAAAAAAGTAAAATCTGCCGACCAGCTGAAAGAAGGGGCGGTGATTGGCGTGCCGAATGACCCGGCGAACGAAGCGCGCGGGCTGATCCTGCTTCAGCAATCTGGCGTGATCAAACTCAAACCGGGCGCCGGTATTTCCGCCACTACGGCGGATATCACTGAGAACCCGCGCCACGTCACCATTAAAGAGCTGGATTCCGGCATTATCGGCCGCTCCGTGCCGGATCTGGATGCTGCGATTGTGAACACCGACTGGGCGCTGAAAAGTGGCCTGACGCCTGCGGATCGTATCGCGCAGGAACCGGTAAAGAATAATCCTTACAACAACTTCATCGCGGTGAAAACTGAAAATGTGAATGCGCCGTGGGTGAAAACGCTGGTCAGTTCTTACCAGAACGAGGCTGTCAAACAGGTGTTTGATAAGGTCTATAAAGGCACCGGCGTGACGGCCTGGTAAGGATGTAAAGCATGACGATCATCTCTGAAACCGGTGCGCAGTTCACGGCGACGCCTTCAGAAAAAGCCCCTCCACGCCCGGCTAACGCCGGGCAGTTTGCCGGTGGCACTCTGAAAACGCATCAGGATGAGGTGCATGACGTCGTGCGCCTTGACCATGTAAGCCGTCAGTTCGGCACAATTCAGGCGCTGAAAGATGTCTCGCTGACGGTCCGGCGGGGCGAAATCCTGGGCATTATTGGCCGCAGCGGTGCGGGGAAATCCACCCTGATCCGCTGCCTGAACGGACTGGAACAGCCGGACAGCGGCGTGATTGAAATCGAAGGCCATGCCATCACCGGCCTGAGCGAGAAAGCCTTGCAGTCAGTGCGCAGCCGCGTGGGGATGGTGTTCCAGCATTTCAATTTGCTGTCGGCCAAAACGGTTGAGCAGAATGTCGCGCTGCCATTGAAAATCGCCGGATACAACAAGGCACGGCGTCAGGCGCGTGTCGCCGAACTGCTGGCGCTGGTCGGGCTGGAAGATAAGGCAAAGAACTATCCGGCGGCGTTGTCCGGCGGTCAGAAACAGCGCGTCGGTATTGCCCGTGCGCTGGCAGCCAGTCCGGCACTTTTACTTTGCGATGAAGCGACATCGGCGCTCGATCCTGAAACCACGCGTTCGATTCTGGCACTGCTGCAATCCCTCAATCAGAAACTCGGCATCACCATTTTGCTGATCACCCATGAGATGGAGGTGATTAAAAAAATCGCGCATCGCGTGGCGGTGATTAATGGCGGTGAAATTATCGAAGAGGGGCCGGTGTGGCAGGTGTTTGCGCATCCGCAGTCCGCGCTGACCCGTACGCTGTTACAGGGATTATTGCCGCAACTGCCGGAAGCGCTGGCTGAACGGTTGTCGCCGGTACGTCAGGGCGAGGCCATTTACAGCGTCCAGTATGCGGAGCAGGGGCGGCAGGGCGAAATACTCACTCAAATGGCGACGGCATTACCGGGCAAATTCCGGCTGATCCAGGGCGGCGTGGATCATATTCAGCATTATGCCGTTGTGCGTTTCTTCTTCTCAGTGCCGGTAAACGATACGGCATCTGAGCAGGTTGTTTTAGACTGGCTGCGACAGCACCAGGCCACCGTGGAGCTGACAGGTTATGTCTCCGGTAATGATTGATTTACTGATTAACGCCGTCGAAGAAACGTTGCTGATGACGGCAATTTCCGGCCTGTTCTCGCTGATCGCGGGTTTGCCGCTGGGCCTGATTCTGGTGATGAGCAGTCCTGGCGGCATTGCCGAAAATCGCTGGGTTAACCGCTCGCTCGGACTGGTCATCAACGGTTTCCGTTCTCTGCCATTTATCATTTTGCTGGTGGCGCTGATCCCGGTAACCCGTTTTCTGGTGGGCACATCGCTCGGCACCTGGGCGGCGATTGTTCCGCTGTCGATTACCGCCACGCCGTATTTCGCCCGCGTGGCAGAAGTCTCGCTGCGCGACGTGGATCGCGGACTGACTGACGCCGTTCGCGCGATGGGTGCCAGTAAACTGCGTATTGTCTGGGACGTGCTGATCCCGGAAGCGCTGCCCGGTATTTTGTCCGGATTTGTGGTCACGCTGGTGGCGCTGATTGGCGCATCGGCGATGGCGGGCGCTATCGGCGCAGGCGGACTGGGTGATCTGGCAATCCGTTACGGTTATCAGCGTTTCGAAACGGTGGTGATGATAGAAGTGATCGTCGTGCTGATTGTGATGGTTTGCGGCATTCAGTGGCTGGGGGATCGTATCGTGGCACGCGTCGATAAACGTCATTAAAAAGCCGGTTGTGCGGCGACCGGCTATGTTCAGTCTCTACAACTCGCTGCGTGAACGCCAGCGTTCACGGGCCATAAATCCTTTCACACCGACATCCAGGAACGGGCGCGGCGGCAGATAACTGGCGCGTCCGATGCCCTGCATATCGGCCAGCAACGGATTGTCCTCTCCCAGCGCATGTTCCGCCAGCAACCGCCCGAACGCACTCTGCTTGGAACTGCCGGAACCATTACATCCCGCTGACGAATACACGTTCGGCGCAATATTCCCCCATACCGGCGCGCCGTTGCGCGTAATGCTGATCAGCCCCGACCAGGTGTACGCCATATTGACGTCCTGTAACTGCGGATAAATACGGGCAAATAATGCCTGATGGCGGCGGGCATGACGGCCGGTTTCTACCGCACGGGTCACCAGACCTGGCGTAAAGTTGACGTGCTCACGGATCAGGAAGCGATGGTCAGAGGTATAGCGCAACGTCGCACCCGCCAGTGCATTCACCGGCGTCGAACCCCACGGCGCAATATCACCGATCAGCTGACGTTGTGCGGGTGACAGCGGTTCAGTCAGTGTTGCAAACGTCGACATCGCGAAGACGTTGCCTTTGAACAGCGGTAACCCGCGTGCTGCTCCATTGATCGCCAGCATCAGTTTACCGGCATGCACTTCGCCGTGCGGCGTTTCTGCATGAATAGTGCCCTGAGTGTCAATCTGCAACGCAGGTGAGTTGGCATAAACCGTGACGTTTGCCGGCAACGTGGCCACCAGCCCGCTGATCAGCGCCGCCGGATTCACCAGAATACAGTTGGGTGTATACACCGCGCTGCGGTAAAAACCGGTGCCCAAACGCTGACGGAGTGCGGCTCTGTCCAGCAGCTCAAAGCTTTCGCCGAGCGTGGTGAGTTCCTGCTGATAATGCGCGATTTCACCGTCAAACTGCGCACTCACGGCGCAATGGTATTTGCCTGAATTCAGCCAGTCGCACGCAATATCATGTTTATCGACGGTCTCTTTCAGATGATGCAATCCGTACTGTAAAAGACGCCGGTACGCATTGGCGTGTTCCAGCTCAGCCGATGTGCTGCCGACGGTATGCGGTAAATCAATCACAAAACCCGAATTACGGGCCGAAGCGTTATCGGCCACGTCGAGCGCCTCGAGTACCACAACATGCTCATGCGGGCGAAGCTCGGCAATACGACGGGCAAATGCCAGCCCGGCAAAGCCTGCACCAATCACCAGCCAGTCTGCCGTGACTTTTCCACGTAAAGCCGGATGGCGGGGAGTATCACCCCGCAGCGCCGCCCAGCCGTTAATATTTTGATCAAGAGGTAAATGTTTAATTTTCATTGTCTGTCAGGTGGTTATCCCGGGTGCAATGATCCTAAGGGATAGACGTATAGATGTCTAATGCGGATTAATGCTATCAAAAGAAGGTGAGCTGAATACTGCACAGGTAGCGGCTGAATCTGGTCTGTCTGCCACCCCCTGAGAATTTTGCCGGTGTCCGTTCGCCTGTCTCCGGAAGTTGGCTATGAAATCCTCCTGTTGCGCGAAAGAAAAAATTGAGAGCGCTATCCGTTGAGAACCAGAGACATGTCCGGGTATCGGGCGCACAGGAAATCGACGAATGCGCGAACTTTTGGCGCAGCAAGCCGCCTGGAAGTATGCAAAACCCAAAGTTCCCGCTCTGCCCCCGACACGATGCCCCACTGAACTAAATCGCCGCGGGCAAGCTGGTTCCATGCGATGGATTGCGGAATGAGGGCAGCCCCACCGCCGGCGATTGCCGCATCGCGGACCATCAGTAACGAAGAAAAGCGCAATTTTGGGATCGGCTCCAGGACCAGTTGCCCGCCATCGAGACTCCAGTGGGCAGGCTGGAAACTCGACGTTACGATGCCGGGCACTGGCCTGATTGCGCCGGGTAGTGGCCTGATTATTTCAGGAGCGGCCACGACAACCAGCCTGTCTTTGGCGAAACACCGTCCGACTAAATTGCTGTCGGGGCTTGGGTTGATGCGGATTGCGACGTCAAATTGTTCCTCGACGAGATCTACCATGCGATCTTCCGCCACGATTTCAATTTCAATTTCCGGGTAGGCCGCACAGAATTCGGCACCAATGCGCCCCATCGCAAGCTGGGAAAACAGGACCGGAGCGGCGACACGCAAACGTCCGCGAGGCGTCGAAACACCATCACCGACCGCCGTCATGGCTTCGGTCACCTCACTCAGCAGGCCTTCAGTCCGGGAGATCAGCGTCGCCCCGGCTTCGGTGAGCTTCAAACCGCGAGCGCTTCGCTCGATCAGCCTCACACCCAGTTGCTCCTCAAGATCTGCGATGCGTCGCGATAGCGTGGCTTTGGAAATGCCGCTTGCGCGGCTTGCCTTCCCCAGCCCTTCATTTGTGGCGACGAGTATAAAATCAGACAGCGCGTTCAGGTTCATGGTGTTCCATTTATGAGACAAGGTGTCTAAGTTTTAGGATCTTTGTTTTTTAATTGCAACGGAATATTGTCTCGTTATCAGAACTTGCTACGAGGAACCGCAATGAACAACTTACAACGCGCCGTACTGATCCGGCACTACGGCGGGGCAGATGCCGCGCAAGTGGCCGCGATTGAAAAGCCAGCACCGGGACAAGGTCAGGTTCTGGTCAGGGTTCTCGCCGCTGGCGTGAACGGTATTGACTGGAAAGTCCGTGAAGGTCAGGTACGTAATGCCTTTCCGGTTCCTTTACCCATCGTCCTGGGTGCCGAGATGGCCGGGGTCATCGACGCTGTAGGCCCCGGTGCCTCTCGTTTTCGTGTCGGTGACCGCGTCATGGGGGCAATCGGCGGGCTGGGCGCGTACGCCGAGTTCGTGACGATCAATGAAGCAAACCTTTCACCGACACCTGAGGGTCTGGACGATATCCATGCCGCCGCCATTCCCGTCGCCGCCGTCTCGGCCTGGAACAGCTTACACCACGCAGGGCCGCTCTATCCGGGCCAGCGGATCCTCATTCATGGCGCAGCCGGTGGACTGGGAGCTTACGCCGTGCAGTTTGCTAAACGGGCCGGTGCCGAGGTCTTCGCCACGGCGGGCACGGCTGATCAGGATTTCGTACGCAGCCTGGGCGCCGATTATGTCATTGACTATCAGTCCCAACGTTTTGAAGACATCGCCCGAAACATACATCTGGTGCTCGATTACGTCGGAGGTGAAGTGCTGGACCGTTCCTGGCAGGTACTGGCAGAGGACGGCGTTGTGGTCGGAACATCGTCGCCGGACATTCTGGCCCGCACGCCGGCAAACCGCCGGGGTCTCTGGTTTATGAATAAGCCCGATCCGGTATTACTCGGGAAGCTGGCCAACGACGTCGCCAGCGGCACGCTACAGTCCAGAATTGGCGGCGTAGTGGGCTTCGCTGATATTCCCAACGCAATCGAACGTAATCGTACCGTTTCACGGACCGGTAAGGTCGTTGCGGATTTCTCACGTTAACCATTATCACTATCTTGCAGGAGTTAAATATGAGCATTCTCGTTACCGGTGCCACGGGCACCATTGGTTCACTTATCATTCAGGGTCTGGCTGACGCTGGCGCCGGGGTCAAAGCCCTGGTACGCCAGGCGGGTAAGCGCGAGTTTCCGGCAGGGGTTACGGAAGTCGTTGCAGACCTGACCGACGTCGCGTCGATGCGTGCCGCGCTGTCATCGGTACGAACGCTGTTTCTGCTGAATGCAGTTACGCCCGATGAGGTTACTCAGGCCCTGATCGCCCTGAACCTCGCCCGCGAGGCGGGCATTGAGCGTATCGTTTATTTGTCGGTGATCCATGCTGATAAATTCACCAACGTTCCGCACTTTACCGGCAAGCATACGGTTGAACGCATGATCAAAAGTCATGACATTCCCGCCACCATTCTGCGTCCGGCTTATTTCATGCAAAACGACCTGATGGTTCAACAGACGATTCAGAACTACGCGGTGTACCCGATGCCTGTCGGCTCGGCGGGCGTCTCAATGATTGATGCGCGCGATATCGCGGATGTCGCCGTGGCTGAGTTGCTGCGACGCGACAAGGCATCGTCTGCGCTGGATCCTGTCACGCTGGAGTTGATTGGGCCGCAACCGCTGACCGGTGCGTCCGTGGCGAAGATCTGGAGTTCAGCCCTGGGTCGCGAGATTACTTACGGGGGAGATGACGTCACCGCGTTTGAAGGGCAACTCGCCTCGTACGGTCCCAACTGGCTGGCTTATGACATGAGCCTGATGATGGCTGGTATTCAGACGTTCGGCATGCAAGCTGCTGAAGGAACCGCAGAACAGCTACAGGCTCTCATTGGACACCCGCTGCGCACTTATGAAGATTTCGTTCGCGAGTCTGTTGCCGGGAGCTAAACCGCGAGGCAAAGGGGCGGTTTACTGTCAGGCAGTACGCCGCCGAACAACCGGTAAACGTAACCCAGTCAGGCACTTGTTATCTTGCAGGCATCTTCTCAGGAGGATACGGTATGTACTGGGTTCGGCAGTTCCTCATCCGCACAGGCTTCACCCCGGATACGACTCTGTGCATACCCGCGCAGGCGCTGGAACGGGCTGGTCAGAACGGTATAAACCGACGATACGGGAGTGATTATGAAAAGAGAGTCGTTATTCAGGTACGCGCGGGAACACTATAATTCGGAGCCGGAATATCTGTGGCGTAACCTGCCGGATTATGCCGTGCTTCGTCATCACAATGGTGATAAATGGTTTGGTCTCGTGATGAATGTACCCGGTACCAAGCTGGGGCTGAAAACGGAAGATAAAGTCGACATACTTGAGGTTAAGGTCCGGCCGGAGCACATCGGCTCATTACGTCAGAAAGACGGCATTTTGCCTGCTTATCATATGAATAAAGAGCACTGGGTCAGTGTGATCCTTTCCGGACCGCTGTCGGCAGATGAAATACACGAGCTGCTTGCCGACAGTCATGAATTGACATGCTGATAATATATTCAAAGACAGAGATACCTATGCAGGCGTTATTTCTTAAGCCCCCTTTGATGGATAAGCTCTGAGCGGCAAGGCGCTGCAAAGGAATACGCCACGTGCATAATTAATGGTGCAACAGATCACTTAAAAACTTCCTGGCACGCGGGTGTTGCGGATGATTGAAGAAGTTTTCCGGTTTGGATTTTTCCAGAATTTTCCCCTGATCCATAAACCAGATTGTGTCCGCCACGTCGCGGGCAAAATTCATTTCGTGTGTGACGCACATCATGGTCATACCTTCACGTGCCAGACTGCGCATCACATTCAGGACTTCACCGACCATTTCCGGATCAAGCGCCGACGTCGGTTCATCAAACAACATCACCGGCGGTTTCATGGCTAATGCCCGGGCGATGGCAACACGTTGCTGCTGCCCGCCGGAAAGCTGTGCCGGATAGGCATTGGCTTTGTGTGATAATCCGACACGTTCCAGCAGTTCACCCGCGTGCTTGCGCGCTTCCTGACGTTTCACGCCGAGTACCTTTACCGGCGACATCATGATGTTTTCCAGCACCGAAACGTGCGGGAAAAGATTAAAGTTCTGGAAGACAAAACCGATACGCGTGCGCAACTGATTCAGGCGGGTGCTGGTGCCATGAATATCCATGCCATCGAACAGGATCTGGCCCTCTTCAATAGGTTCCAGCCGGTTCACGGTGCGGATCAGCGTTGATTTGCCCGAGCCGGACGGTCCGCAAACCACCACGACTTCACCACTTCTAATTTCTGCACTCAGGTCGGTCAGCGCCTGATATTCGCCATACCATTTATTAACCTGATTAAATAAGATCATCGGTCGCATCGTCGTTCCTTATTATGATTGAGTCTTCAGCAGTGGAGCCTTCGTCATTTTCTCCGCTTCCGGCATCCGGTTCTGCCGTTTGCGCGTGATACGGGCTTCAAGCTTATTGGCCAGCCACGTCAGGCTGAAACAGATGATGTAATAGCCAATCGCGACAATCGCGAAGACTTGAAAAGGTTTGGTCAGCAGTTGGTTATTCACCTGATTAGCGGCAAAGGTCAGCTCCGGCACATTAATGACGTAACCCAGCGTGCTGTCTTTAATGATAGAAACCAGCTGGCTGACCAGACTTGGCAGCGTGTTGTATAACGCCTGCGGCAGAATAATCAGACGCAGCGTTTTGAAATAACTCATCCCTAAAGCGCGCGCCGCTTCGTACTGGCCGCCCGGCAGCGCCTGAATACCGCCGCGCACGATCTCGGCGATATACGCACTTTCATAAATCACCAGCGTACACAGCATGGTGCTGAAGCCGCTGATGTTGTGACCGATTAACAGCGGAACACAGAAATACGTCCAGAACACCACCATCAGCAGCGGAATGCCGCGTAAGCCGTAGACCCAGCAGGCAGCGGGCCAGCTCAGCCAGCGGAAAGGCGATAAACGCGCCAGCCCGAGCAGAATACCCACCGGCAGTGCAAACAAAACGGCCAGCAGGGAAATCAGTAACGTACAAAGTATCCCGCCAAGCGGTCCCTGCGGATATTGCCCCATCAGGAACAGCATCCCGTTGTCGTGCAAAATCGTGAACATCTCGAGCATGTGATTACCTCGCGTAGGCCCGCTGGAACCGGCGGGCCAGCAACGCGCCAGCACCCATCAGCAGCAGAGAGAAGAACAGATAACCGGCAGAGGCCACCAGATACGATTCGAAAGTCCGGAACGTCTGGTTTTCAATATCACGGGTCACGTAAGTCAGTTCAGCTACGCCAATGACCATAGCCAGACTGGTGTTTTTGAACAGTAAAACGGTGTGGTTGAGCAGCGAGGGCAGCGCGTTGCGGATGCCCTGCGGTAAAATAACCGAACGCAGCGATCGGGTGTAACTCATGCCCAGCGCGCGTGATGCTTCGGTTTGCCCTTCAGGAATAGCGCGTAATCCGCTGCGGATGTCTTCGGAGAAATACGCCGCCTGACACAATCCGAGCGCAAACATCGAGAACAGAAACTCGGCGTTGAAATCGTTAATCCACATCTGCACAGATTCCGGCAGCAGCGTCGGAATGGCGAAATACCACATCATCAGCTGAATAAGCGTCGGCACATTGCGGTGATACGACACATAGGCGCGGACGAAATATTCGGCGGCGCGTTTGTGCGTCAGCCGGATGACGACCAGCAGCAGGGCAATACACATCGCGAGCAGCCAGGACCCCAGCGCCAGCTTGAGGGTGACAACCATGCCATCGACGATCATCTGCCCGAACTGACCGGTCAGGACTTTGCTGAAATCGAGCGTCATCGTATTTTCACCCTCCTGAATGGTTGAACTGTGGGTTTATAGGAAAAAGATCACAGACCTTCGCCGGGGCGCATGGTGGAAAGGCCACCGGGAACCTGCAACGTCGGGGTGATTTCGATGTTGCCGATGTTGACGGCAATCGGCGCAGAAACGGCAAACGCCACGCAATCGGCGATGTCTTTGGCTTCGGGCAGTTCAAAACCGTCAATGAAACGGCGGCGGGCTTCTTCGTGATCGCCGGAAACATTGCCGAAAATGTCAGTCGCCACGCGGCCCGGGCAAATTTCAGTGATGCGCACACGCTTGCCGTAGCAGTCAACGCGCAACTGGCGCGACAGGGCGTGAACCCCGGCTTTGGTGGCGTGATAAATCGAGTTGCCGCCGAAGTTATAAATCGCGGCAATTGAGGTGATGTTGATGACGTGGCCGCGATCGCGTTCCATCATGCCCGGCACCAGCAGGCGGCAAAGATGCAAAACGGCGCGCAGATTCACATCCACCTGCGTATCCACGGATTCTTCATCGGCGCTCAGGATAGAGCCGGGACGGGAAACCCCGGCGTTGTTCACCAGAATATCCACGCTGATCTCGCTGCACAGGCGCGTCACCGCGTCGAGGTCGCTGACGTCGAGCGCATGCGGAATACAACCGGTGCGGGCGGCGAGGGCGGCCAGCTGATCGGCGCGGCGCGCGACGGCATGAACGGTGATCCCTTCCTGACAAAGGCGTTCGACAATGGCTTCACCCATTCCGGCCGATGCGCCGGTCACCAGCGCGGTTTTGTAATCTGAAAATGGCATTGCGACTCTCCTGTTAAACCTCCGGCTCCATCATGTTCTGCCGGTGGGTGTTTTCTGACTGTATCCAGTAATTCTCAGACGGTATAAGACATAAACCGTGTGAGGCGATAAGAGGGGCTTATAACAGCGTGTTTTACCCTGCCATCTGGCGGCGTTGCCGGGCTGGCGGCATCAGCGCGATGTCCATTTCGGCAATAATTTCCCGTAGCGTATGCACCATTTCGAGGGATTCCGGCGTATCGCCGTGAACCAGAATCGATGTCGCATCCGCCGGCAACGTCACGCCGTCGATGCTTTGCACCGTGCCTTCGCGCAGCAACTGGCGGATGCGCGCGCGTACCTTCTCTTTGTCATGAATAACCGCGTCCGGTTTCGTCCGGCTGACCAGCAGGCCGTTGCTTTCATAGGCGCGGTCGGCGAGAAACGTACAAATCACCGGCAAATCCAGCGCCCGCGCCATGCGCTCGACGGCGTTGCCGGGCATCGTGCTGATGATCATTTGTGCATCGAAATTCTTCACCGCCTGCAATAACACCTGCGCCAGCCGGGCGTCTTCGGACACCATATTGCCCAGCGCACCGTGGAAACTCATGTGCGTCAGCGGGTAATCCGCCGCTTTCGCAAAAGCAGAAAGCGCGCCAAGCTGATAGGTGACGTAATGCGCCATCACCTCTGGTTCGATGTGCATCCGGCGGCGGCCAAACCCGGACAAATCGGGGAATCCGACGTGCGCGCCGAGATCTACCTGATACTTTTTCGCCAGCGCGACGGTTTTCGCCATAATCACCGCATCCCCCGCGTGAAACCCGCAGGCCACGTTGGCGGAGGTGATCAGCGGCATCAGCGCGGCGTCGTCGGCGATGGTGTAATCGCCAAAGCCTTCGCCGATATCGGCGTTTAAATCGATGTATTTCATGCGGCCAGCTCCTCGCGGCGTAAAGTGAAAATCTCCGCGCCGTATTCCACGCACTCACCGTCTTCCACGGACAGGGATGCCACCACGCCCTGCACCGGGCTGCGCAGTGGCAGGTAAATCACGCCGACTTTCAGCAGCCCGAGCAGCGCATCTTTCCCGACTTTTTCACCCGGTTGTGTGAACGGAATTTTGTTGAGCGGATGCTGTAACAACACGATGCCGGGGAAAGGTGCACATACCGCGTCGGGGGCGGTCAGCGCGGGAAGCGCAGGCGTTTCGTCCGGCCTGCGGCATGGCAAAATGGCGGGGGAGACTGGCGCGTATTTCATGCTGACCCGAAAGCCGTTTCCGCTGAGTTCAATCTGGCTCAGGCCGGACTTACGCATCTTTCGTGCGATATCTCGCAACTCGCTGAGTGCTGGTGCTTTTTTTTCCATATCCTTCCCGTCGAAGAGAGAGTGTCCCCGCGCAATAACGACGACAAAACGACCCGCTTTGCGGGCGGTAAAAGCACTCTATCGTGTCACTGCCGACGTCAGGAAAGAGGATTTCGCTTTGCGGTAATAAGGTGCGCTTATTACCCCACCAGCGTCAGTGGCCGGTTATCCACCGTGCGGCTGGCCATCAGCGACAGTAAAATCGCTTTGACCGCTTCGGCGGGCTGGGACAGCGGCAGATGGTCGGACATACAAAATGACAGCGCCGCCTGAATATTCGGTTTATCAATTTTCGCCATCCACGAATCCGAGGCTTTGAGCATCGCGCGGGCGGCGGATTCCGGCATGATCGTGCAGCCTAACCCCGCCGCCAGCGCGGCATTGAGGGTGGTTTGCGATTCGATTTCGCACTTCACGCGGTACGTCACAGCTTCATGGATAAACGCGTCGTCGATGACTTTACGCATGATGTTATAAATGCGCGGCAGGAACAGGTCATACTTTGCCACCTGCGCCAGACTGACGGATTTCAGCGGTTTGCTCAGCGCGTGCGGGCAGACGAAATACAACTCTTCTTTCATCAGCGGCATAAACCGTAATCCGTGAATTTCCCGGTTGCCGTAAATCACCGCCATATCCATCCGGCCATTCATGATCAGCTCGCTGAGCGTGGTGCCGAAGTTTTCATTGAAATACAATACGATGCCCGGATATTGCCGGTGGACTTCTTCCATCAGCGGCAATGCCAGTTGCTGTGCGGCGGTGCCCGGCGCAAGCCCGACAGAAACGCTGCCCGAAAGCGCCAGCGCCGAGCCGTCAATCGCGCTCTGGGCCTGATCGCACTGGCGCAAAATGGCCTGCGCGTGGATATACAAAATCTTGCCCGCTTCGGTCGGCGTCACCCCGCGTTTGGTGCGGATCAGCAGTTGCTGATTCACTTCGCCTTCCAGCGTCGCGAGTTGCTGACTGAGCGCAGGCTGCGCAATGTGCAGGATATCTGCGGCCTGAGTGAGGCTACCCACATCGACAATCTTGATAAAATATTTAAGGCGGCGGAGATTCACGATGGCATCCTCATCACGGAAACAAGTGGTGTTATAAGTAATGTGTATGAAGCAAGATGAGTGCCAACACGCACTAACAGGCTGATTTATGTCCGATATCCGGTTTTCCTTCTGATTTACCCGCCGATTTATTCACTGTATAGCCGGATGTTTTCTGCCTTTGCGCAGCCTCCCGAATAATGAAAATCCCTGCCTGCACTGCGCCGGTGCAAATTGCCTGATTTGCGCGTTCAGCCATTGTTTTGTGTTATGTCACCACAACAAAGCGCTATTGGTCGGCGCGGTCCGTTCCTCATTACTCTTTCCCCTGAAGTGCCTCATCGCTGTCCGTCTTTTTACGTTCGATAAAAACAATGGAACCCCAGGACCATGCCTGATATCGCCGATCGCTTAAAAAATGTCTCTGTTTCTGCCTCCGTCGCCATGACGCAAAAGGCCCGTGACCTCGCAGCCGCAGGCGTGAATGTCATTGCGCTTTCTACCGGTGAACCGGATTTTCCGACGCCCCCTCATGCCACGGAAGCCGCCTACGCCGCCGCGCTCGGCGGTGATACCCGTTATCCGCCAACTGACGGAACCCCGGCGCTGCGGGCGGCCATTGCGCGTAAATTTCAGCGCGATAACAACCTGAATTACGACGTGAGCCAGATCCTCACCGCAGGCGGCGCGAAGCAAATTATTTTTAACGCGATGCTGGCGACGATTAATCCGGGCGATGAAGTGGTGATCCCGACGCCGTCGTGGATTAGCTATGCGGATATCGTCAAATTCGCGGGCGGTATTCCGGTGCCGGTGGCCTGCCCGGAGGAGAACAATTTCAAGCCGTATCCGCAGGACATCGACGCGGCGATTACGCCGAAAACCAAGTGGCTGCTGCTGAATTACCCGAGCAATCCGACCGGTTCCGTGGCAACCCGCCAGGAATTGCAGGCGATGGGCGAGGTGATGCTGCGCCATCCGGGCGTGTGGATCCTGACCGATGACATTTACGAACATCTGATTTATGACGACGTGACGTTTTATACGCTGGCCGAAGTGGAACCGCGTTTGCTCGATCGCGTGCTGACGGTCAACGGCGTGTCGAAAGCCTATTCCATGACCGGCTGGCGTTTAGGTTTTTGCGGTGGCCCGCAAGATCTGATTAAAGCCATGAGTAACGTGAACACGCAAAACAGCGGCGGCGTCACCACGCTCACGCAGGCAGCGGCGGTCGCGGTGCTTAACGGCCCGCAGGATTTACTGAAAGAGCGCGCCGAAATCTACCGCCAGCGCCGCGATTACGTGCTGGAGCGGTTAACGTCCGTGCATGAACTGCGCTGTCATAAACCACAGGGCGCGTTCTATCTGTTCGTGAACATTGAAGGCTGCATCGGGAAAACCACCGCAGGCGGGCGTCACATCAATAGCGATGCCGATTTCGTGATGGCGCTGATCGAAGAAAAACACGTCGTCACCGTGCAGGGTGCGGCCTACGGCATGAGTCCGTATTTCCGCATTTCGTATGCGACCAGCATGGAAGTTTTGCAAGACGGCTGCGACCGGATAGCAGCGTTTTGTGCGGAGCTGAAGTCATAACGTCTGAGTCAGAAGCATAAAAAAACGGGCCTTTTCTGGCCCGTTTTCTGTTTCATCCATAGGGCGTTTTAAACCCCCATGATCTTCTTCACCGGCATAATGCTATCGCGCAGGCGGGTGAGCCACTGGCTGATCTGCGCCGCAACAGCAATGGCTTCGCGTGCATCGCTTTTGATCAACTGAATACTCTGACCGGGCTGAACCTGCGCCAGGCGCCATAAGTCTTCTTCAATAATTCCGGCAATTTTCGGATAGCCTCCGGCGGTATTGGCGTCAGCCAGCTGAATGATCGGCTCGCCGGCAGGCGGAACCTGAACGATGCCGGGGACTAAACCGTATGAACGCATTTCGATGACTTTCGAGGGCGTGACCGGCGCGCCGGATAAGCGGTAACCGGTGCGGTTGCTGTGCAGGGACACTTTCCACGGCTGCGACCAGAAGCGGGGAAGATCGGCTTCAAACAGCGAATATTCTCCGGCGGGAATAGCCCGCAGTTGCACGCATCCCTCAGTGCTGGTCGGGAATACGTTTGCCAGCGCGATCTCCGGCGGCTCGATGCCCATACCTTGCGCAGGCAGGGGAGATGCGGTGGTTTTACCCGCCGCGAGGCGATCGTTTTTCTCCAGCGGTCGTCCGTCTAAACCCCCAAAACCACCACGCAGCGCGGTGCTGCGCGAGCCCATAACGACCGGCACGTCAATGCCTCCGGCGACGCACAAATAGCTGCGGGCACCGTAACGCGGGAACTGCATTTCCAGCTCCTGCCCTGCGCGGACGGAACAGGCCCACCAGGGCGGAAGATCTGCACCGTCGAGCTTCGTGCGGCAATCTGCGCCGGTGATGGCAATGCTGGTATCGGCGAGAAACCGGACCTTAAACGGAAACATCTGCACTTCAATGCAGGCGGCGTTTTCGTCATTGCCCAACATGATGTTGCCCGCGTGAAACGCCAGCGGATCCATCACGCCGCTGACAGACACGCCGATATCCCGGAATTCGTTGCGGCCCGCGTCCTGAACGGTATTCAGCGGGCCGGTTTTCACTATTTCAATCACGGCTGGTTCAGTCACAATTCAATCCTTTCTGGCAGAAAGCGCACACTGTCCCCCGGTGCCATCAGCGCAGGATTTTCTGCATGCGGGTCAAACAGCGTCAGTTCGGCGAATCCGATGGCGTTCCAGCCGTTTGGCCCGGTCAGGGCGGAAATCCCGGTCTGTGCGCCGCCGATGGTCACGGTGCCTTTGAGCATATTCAGCGAGGGGACTTTTTTACGCGGCGTGGCCAGAGACGGATCCAGCCCGTGGAGATAGCCAAAACCCGGCGCGCTGCCCAGTGAAAACACCGTGTAGCAACCCTCAGAATGGCGGCGGATGACCTCGCGCGGCGAAAGCCCGGTATGCTGGCAAACCGCGTCCAGATCGGTGGCATGTTCACCGCCGTAAATCACCGGAATTTCAATCAGTTTGCCTTGCGGATGTACGGCCTGTGCCTGTTCCCAGGCGGCCACCAGCAGGGCAAAGGTGGCGTCGTAATCTGCCGGTGTCTGGCGAAACAGCACCAGCAAATTGGTCACGCCGGGGATCAGTGATTCGATATCATCACGCGCGCGCAATGCGACCGCCAGTGACCAGATGCGGCGCTGGGCGGGCAGGTCGAAATCTCCCGGTGCTTCAATCAGCCATGCACGGCTGCCGATGGTGGAGATTTTGATGTTGTCGCCCTGACTGGCAAGAATAAAAGAGGCGCGGGAAGGCGCCTCGTGCGACGCAGTGATCATCGGTTATTCCAGAGGTTCGAATTTAAGGCTGGAGAGCGGCTGAACTTTGTCTTCGCGCACCATTTTGTATTCGGTATTTGGCCCGATCCAGGTATCCCAGATTTTATCGATGGTGCCGTCGTCATCCATCGCTTTCAGGCTGCTGTTAACCTTCGCCAGCAATGCCGGTTCGTCCTTTTTCATGCCGACGCCGATCGGCTCCAGCGCCATCGGCTCTTTGATCATCCCCAGTTCAATGCCGTCTTTTCCGGCCTGAGAAATCATTTTGATGGCGGTCATGGTGTTGGTCACAAAGCCCACCGCTTTATTCTGTTCCAGCGCCAGAAAGGCCGACGCAGCATCCTGGAAGGTCACGGCTTTTGCGCCTGCCAGATAAATCGATTGTTCAGACGTCGTGCCTTTGGTGGCGCTGATGCGTTTGCCTTTAAAATCCGCACGAGTTTTATCGACGTTGGGCTTTTTCACCACCAGTACTTCTTTCGCCACATAATACGGATCGCTGAACTGAATCTGTTGGCCGCGCGTTTTGGTATACGCCAGATTGGCAATCAGCACGTCGGCGCGGCCAGTGGCGATCACCGCAATACGCGCTTCAATAGACGTCGGCATCAGATTGAGTTTTACGCCCATCTGTTTGGCTAATGCCGTGCATAAATCGACGTCCATTCCCGCAAGCTGGCGCGTTTTCGGATCCGGCGACGAGAACGGCGGCACATCGGAATACACGGCACAATTGAGTGAACCGCGTGCCTGAATATCAGAAAGAACATCCGCTTTCGCAGAGGAAAAGGCCGCCATCAGTGGCAACGCCAGCAAGGAACAAGACAGTAACTTCAGTTTCATCATTCATTCTCCGGGATTTTTTAATTAGCAGTGTGTGACGACAACTTCCCCTGGCTCACTGTGAGCAAAACTGGCTGCGGTTTCTTTATGAGTCAGCCCGACTATATAAGCTCACCCTGGCGTTGTATAAGAAGTAAACCCTGTATGGCGATACGCTTTTTGTATGACCGGGAAAAAGGCGGCTCTGCCAGAATAGCGGACAGATTCATCCCGCTGCTCACCAGGAACGAAGGTTAATAATGAACGCCAGAATGGGTATTTCGCTAAAAATATTATCAGCCCTGTGTGCCACATTAATGCTGGCCTGCGTGAAAGGGCTGGGCGGAAATATACCTACCGGAGAAGTGATATTTTTTCGCTCTTTCGTTGCCTTATTCCCGCTGCTGATCTGGCTCAAATTGCAGGGCCCTGTTTTCCCCCAAATTAAAACGAAGAATATATCCGGCCATTTAATTCGCGGCTTTTCCGGCACGGGGGGAATGTATTTTAACTATCTGGCGTTAGTGTATATCTCGCTGGCGGATGCCACGGCGATAAGCTATGCCGCGCCGCTATTTACGGTGGTCATGGCCGCGGTTTTGCTGCGTGAAAATGTTCACGCAGCCCGCTGGCTGGCGGTGGGTATCGGTTTCACCGGCATTATCGTCATGCTGTGGGCGCATCTGACAGACAGCGGTTCGCTGCTCTCGGGCAGTTTTAAGCAGGTTTCGGCGGGGCTGGGCGTGATTCTGGCGCTGCTGGCGGCGATGTGTACGGCGGTATCTTCGGTGCAAATCCGTTTTTTAAATGGCATCGAAAGACCGGGCGCGATCGTTTTCTACTTCTCGCTGATGACCATGCTGATTGGTCTGGCGACGATTTTCTTCGGCTGGAAAATCCCGACTAGCTTGCAGCTTTTACTGCTCATCGGTTGCGGATTTTTTGGCGGAATGGCACAGATCCTGATTACGCTGAGCCTGCGTTACGCCGATGCGTCGCTGCTGGCGCCTTTTGATTACACCACGATGGTCTGGTCGATGATGCTTGGTTTTCTGTTCCTCGACAGTTTTCCGTCATCTTCCACGCTGGCCGGTGCGTCAATCGTGGCCGCAGCCGGGATTTTCGCCTTATTGAGTGAGAGGCGTATAAACAGAACGGCTATTATCAAATCAGCAAAGTAGGGGAGTAAGGGGGCGGTAAGCATCCTGATCTCCTCCCGGATATCTCAAACGTGCGTGGAACTAAAACGGGTGTGCTTACAGAGCACCTACTGGTTCGAAAGAAAAGCGGCGATCATCACATGATTCTCGCTCAATATTCGTAACCAGTAAGCGCATACCCTGAATCACTTAAAAGTGTAATTCTCAGGGTGCGAATGACTATATCTCGCCCATAGCTGCCGGTGGTCTTTCTAGGGCTGCAGAGCAATTTTACTAAAGCTGAGAATATATCAAAGGGTTGGAAAAGGTGTGCTCGACTCTTTTTCAGAAGCGGACAGAGTAAATCAAAAGTTATCAGCCATAGGATTAAGTCTATGATGAATAATAGTTTAGGATTTATGTTAAAAGGTAGTGAATGACTGACCATAAAATATACAGAGTGAATGCAATCTGTAGCACCTTAAATGGATATCTTATATAGCGCCATTCGTGGCGTTCTCTGGCGTTGGCTTTTGAGATTGAAGCTTCTAAATTTGGTTTTTTTTTCCTTCTTTTCCGCAGCTCAGCACAACCCCAAACTAAAAGAAGTACTACCACCACAATTTTAAGAAGTACTGAGCTGTCTATATTGAAATGTGTTTCCCAAGTCCAATTAGTATTGTTCATCCTTTCTGACCTTTTACATTTTAGCCTGATCTCAAAGAGTTATAACAAGTAATGACTTGCATATCCACTCAAACAAAATGGTTAATCAAAATTCTTAGCAATGATCATGTCCTTAACAAGTTGCATAGTGAAGTCAGATTCGTGTTGGGTAAATGACTGTCCTACCTTTTTGGGCACGATATCAGGCCCCCGCTCATAGCAGACCTTCAGCGTCACGTGTTTGTCTGCTGCGTGCCAACAGTGGACATTATTTACATCACGATATTTTAATTGATGAGAGCAGATTCAACGGATATTTTAGAAAATTCATGTTGCCAGCATGAGTCTATTCAATAATGGAGATGCATATATGGATAAACACTTTTTTGTGTGTATTTTCGCGCTTGTCGCTTTTTCTGTGGGTGCTGCAGATGGTGGTGCGGGAGGTAAGGGGGCGGATGGTGGAAACGGTGGGTCTATGTCACAACCTGGTAAACCAGGTGCAGACGGAGGGAGGGGGTCTGACGGCGGCAGTTCAGATAATTCACCAGGTAGGGCAGGATGCCCAGGAGGAACGAATCCTGCTGAGAATGGCACTTTTTATCTCCCAGGAACAAAAGAACAATGCAATCCAGGTCCACAGGACTCAACGAAAAGTGCAAATTTGCTGTAATGCATCCTCGTCGTAACTGATTTTATAATTAATCCGACTGGCTGACAGACTCGGTCGAGGATCCTCATTGGAGATAAAAAATTTGGATATGGAACTCAGTATCCGAGAAGCAATACGTTCTGATCTTGCGATCATTAGTGATTTGGCTCGCGAGCTTAAACCCTTTGAACACCTGATTGTCATTTACACTGTGTAAACGAGTGAAATAGGACACGGTCATTCCCGGCTACATGCTTTGATGCTTAATGCCTGTTTATCTTTTGGATACGACGCATGCACTCCTCCGGTTAAAACGTCGACCACTTTATTTTCGTGAATGGGAATTTATCAGGAAGAAATAATCTTCGCATCAGGACCCTTTATGGGATTTGGTGTTCGATAAACTTCTCATCACAACAACATAAAAAACAGGTACGAAGAAGATGGCCAATAGTGTGCCACTTATCATGCCGCCAAAAACGCCTGTACCAATGGCGTGCTGCGTCTGAGCACTGGCACCGCTTGCTAACATCAATGGTACCACCCCAAGAGTAAACGCAAGCGACGTCATAATAATGGGGCGCAACCTCTGCCGTGCTGCCTGCAGCGTTGCCTCGTAAATATCCATTCCCTCGGTGTAAAGCTGGCGGGCAAATTCTACAATCAGGATCGCATTTTTAGTAGATAACCCAATTAAAGTGATCATGCCTACCCGGAAGAAAATATCGTTAGGCATACCCGCTATATAGACGGCCGCAACCGCACCGGCAAGGCCAAGGGGGACAACCAGCATCACCGATAAGGGAATGGCCCAGCTCTCATACAGGGCTGCCAGTACCATAAACACCACGAGCACAGAAAGCACCATCAGCACAGGCATTTGTGACGCGGAGGAACGCTCCTGCAGTGAAGTGCCGGTCCATTCAATCATGAAGCCAGCGGGAAGCATGGCTCCCAGCCTTTCCACTTCGGCCATAGCTGCCCCGCTGGAATAGCCGGGTGAGGCGCTGCCGGTGATTCTGACGGCAGGAAAGCCCTGATATCGGTTTAGTTGCTGCGCTGTAAGACTCCAGTTGATTTTTACAAATGAAGCCAGTGGTACCATTTCATCCTTACTATTTTTGACATACAGCTTCAATACATCGTGGGTGTACATTCTGTAAGGCGCATCAGCCTGAACGATGACCTGCTGCACGCGTCCTTTATACGTATAATCATTGACGTAATTTGAGCCAAAAGCGGACGAGAGCGTCTGATTAATCTCTTCAAAAGAAACGCCCATAGCCTGTGCTTTTTCACGGTCAATATCCAGTGTGGCCCTGGCGCCTTCAGCAAGCCCATCAGGGTAAACATCCGTGACCACCTGACTTTTAGCCGCCAGATCCAGAAGTTTTTTCTGCGCGGAGATGAGCGCTGCATAACCGAGCCCCGCACGGTCCTCCAGATAAAAAGTGAAGCCGGAAGACGTGCCCATATCCGATATGGCGGGCGGCATAATGCTCATCACAGAAGCTGCCGGTTCCGCGCTCATGGCGGCCTGCGCGTAATTTGCTTCCCTGGCTGCATCTGTACCCTGGCGCTCGTTCCATCCTTTGAGGGTGGTAAATGCCAGCGCCGTATTAGGTCCTGATCCAGAAAAACCGAAACCAAATATCGTAAGATTGCTCTGAATGCCTTCCCGGGCAGCAACGAGCGATTCATAACGATGCATGACTTCCCGGGTACGCTCTTGTGTGGCATCCGCAGGAAGCTGTACTGAAGTCATAAAATATCCCTGATCTTCATCGGGAATAAAGGAGGACGGAAGCGCACCTAGCGCGGCAAACAGGACCCCACAAAGGAGAATGTAAAGCACCATAATTCGGCCGGTTCGCTTTAACACAAAACGCAAACCGGATTCATACCTGATAGAAAGTTGGCTAAAATGACGATTAAACCAGCCCGCAAACCCCCGTTTCATGGTGCTATGCTTATCAACCGGCTTCAAAAGAGAGGCGCAAAGTGCCGGCGTCAGCGTCATGGCAAGAAAAGCAGAGAGTAATATCGACACTGCCATTGAGAGTACGAACTGCCTGTAGATAACCCCAACCGACCCCGATGCAAAACCGATAGGAATGAACACGGCGGTAAGAACCAAAGTTATGCCGATAATGGCCGGAGTGATTTCAAGCATAGCCTTTTGCGTTGCTTCCCGCGGCGATAGCCCTTTTTCTGCCATCAGACGCTCGACATTTTCAACCACCACAATGGCATCATCCACGATGATCCCAATAGCCAGTACCATGCCAAACATCGTCAGCACATTGATTGAAAAACCACTTAGAAGCATGACGGTGAAGGTGCCCAGGAGTGCAACAGGTGCCACGATGGCCGGAATGAAGGTATAGCGCAGGTTCTGCAAAAAAAGCAACATTACCAGGAACACCAGCAGCATAGCCTCAAAAAAAGTCTGTATTACCTTTTCTATCGACAGCTTAACGAAGGGGGCGGTATCAAATGATACCGAGAACTCCATCCCCTCTGGCAGTACGCTCGACAAAGTCGTAAGACGTGTTCTGACCCCCTTGGCTGTAGAGACGGCGTTGGCACCGGTTTCCAGCTGGATCGCCGCAGCCGTGGCCGGTTTGCCATTTTCCTGTATGGCAAAGGCATAGCTTTGCAACCCTTGCTCAACGCGGGCAACATCGTTCAGCCGGACGCGTGAGCCATCGGTATTTTCCCGTAGCATGATGTTTCTGAAGGCCTCAACGGAAGAGAGCTGCCCATGCACCATCAGCGGGTAGGTAACCCGTTGTCCGGATATCGCAGGTTCATCACCCACCCGGCCTGGAGCTATGAGTGCATTTTGCTGGAGGATTGCCGTCGAGATATCATTGAAAGAGAGTCGGTAACTGTACAGCTTCATCGGATCGACCCAAATACGCATCGCTTTTTCGGAACCAAAAAGTTGCACTTTTCCAACGCCGGAAACACGGCGAAGTTCTTCCGAGACGTTACGAGCAAAATAGTCACTCAGGTCTTCTGCACTGTAGCGGCCGGAAGGTGACTTAAGACCGACTATCATCAAGAATGCAGAGTTGGCCGCTTCCACCTGAACTCCGTTTTGGCGGACGGCTTGTGGCAACCTTGGTTCCACCGCCTTAAGCTGGTTCTGCACCTCTGCCTGCGCCAACTGAATATTGGTTCCGGGTTGGAATGTCACCGTAATAGAGGCATTACCGGAAGAGTCAGTGGCCGACTCAAAGTAGAGCAGATTGTCCACTGAGGAAATTTCACGTTCCAGAAGTGAGATAACCGAGGCATTCATTGTCTCCGGCGTGGCGCCGGGATAAGAGGCCGATAGGGTCAGGGCCGGTGGCGCAACAGACGGGTACTGGGCTACCGGTAATTGCGGGATGGCAATAAGGCCGGAAAGTACGATGAAAAGAGCAACAACCCAGGCGAAGATCGGGCGCTCAATGAAAAACTGTGGCATAACTATAATCCATATAAAGGTACTGCAACTGAACAAGCTAAAGCAGCTATCCTTATGATCTAAAACGGGTAAGTTATACCTGTCCGGTGTTAACCCTTTTCCCGATATCCCTCAGCTGAGAATACTTTTCAAGTAGCTGAGGTCCGTCATCCAGACTCATCGCGAACATCCACATGTAGGTCATTACAGCGTAGATATGCCCTGCATCCTGCCCACCGCTAAGCGTCATCGTAAGGATAGTCATGCCAAATAACAGGGTAGCCGCCGCACCGATAGCCAGATATCCCAGCGCTTCCCTGTCGGACAAGGCGATCCGCAATCTGGCCAGCACGTGATAATGGCGGGTCAGCGGTGAGAAGGAAGCACCGCTGATCAGACTGACCTCCTTTTCCAGACGGTTATTAAGACGTTCGAAAAGGACTTCATTTCGCTGTGTAAACCGGCGCAGACACACTCCAAATAAAATAAGAATGAGCAGGCAGGCAATGCCGGTTCTGGGCTCTATAACCAGAAGCATTAACGTTGCTCCCGTAATAGAAGAGATTGCCGTGATCAACACCGGCAGATGTATTTCAAAGAAATCAACAAACTCCCGCGACAATGCGACTCTCGCCGCCACGGTGGTAGGGCGTTCATTATCCCGGCGCTGCGCCATGATTACCGGCACCGCCAGCTCTGCATATATCCGGGCAAATGTGCGCGTATCCACGCTGCGGCGAGCTGCCCCGAGAGCCCACATGAATAGAACCATGGCTGCATATAGCACCGCATGCATTGCCTTGCCGGCCAGTATGGCGTTAATGGCAAAGCTCGCCAGCAGCGGATAAAGTAGCCATGCTACGTTTTCTGCAATAACCAATAGCAGCGTGATAAACAATTTTCTGTAATGGCGGCGGCCAAGAGATTTGAGAGTTGCCAGTGCACTGTGTTCAACAATATTTTTAAGTGTATTCATGACGGATATTTATATTTTTCTAAAAGTAAAACAGGTGTAATTATTTCGCGGGCACAGTAAGGCGAACCCAGCATTCAGGAGTAAATTCACACGCGCTCAAAAAAAGTATTCTTTTTTCTATATGATGATTAATAGTATAAAAAGCATCTTTAACCGGGGAGATTATATCTTGAGGTTTTACGTCGAACTGGGTATTAACATGAGCGATGACCCTGATTTTCCCTGACTCAAGAATAAGTGCCTGATGACTTTGTTGTAAAATCTGCACATTCAACACCAGCCACTCCATAACCAATCCCATTCTTCCTTTCAAGGTGTGATATTGCTTCTTAACTCTCTTAAGGCATTAATAGTATAGGTTGCTTATGTTTTTTTGATGACTTCTTTATGGAGGGAGTATGGAGGAAAATAAAATAATGACATTTAGTGATGACTTCGCTTTGACTTAAAACCGCTCTGGAGTTTTTATCACGAGCACTATAAAGTAAGGCAGCATTAGCTTAAATCAAAATGGAAGAAGAGCATGAACGGTCATAACCTGATAATGGTGGTTGAAGACGAACCAGAAATAGCTGATATATTAGTTAGTTACATAAGAAAATCAGCAATGGAGGCAATACATGCAAAGGATGGCACCACCGCTATGGCATTGTTCAGATTGAAAAAACCAGACCTTATCTTGCTGGATATACAATTACCCGATATCACCGGCTGGAATTTTCTATCGTCGTTAAGAAAAGAAAGTAACGTGCCCGTTATTATGGTTACTGCTTTTGACCAGGATATTGATAAGCTGATGGGATTACGACTGGGAGCTGATGATTACATCATCAAACCTTTTAATCCACTCGAAGTTCTCGCCAGGATAGAAGCTGTTTTGCGAAGGGTAAAATCTCCGGAGCCACAGGGGAAAAGTCCAATTAGAACGAGGTTCATCACTATTTACCCTGAGGAGTTCTGTGTGGAAGTACTCATTGATGGGGCTGTCTACAGTCCGGTTTTAACCACCTCGGAGTTCAGGTTATTGACATATATGGCCAGACACCCAAGAAGAGTATTTTCCCGGGAAGAATTAATGGATGCTTGCCTGCCTGAAGGGGATAAACTTGACAGAACCATTGATAGCCATATAAGCAAATTAAGAAAGAAACTGGAAAGGATTGGATTGGATAATGTTCCGGAAAGTATACGCGGCATCGGATACCGGATTGGAAGTGAAAAATGAAAAGAAAAAATGACCTGAGCAGGCAGATCCTTTTTTTTATGCTGGGACTCACACTATGTATCATTCTTATCTCAGTATTGGGGACCTATATTTTCTACGCGGTTGTCTATAGCCTGCCGAGCTATGCCTCATCTGCCAATGATGAGGCCATGACATTCATTGACTGGGTATGGATTGCTATAGCTTCACTCCTGAGTTTTACCATTGCTGTATTCTTCGCATTAAAATTATCAACGCGCATTCTTTCGCCCTTAAATACCGTTGCCCTGAGCCTGCAACGAATCACGCATGGCGATTTGAGTGCACGCGCGATCACCAAAAGAAGTCATCTTTTAGAGATAAATAATCTTGTCAGTGATTTCAACCTGATGGCTGAAAGATTGCAAGTCATGGACGCTGACAGAAAATCATGGAATGCGGCTATCGCTCATGAACTGAGAACGCCGGTAACGATATTAAGAGGTCGGTTGCATGGTTTAGTGGATGGTATTTTTAACCCAGAACCTAACCTCTTCAAAAATTTACTCCTTCAGACGGAAGGACTCTCCAGGCTGATTGAGGATCTCCGGCTGATAGGCTCTGCTGATAAGCATTCTTTTACCATACAAATTAAGCCGGAAAAATTTGAGAATATAGTTTCAAAATCTTTAGAAAATTTTCAGGACAAAATTGATAAATTAGGATTCTTTATCACCAAACCGAATATTGATGAATGCATTATGTGTGATTCGATGAGAATAACGCAGTGCCTGAACATTATACTAGATAATATCATCAATTATGCAACTCCTGGAGAAATAGTAATTAGTTATCGGGTGAGTGAAAACAACTACTGTATCTCAATTACGGATAGTGGACCTGGTATTGATAAAGATTTTCAACCTTATATGTTTGAACCTTTCCAGAGAGGGGAGAATATGCGTGCAATTAATCCTCAGGGATGTGGGTTGGGACTTTCGGTAGCCAGAGCAATAATGCAGGCACACAGTGGGGACGTTTTTTATGAAATGTCGGTATATTGTCACTCCACATTTTTATTACAGTGGCCCTTATCTGATATCCAAAAATAACGATAAAGGCTCTTCCGAGCCTTCTTTAGTAAACGTCTAACTCCCACATCTCTCCCAGTCTGCGATCCCATTTCTCTGGCGTTATTTTTAACTTGCCACGGCAGGGAGTGAGTGTTATTTCACTAAAATATAGCTTATCATTATTTAACATCAGATCCACGCGACAGTAGTCAATCCCTGATGATATCTCCTGAGCGGCCGTCAAAGCCTTATAAAAAGAATCAGGTTCAACGATATCTCCATGATAGTTTGGATATTCCATCTGGAATGGCTGTAATTTCCACTTCCTATCATAAACATTGATAAATTCGTTACCATTGGAGTCAGTAAAATCAGCTTCAATGAAGCAGGCAATCCCGTTAAAGCAATGGATCCTCAGCATTTCTGGCCGTGGGTCTTTATCTCTTACTTTCTCTAAGATCACATATTCCTCACAAATGATCTTCTTTTCTATATTTTTATAGTGCCATTCCCTGGTGCTGTAATACATATTTTTAAATAAAGCCAGCTCAAGTTTTTTTAAGCATAACTTCTTATTTAAAGTTTTTTTGTTTGTGCAAATTATCGAACTCCCACTGTCATGGTTACATTTTAATACAAACGTTTCAGGGAGTTCATCGAAATTTATTTGTTTTGTATTATTATAGACTTTGATTATAGGGATAATCGCTACAAGATCTGTCCTTTTTTTCACATATTCTCTAACTTTTATTTTGTCCGCGAGAATCGTGTGCAGTGGATTCCTTTGGTGGATCATTCTATAACAGATTTTCTCATTCAAAGTGGATGGTTTTGTTAAATTAGGTTGCGATCCCTGCATTTCCTTTAGCCGTTGGCTTAGAAAATCTTCATCATTCACTATAAAACTTCGCAAAACCTTAGCTATATATTCAGTTTTTTTAGCCAAAAATAATAGTTTTTTCATTTTCCCTCCTGATAGAAGGGAATGATTCTGGGCGTTCTTCATTGTGCTAGTTTGTCGTCTATGTGTATTTAATATGGAGATGAATAGAACTGCTTATTAAAATCAGGGTGTCCGGCGTGTGATAAAGCCTATGACGAAGATTGATACACATAACTCTCACAAGTCGAGCCATAAGTAATTCATCTACAACTGCACTACGCCAGAATCTCAATAGAAAAGATTGTTCATTGCACTCTTTAGATTCGATATTTCCCTTATCTACATCTTACCTCCATATAACTACAACGCGCTATCCATGATTATTGTGCACAATTTAAATGAAGAGAGGATTTTTCGTCTTTATGCAAAGGTGATCAAAACATGAGTACTTTCAGCCTGCGTTTGTTTTATTTCATTTTAGTAATCACGATGTTATTTTTTAAAGGCAGTGAGGTGAAGAAAACATTTTTTAGCCGATTTGATGTAAAAATAAATACAGGGAATTATCGTGTGATATCTGACGTAACGTCCGAACCCAACCTTAATAGCAGCATCTCACCAGACCATGCATTAAAAGCTCCCAATACTTGGAAATACAATATAATCCAAAAAACTTCCAGTAAAATTTTAAAAAACCTCAGGCATGCTGTATATAAAATGAAGCGATTCCTGTTTGGTTCAACTAAATCTTCCTTTGAGAATATATAACTATGAATATAAATAAATTGGGATCAATACTTGGCATAAACGTCTTGCCGCTATACTGATTAACGAATGTGCTTAATAGTAGCATAAACCCGATAAGAACAGCTAAAATCAGACCGCTGGTGGGGGAGGAATCTGATACGATATTTTCACTATGCCAAAAGAACCAATAATCATGCATGCTGAAAGGTGACGTGGAACACTATACTACATCATTGGTATTGGAAGCTTTACCGACGCCAGGTTTGATAGGTGGGAGCGCCCCTTGAATGCCAGAAGGATTATTAACATCAGGATAAGTACAGATATAGAGTATAGGAAAACTTGGTTTCACATTAGAGTTCGATATTAATTAGAATGCATAAACACCTGCCAGATAATATGTGGTCTTAATGATTTTAACTACCACACCGCGACTCATTATTCGCGCATTCAAACAGAAAGACGCATCGGCACTTTTCGATTACCTGTCTTCACCCCGCACACCTTATTTTCAGGACGAGAAACTCAATTCACTGGAAGATTGAGGTTGACAGGAGAGCCCGTGATACCAGCCAGTTCGCTGTATGCCTAAAAGAGACTGATGGCATCATCCAGCCTGTTTAATTCAATTCGACGCATTTCTCCCAGCCCATCTGGCCAGCGAACTCAGGCCAGAAAGCGATAAAAGATTCTCATCTTGTTGGATTTTCGCCAAACGAAAACGATCTTCGTGCTAACCCCTGCTGTTCAGCAAAATCGCAAGGCATCGACCGTTTTGTGATCTACATTGCAGTACATGATTAATGCTTTGTACTACAATTTTCATCAAGGTTAAGAACAATAATTGTGAATTGTGCGGTGATCTTGCGACGCATAGGCTCGATACAGGTAAAGTACCCGGCAACTTTTCCTTTTAGTCTTTTGTGGAGCATCTATGAGTAGCCAGGAGTTGAGCAAAACCGATCGCATTATTCTCGAGATAGGGCAGCAAATCGTCAGTGGCAAATATGCCCCGGGGTCTGCGCTGCCAGCGGAAACCGAGTTGTGCGAAGAGTTCCAGACGTCACGGAACATCATTCGTGAAGTGCTTCGCTCGTTGATGTCGAAGCGGCTGGTGGAGATAAAGCGTTATCGCGGTGCTTTTGTGGCTTTACGCAACCAGTGGAATTATCTGGATACCGATGTTTTGCAGTGGTCGTTGGCGAATGATTATGACCCGCGGCTGATCCCGGCGATGAGCGAGGTGCGTAATCTGGTTGAACCGGTCATTGCCCGTTGGGCTGCGGAAAGGGCGACCTCCAGCGAATTAGCGGTTATTGAAAAAGCGCTTAACGATATGATCGCCGATCACCAAAATCGTGACGCCTTCAATGAGGCTGATATCCGTTTTCACGAAGCGGTACTGGCGTCGGTGCATAACCCGGTGCTGCAACAACTCAGTGTGGCGATAAGTTCCTTACAGCGTGCCGTATTTGAACGGACCTATATGGCCGATGAAGCCAACATGCCGCGCACATTGAAGGAGCATCAGGATCTGTACGATGCGATACGGCATCAGAACGCAGATGCAGCAGAACAGGCGGCACTGACAATGATCGCCAGCTCGACCAAAAGGCTGAAGGATATTACATGAGAGAAAGTTATATCGCCATTGACTGGGGTTCGACCAACTTGCGCGCCTGGCTCTACCTGAACGGTGAATGTACCGATCACCGGGAGTCAGAAGCGGGGGTTACCCGGCTCAATGGCCGTACGCCTGAACAGGTTTTCCGCGACACACTTTTACCCTGGCAAGCTCATCAGGTACCGGTTCTGATGGCGGGAATGGTTGGCAGCAACGCAGGATGGATGACGGTACCTTATCTGCCTTGCCCGACGCGGCTGACTGATTTCTCCAGACAGTTAACGCGGGTGGAGCAGGCCACACCGCTCAACGCGTGGATTATTCCCGGTCTGAGTGTGGTCAGCGAGGGGAATTGCAATGTCATTCGCGGTGAAGAAACACAGTTAATCGGTGCTTATACAGAATGTCCGGCTTCGCTTTATCTGATGCCGGGAACGCACAGTAAATGGGTACAGATGGACGGTAGCGAGATTGTTGATTTCCGTACCGTCATAACCGGCGAACTCCACCATTTGCTGATGCACCATTCGCTGATTGGTATCGGGCTGACCGGGCAACAGGCAAATCCGGCGGTATTCCAGCAGGGGCTGGAGAGTGGTTTCAAAGAAACCAACATTATTCGCAGTCTTTTTGAGACCCGCGCGGCGCATGTGTTAGGGCAATTAGATAAAAGCGCCGTCAGTGAATGGCTGTCGGGGTTGTTGATCGGCAATGAAGTGTCGCAAATGCAGCGGCAATACGGCATCAATGGCGATCAGCCCATTACCTTAATTGGGAGTCCCAAACTGACCGCACGTTACCAGCAGGCATTGAAGTTTGCCGGACTGACCTGGCAAACACTGGAAGGCGATCGCGCTTTCCAGGCAGGTATAAGGAGTATTATCAATGAGTTGGAATACTGAACTTCCGTTAATCGCCATTCTGCGCGGTATCACGCCACAAGACGTTCAGGCGCATGTGACAGCATTGCTGGAGGCAGGTTTTGATGCCGTGGAGATCCCACTCAACTCGCCTGACTGGCAGCGCAGCATCAGTGAAACGGTGAAAGAGTTCGGGCATCGGGCGCTGATTGGTGCCGGGACGGTTTTACAACCTGCGCAAGTTGATGAACTGAATACGATGGGCAGCCGTCTGGTGGTCACCCCTAATATTCAGGCGGAAGTGATTCGCCGGGCTGTGGGGTATGGCATGACCGTCTGCTCTGGTTGCGCGACCGCGACGGAAGCCTTCAATGCACTGGATGCGGGCGCTCAGGCGCTGAAAATCTTCCCTTCCAACGCCTTTGGACCGGATTACATCAAAGCGTTGAAAGCGGTGCTACCGCCAGAAATTCCGGTCTTTGCCGTGGGGGGTATCACTCCTGAAAATTTACATCTCTATCTTAATGCCGGTTGTATCGGTGCAGGGCTGGGAAGTGATCTCTACCGTGCCGGACAGTCTGTTGAACGTACGACACAACAAGCTAACGCCTTTGTTAAAGCTTATAAGGAATCAACCCGATGAAAGTGACCAAACTAACCACCTACCGGCTGCCGCCGCGCTGGATGTTCCTGAAAATAGAAACTGATGAAGGCATTGTCGGTTGGGGAGAGCAGGTTGTTGAAGGCCGTGCCCGCAGTGTTGAGGCTGCTGTGCATGAGCTGTCTGAATATGTGATCGGACAGGATCCGGCGCGCATCAATGACATTTGGCAGACCCTCTATCGCGGTGGATTTTATCGCGGTGGTCCGATTCTGATGAGCGCGATTTCCGGCATCGATCAGGCACTGTGGGACATTAAGGGCAAAGCCCTGGGCGTTCCTGTTTATCAACTGCTCGGTGGTCTGGTTCGCGATAAGATTAAAGCCTACAGTTGGGTTGGCGGCGACCGCCCGGCAGATGTGATTGAAGGCATTAAAAAGTTGAAAGGCATTGGTTTTGATACCTTTAAACTCAATGGCTGCGAAGAAATGGGCATGATAGACAATTCACGTAAAGTTGACGATGCCGTCGCCGTCGTGGCGCAAATACGTGAAGCATTCGGTAACAGCATTGAGTTCGGTCTCGACTTTCATGGCCGCGTCAATGCACCTATGGCGAAGATTCTGATCAAAGAGCTCGAACCTTACCGTCCGCTATTTATCGAAGAACCGGTACTCGCCGAACAGGCAGAATACTATCCTCGTCTGGCTGCTCAGACACATATTCCCATTGCAGCCGGTGAACGCATGTTCTCGCGCTTTGAGTTCAAACGTGTATTGGCCGACGGTGGTTTAGCCATTATCCAGCCGGATTTGTCGCACGCGGGTGGGATCACGGAATGCTTCAAAATTGCGGCGATGGCAGAGTCTTACGATATTTCGCTGGCACCGCATTGTCCGTTGGGGCCGATCGCACTGGCTTCTTGCCTGCATCTGGATTTTGTGGCGCGTAATGCGGTATTCCAGGAGCAGAGTATGGGTATCCATTATAATAAGGGAGCCGAATTATTGGATTATGTCATTAATAAAGAAGACTTTATCATGACGGATGGTTATTTCTATCCGCTGAATAAACCCGGACTGGGCGTTGAAATTAATGAGGAGTTGGTGATTGAGCGCAGTAAGAATGCCCCTGACTGGCGCAATCCAATTTGGCGTTATGAAGATGGCGCTGTCGCCGAATGGTAACCTGCTTTATATATTTAAAATAACAGAAGCATCTGGTAAAACTATATCAATAAAGCAATTAATAATAATATCGATATATCCGTATTTTTTTTCAATCCACATTACGTGGAATGGCCATCTTATGCCCTGACACCAGAGCAGACTCATTAAGGTGATAATAATGAACATCGATCTGTGCTCTACAACACTAAAAAAATTAAACGCAAAAATAATACCTTTTATTATTATTTGCTACTTTGTTGCCAATCTGGATAAAACCAATATATCCGTTGCGGCACTGCAAATGAATGCCGATTTAGGCCTGTCTGCCAGTATGTATGGCCTGGGTGTCGGTATGTTCTATATCTCCTACATCATTTTTGAAATACCCAGTAACGTCATTATGACGCGGGTTGGTGCACGCATCTGGATTGCGCGCATCATGATTACCTGGGGGGTTGTCAGCGCCGGGATGTCACTGGTCCATACGCCGACACAACTGTACGTGATGCGCTTTTTGCTGGGTATGGCAGAAGCCGGGTTTACACCGGGGATTATCTACTATATCTCCTGCTGGTTTCCCAAGAGCAACCGCGCCCGTGCCATGTCGTTCTTCTATATGGGATCGGTGCTGGCGTCAGTGATTGGATTACCGATTTCCGGCAGTATTCTCAATATGCACGGCATTGCCGATATCGCAGGCTGGCGCTGGCTGTTTGCGATGGAAGGCATCCCGGCCATCATTCTCGGCTGTCTGGTACTGTTACGTCTGCCGGATACGCCAAATCATGCCACCTGGTTGAGTGCGGACGAGAAAAAATGGCTGAACACCCGGTTACAACAAGAGAATGGTGACGTAGAAGTAGGGAAACATCATTCATGGGCCAGTGCGCTCAGGAATAAAGTGGTATTGATGTTGAGTCTGGTGTGGTTCCTGCAAGCATTTTGCTCAATTGGTATTACACTCTTCCTGCCGCTCATTATTAAAAGTGTGGCTACAGAACAGAGTAATTTCGTTATTAGCGTTTTGTCGGCCATTCCTTTTGCCTTTGCAGCGATATTTATGTACGTGAATGGACGTCATTCGGATCTCACCAAAGAGCGATCGCTACATCTGGGGGTGCCGTTAATTATTTCCGGCTTACTGCTGGCTGCCTCGATATATACCAGTAACCTCTTCATTGCCTATATTATGCTGGTATTGACCGTCGGCTTTAACTTCGCGCTGACCCCGATATTCTGGGCGGTAACGACCGAAAAATTAGCAGGTGTTGCTGCTGCGGCGTCTATTGCTTTTATTAATGCCATTGCCAACTTTGCCGGTCTGGGATTGCCGCCATTGCTGGGAAAAATAAAGGACGTCACCGGCAGTTTCCATTATGGCTTATTGATCATTGCTACGGCACTGGTTATCGGCGGCATCGTCGGTATCTATGTCGGCCGTCCGGCTAAAGTAATAGCGACAAAATCGTCAGCCTCATCATTATCGCAACACTAAGGTCTTGTTATGAAGAATATCGCGGTTAAACAGAAAATATTGAAGCAGGCATCGCTGCCAGATCAGTTGAATGCACAACTGAACGCGCTATACGATGTGTATGAATACAACGACATGGCCGCCGGGGAGTTTGACCGGTTAGCCGCCGAGTTTCGTGTAGTACTCACTAACGGCGAAGCCGTGGTCAGTCGCGAATTTATGGGACGGCTACCTAACCTTGAACTCATCAGCGACTTTGGTGTTGGCTATGACGGTATTGATGTTGCCGCAGCAAGAGAGCGTGAGATCGCTGTGACCCATACCCCCGGCGTATTGACGGATGACGTCGCCGACCTGGCCATGGGGTTGATACTGGCAACGTCACGCCAGATCCCCGCAGCACAACGCTTTATCGAACAGGGAGCATGGCAGAAGGGCGGTTATCCCTGGACCCGTAAAGTCTCAGGGGCGCGGTTAGGCATTATTGGCATGGGGCGTATTGGGCGTGCTATCGCCAAACGCGCTGCGGCATTTAATATGTCGATCGCCTATACGGATCGCGCTGCACTTGCCGACACGGATTACACCTTCCATGCAACATTACTATCGCTGGCCGGGGCGAGTGATTTTCTGGTGGTCTGTACCAACGGTGGTGCCGAAACCCGCGGCCTCGTTAACCGCAATGTATTGAATGCTCTGGGCGCGGAAGGCATTCTGATCAATATTTCCCGTGGTTCGGTAGTCGATGAGCGGGCGCTGACTGAAGCCATCGAAGAGGGGACACTCGGGGGAGCCGGTCTTGATGTTTTCACCGACGAACCGCACGTCCCGCACGCATTGTTACACCGGGCAAATGTGGTGGTCACGCCGCATATGGCCAGTGCTACCTGGGCGACGCGCAAAGAGATGTCGCGTCTGGTGCTGGAAAATGTCAACGCCTATTTTGCTGGCGAGCCGTTGGTGACACCTGTTCCGCAGTAAGCGAGTGAAAACGTATTCTGCATGTAAATCAAAGCGCGGCGTTACGTCGCGCTTATTGATTGCCAGCGTTAAACCCCCATCCGGGAGGGGATAATTGTCCCGGAGCGGAGGGAAGACTGGAAATGCCTGAGGTATTCAATGGCAGAGGCCTTGCCGTAAAGATATAGACAATGTCTATATCGCTTGCGAATAAATCGATTTCACTTTGTTGAACGTCAGACTTATGCTGCTGCGGAAACATTAAGGGCTATCAGGAGAGAATATGGAAACCCAACAACTGGCAGCGTTAGTTGTTCACTCAATTGGCGGCGCGGATAACCTCACTAAAATGACCTACTGTGCCAGTAGGATCCGGATGCAGGTTCGCGATGCTTCCCGGCTCGACAGGCAGGCATTAGAAGCACCGGAGGCCATTCGGGCTGTACTTGAAGTAGAAACACCACAATGCGACACGGAGTATCACCTGGTGGTCGGACCGGGCAATACCCGGTCGCTGTATCAGGCGCTGACGGCGTTAACTCAAAAATAGTCAGACCAGCAGGTGGCTGACCCGCGCCAGATGCTCTTGCATCAATGCCTGCATCTGCACCACGTGCGCCGCATCCATCTTCTCCCGCATCATATAAAAGCCCACGTTATAGCGCGGGCTTTGTTGCGTGGTTTGCAGCGGTATAATGCCGTAAGGCGCAAAGTAGTCCGCCATGCACGTCGGATAACTCAGCATGATGGCGTCGGAATCATTGACCATGTCTATCGCCGCCATCATCGAGTTAGTTGACCAGATCACCCTATCTTCAAGATGCATCTGGTTGCGCGCCAGCCTTTTGGGTTGCATATCTTCGACCATGTGTTGAAAACGCCCTTCATCCGGCGTCAGTTCAACGCAAGGATAGTCTTGCAGCTGGAAGGGGTCGATGACGTTGTTGCCTAACGGATGCCCGCGTCGGACAAACAGGCTGTCGGTGACGCTGAACAGCGGCACAAAGGTGATGCCTGCCCTGGAATTCAGCCCCTGAATCTCATGCCCGATAAAGAGATCGATATCACCGCCAAGCAGTAAGTCCATCAGTCGCAGGTGATTTCCCTGATCGATATGGATATTTACCGTGGGATGCAGCGTGCGGTAAGTGTTGAAACTGTCGCGTACAAACATGTGCCACCAGGCATGCCCGGTGCCCATCCGCAAACTCTGCACCTGACGCGCTTTGATAAGCGCCAGTTTACTCAGCGTATTTTCATAAATACGCTGCATCATCTGCGCCTGCTCCAGCAAAAGATCGCCGTACTCGGTCGTTTTCACGCCCGTTGAGGTGCGCACAAGCAGCTGCACGCCCAGATTCTCCTCCAGCTTCTTCATATTATGCGTAAGTGTCGGCTGACTAAGGCAAAGTTTGTTTGCTGCATGACTCACATTTTTGAACATCGCCACTTCGATAAACTGCCGCAGAATTTTATCCAAGATCACACATTCCTCTAGTGGTATAGATAATTTTTATACCTTAGCAGTGAAAATCAATTTCCACCAATGTCTCCGCTTCGCTATTTTCCTCCTATGACGGTATTCCCGCCACGACCTGAGAGTAAGCCATGAGACGAGTAATCCCGGGACTGGTTGCAGCCACGCTGACCCTGACATCGAGTCTGGTTCATGCCGACACCCTGCGTATGGAATGTCCGCCTGGCAAGGAAAGTCGTCAGTTCTGTAACGACATTAAACAGCAGTTCGAAGCGCAGACCGGTCACACGCTGGAATTTATCGATCTTCCACCGGCCTCGAATGAAAAATTGTCGTTGTTTCAACAGATATTCGCTGCCAAAGATTCGGGCGCGATCGATCTCTTCCAGGCCGACACCGTCTGGATCGGTGTGCTGGATAAACATCTGCTGGATTTAACAGATAGCGTCAGTGATATCCGCAATGATTTTTTCCCGAACGCGTTCCAAAACGACATCGTTAACGGTCGTGTCAAAGCCATTCCCGCTTACATGGATGCAGGCGCGCTGTTTTATCGCAAAGATTTATTGGCGAAATACGGCCAAAAGCCGCCTGTGACCTGGCGCGAGCTGACGCGTGTTGCCACGCTGGTTCAACAAGGTGAGCGTGAAGCGGGACATCAAAACTTCTGGGGGCTGGTGTTTCAGGGCAAAGCCTATGAGGGGCTGACCTGCAATGCGCTGGAGTGGGTGGAGTCGCAGAAGGGCGGCAGTTTTATTGATACTAACGGCAATATCACCATCAACAATCAACGCGCCGCACAGGCGCTGGATATGGCCGCGGCATGGATCGGGAAAATCGTTCCACCGGGAGCATTAGGTTACATGGAAGAGGAGTCCCGTCCGGTCTTCCAGAACGGTGATGCCCTGTTTATGCGCAACTGGCCTTATGCCTACACGCTGGCGCAAGACCGCAGCAGCCCGATCCGTGGCAAAGTCGGCGTCATTCCGTTACCCCGGAGCGAGGACGGCACCTCTGTTAGCACCATGGGCGGCTGGCACTGGGCGATCAGCGCTTACACCAAAAATCCGAAAGCCGCGCTGGCGCTGTTAAAAATTGTCAGCAGTGCCGAATCACAGAAGAAAGGGCTGACGCTGATGGGCAGGGCGCCGTCGCGCACTGCGCTGTATGACGATCCTGACGTCCTGGCGCAGGCACCCTATCTCGCCGAGTTTAAAGAGATCTTCCTGCTGGCCAGGCCTCGCCCTGCATCGCAGACCAAACGCCAGTACGCGCAGGTCTCCAAAGCGATTTATAACGCAACTTACAACGTGCTGCGTGGCGACAGCGACGGGGCGACCGCAGTGGCAGAGTTGCAGCAGCGGCTGGAGAGAATTAAAGCCAGAGGATGGCGCTGAGTTCAGCGTCCCCATTAACGGTCCGGAGTTTGACGCATGAAGCCAGAAACACCCTCACTATCACTTCCTGACGATAACGTTGGCAGCCGCGCGGTGAAGCGCAGCAAGCCCGGTTATCAGCTACGCCGCAGCCGTATCGCCTGGCTGCTGGTGGCGCCATCTCTTCTGTTACTGGCCGCCGTTGCAGGCTGGCCGCTGTTCCGCACACTGTTTTACAGCTTCACCGATGCCATGCTGGATTCGCCCGATGATTACCGTTTTGTCGGCTTCACCAACTACATTGACCTGGCCGACGGTGCCCATTATTACGGCGTCCTGGCCGATCCGCTGTGGTGGAAGGCCGTTGGTAACACGCTGCGTTTCAGCGTGATGTCGGTGTCGCTTGAACTGGTGTTCGGCATGCTGCTTGCCTTGCTGATGAACCAGAAGTTTCGCGGTCAGGGGCTGGTGCGAACCGCCATTCTGGTGCCGTGGGCGATCCCGACGATTGTGTCCGCCAGAATGTGGAGCTGGATGTTCCATGACCAGTATGGGGTGGTGAACAATCTGTTGCTCAGGCTTGGGGTTATTTACTCCCCGCTGGCGTGGGTAGCAGACCCGGGGTTATCCATGTGGGCGGTGGTCATCGTCGATGTCTGGAAAACCACACCGTTTATGGCGCTGATGCTGCTGGCCGCCTTGCAGTTGATCCCGCGCAATCTGTATGAAGCGGCGCGGATTGACGGGGCCAATACCTGGCAGCGTTTTCGTCGAATCACACTGCCGTTGATTATGCCGGCAATGATCGTCGCGCTGATTTTCCGCGTCATGGATGCGCTACGGGTGTTTGATCTGATTTATATCCTGACCTCCAACAGTGAAGCCACTGTGTCGGTGTCGGGTTATGCACGAGATTTGCTGGTGAGTTATCAGGAAATGGGATCCGGTTCCGCCGCGTCGGTACTGGTATTCATGATGGTGGCAGGGATTGCAGCCTGCTTCCTGATGCTGGGTCGCCGCCGCAATGGAGAGGAATAATCATGAAACTGAATCGTCAGCAGCAAAAACTCGCACAGCGTTCACTGATTTTTGCAGGATCTGCATTTGCCTGTTTGATCTGTCTGTTCCCGTTCTACTACGCGATTATCACCTCGCTACGTTCGGGGGCAAATCTGTTCACCGTGATCTGGTTGCCCGATGAAATGAACTGGGGGAATTACGTGACCGCGCTGATGGATAACGGCATTGCCCGCAGCCTCTTTAACTCGGCGGTGGTGGCAACGCTCACTGTTGGTCTGTGTCTGCTGGTGTCAATCACGGCTGCTTTTGCGCTGTCGCGCATTCGTTTTACAGGGCGAAAGTATCTGCTGTTCACCATTCTCTGTGTGTCCATGTTCCCGCAGGTGGCTGTGCTGTCAGGTATGTTTGAGCTGGTGCGGTTTATGGGATTGTATGACTCGCTTGGCGCGCTGGTCCTGTCCTACACCACCTTTTCATTACCCTTCACTATCTGGGTGCTGACCACCTTTATGAAGGCGATTCCCGTCGAGCTGGAAGAGGCGGCAATCGTCGATGGTGCCAGCACCTGGACCATTATCAGCCGTATCTTTGTGCCCATCATGGGGCCATCGCTGGTGACGACCGGACTGCTGGCGTTCATCGGCGCCTGGAATGAATTTATGTTTGCTCTGACGTTTGTGATTTCCGGCGACAAGCGAACCGTTCCCGTGGCGATCAGTATGTTGCAAGGATCTTCCCAATTCGAACTTCCATGGGGCGCCATCATGGCTTCCTCAGTCATCGTCACGCTTCCCATTGTGGTGCTGGTGCTTATTTTCCAGCGACGCATTGTCAGTGGATTAACCAACGGCGCAGTCAAAGGCTGATGCCTCAATCAGTATCGTCAGGAGACCCGAATAATATGGCTACAAAAATTGTTTTAGTGGGCGCAGGCAGTGCGCAGTTTGGTTACGGTACGCTGGGTGACATTTTCCAGAGCACCGCGCTGTACGGCAGTGAAATCGTACTCCATGACATCAATCCGGCCTCGCTGGCGGTAACGGAAAAGACGGCCCGTGATTTCCTGGCAAAAGAAGATCTCCCCTTTATCGTCAGTGCGACCACTGACCGTGCCACGGCGTTGCGCGGTGCCGGGTTTGTGATTATCTCGATTGAGGTGGGCGATCGTTTTGCCCTGTGGGATCTTGACTGGCAGATCCCGCAGCAGTATGGCATTCAGCAGGTCTACGGAGAAAACGGCGGCCCGGGGGGATTGTTCCATGCGCTGCGTATTATTCCCCCTATTTTGGACATCTGCGCCGACGTGGCCAACATTTGCCCTGATGCCTGGATATTTAATTATTCCAATCCGATGAGCCGCATTTGTACCACCGTGCATCGTGCTTTCCCTGAGCTGAATTTTGTCGGCATGTGTCACGAAATAGCGTCCCTTGAGCGCTATCTGCCTGAAATACTGGGAACCTCCTTCGATAATCTGAATCTGCGTTCGGGTGGCCTCAACCACTTCAGCGTGCTGTTAGAAGCCCGGTATAAAGACAGTGGTAAAGACGCGTATGCCGACGTCAGGGCCAAAGCCCCGGACTATTTCGCAACTTTGCCGGGTTACAGCGACATCCTGGCGTATACCCGCTCCCACGGTAAGTGGGTGGAAACTGAAGGCAGCACCGAACGTCATGCGCTCGGCGGCAAAGACAGCTCGTATCCCTGGGCAGACCGTACGTTATTCAAAGAGATCCTTGAGAAGTTTCATCACCTGCCTATCACCGGCGACAGCCATTTTGGCGAATACATCAGCTGGGCGGGCGAGGTCAGCGATCATCGCGGCATTCTCGACTTTTATACTTTCTATCGTAACTACCTCGGTGAGGTGCAGCCGAAGATTGAGCTTAAGTTGAAGGAGCGCGTGGTGCCCGTCATCGAAGGGATTCTGACCGACTCAGGCTATGAGGAGGCCGCCGTCAACATTCCGAACCGCGGATTTATCAAACAACTGCCAGCGTTTATCGCCGTGGAAGTGCCTGCGATTATTGACCGGAAAGGTGTACATGGGATCCAGATCGATGTCCCGGCCGGTATCGGCGGGTTACTCAGTAATCAGGTTGCCATCCACGACCTGACGGCGGAGGCCATCCTTGAAGGATCCCGCGATCTGGTGATTCAGGCACTGCTGGTTGACCCGGTGAACAACAAATGCCGTGCTATTCCAGAACTGGTGGATGTGATGATTTCTCGTCAGAGCCCATGGCTTAACTATCTGAAATAAAGACAGACTCTATTGATGCCGGGAGCTTCCGGCATAACAACATCATGGATTCGGAGGGGAATATGGCGCAACTGACCTTGGACAAGATTCAAAAACGCTATGGTGCAAAGACAGAGGTCATCAAATCGCTGGATCTGCACATTAAAAGCGGAGAGTTTGTGGTGATCGTCGGGCCTTCCGGCTGCGGCAAGTCAACACTACTGCGGATGATTGCCGGGCTTGAGGAGATAAGTGGCGGGGGCATGTATATCGACGGGAACTATGTGAACGATGACACGCCGGCAGAACGCGGCATTGGCATGGTATTTCAGTCATATGCCCTCTATCCGCACATGAGCGTCTATCAGAATATGGCGTTTGGGCTGGAGCTTGCGCGCCATCCGGCATCCGAAATCGACCAGCGCGTGCGTGAGTGCGCACGTATTTTACAGCTCGAACCCCTGCTGGCGCGACGGCCAAAAGACTTGTCCGGCGGCCAGCGCCAGCGTGTAGCGATTGGCCGTGCCATCGTGCGTGAACCCCGCCTGTTCCTGTTCGACGAACCGCTTTCAAACCTTGACGCTTCCCTGCGCGTGCAGATGCGCATGGAGGTGTCGGCCCTGCACAAACGTCTGGGCGTCACCATTATTTATGTCACCCACGATCAGGTCGAGGCGATGACGCTTGCCGACCGTATTGTGGTGCTCAATCAGGGCAACATCGAGCAAGTGGGCACGCCGCTGGAGCTGTACGACCAACCTGCCAATGAGTTTGTGGCGCAGTTTATCGGTTCGCCGAAGATGAATCTGCTTCCTGCCACGCTGCGCCAGGCGGGTGAACAACACAGCGTGGTCGAGCTGGATAACGGCAAGGCGCTGGTTCTGCCTGTTGCCACGCCGGCAGCGGCACAGGGCCGCAGCGTCAACTTGGGTATTCGCCCGGAACATATTCGCAGCGGCAATCGGGAAGAGTGTGAATATCAGGGAGAGGTGATGTTTGTTGAGCAGATGGGCAACGAAACCCTGTTGTATCTGGATAACGGCAATGCCAGTGAACCCTGGGTGGTCCGTCACGCAGAACGTTCAGCCATTCAGGTTGGCGAGATCGTTGGCGTGCGGCTGCCGGTGGAGCGCTGTTACCTGTTCGACAGTCACGGTCGGGCGTTCCATCGCCATCTGACCATGAATCATTAATCCGTTTAGGGAAGAGAAAGTCATGAGTGATATGCACAGCGCACAGCAGTGGAAGGATGCCGTGGTTTATCAGGTCTATCCGCGCAGCTTTATGGACAGTAACGGTGACGGTATCGGTGATCTCAACGGCATCATCAGTAAACTCGACTATTTGCAGCAGCTCGGCATCAACATGCTGTGGCTGTCGCCGGTTTATCGTTCGCCGATGGACGATAACGGCTATGACATCTCCGATTACGAGAATATTGCCGATATTTTTGGCTCGATGGCTGAAATGGAGCATCTGATCGCGGAAGCAAAAGCACGGGATATCGGCATTCTGATGGATCTGGTTGTCAATCACACCTCCGATGAGCATCCGTGGTTTATTGATGCGCTGACATCAAAAAACAGTGCTTACCGTGATTTCTACATCTGGCGCAAACCGGCGGCCGACGGCGGACCGCCCAATGATCAACGTTCCCATTTTGGCGGCAGCGCCTGGACACTGGATAAGGCCAGTGGGGAATATTATCTGCACCAGTTTTCAACGCGCCAGCCGGATCTCAACTGGGAAAATCCCGACGTACGTGCCGCCATCCACGCGATGATGAACCGCTGGCTGGCGCGTGGTATCGGCGGGTTCAGAATGGACGTTATTGACCTGATCGGCAAAGACGTCGATCAACAGATCATGGCGAACGGTAAAAATCTGCATCTTTATCTTCATCAGATGAACCGCGCCACCTTTGGCCCGTACGGCAGCATAACCGTTGGTGAGACGTGGAGTGCAACGCCGGAAGATGCACTGCTTTACAGCGCCGAAGCGCGGCAGGAACTGACGATGGTCTTTCAGTTTGAGCACATCAGGCTTTTCTGGGATGAACATCATGGAAAATGGCGCAACAAGCCCTTTGATCTGCTGCGTTTCAAGGCTGTTATCGACAAATGGCAGACCGCATTAGCACACCGCGGCTGGAACTCGCTGTTTTGGAGTAATCACGATTTGCCACGCGCCGTTTCCAAATTTGGCGATGACGGTCAGTATCGCGTCGAGTCGGCAAAAATGCTGGCCACAGCGCTCCATTGCCTTAAAGGCACGCCTTACATTTATCAGGGCGAAGAGATTGGCATGACCAACGTGCGTTTTCCGCGTATTGACGACTATCGGGATATTGAAAGTCTGAATTTGTATCAGGAACGGGTGGCCGAAGGCGTCAGTCACGAAGAGATGATGAGGGGGATCCACGCCAACGGTCGCGATAACGCCCGAACGCCGATGCAGTGGGACAGCAGTCAGCATGCTGGTTTTACAACATCACTGCCCTGGATTGACGTGAATCCCAATTATAAACAGATAAACGTGGCGGCGGCGCTTGACGATCCCAACTCTGTTTTTTACCACTACCAGAAACTTGTGGCGCTGCGTAAGCAACAACCGCTGCTGGTTCACGGCGACTTCAGGCAGATTTTCAACAGCCATCCGCAGGTTTTTGCCTGGTTACGCACGTCGGTCGACCAGACGCTGGTGGTGATCAATAATTTCACCCGTGAACCTCTGACGCTTGACGTGCCGGACAACCTGCAGTCGTTGCAGGGCCATTGCCTGATCAGTAACTATGCGCCACGTGAGCAACTGGGTGCGCGTTTACAACTGCAACCCTATGAATCTTTTGCTTTATTAATCGGGAGTCTCTGATGGCAAACTGGTGGAAAGAGGCCGTGGCGTATCAGATCTATCCACGCAGCTTCAAAGACAGCAACCGCGACGGTATTGGCGATATTAACGGCATAACTGAAAAACTCGATTATCTTAAAGATCTGGGGATTGATCTGATCTGGATCTGTCCGATATATCAGTCACCCAACGACGACAACGGCTACGACATCAGCGATTACCAGCAAATCATGGCAGAATTTGGCACGATGGCCGATTTTGACCACCTGCTGAAGCAGGTTCATCTGCGCGGGATGCGGTTGATTATTGATTTGGTCGTTAATCATACTTCTGATGAACATCCCTGGTTTGTGGAGTCGGGTTCCTCCCTCGATAATCCGAAACGCGACTGGTACATCTGGCGCGACGGTAAACAGGGTGGGGAGCCGAATAACTGGGAGAGCATTTTTAACGGATCCGCCTGGAAATATAGCGCGGCCACCGGGCAGTACTTCTTACATTTGTTTTCTGAAAGGCAGCCGGATCTCAACTGGGAGAACCCCGGGGTGCGCTCGGCCATTTACACCATGATGCGCTGGTGGCTTGATAAAGGCGTGGACGGCTTCCGAATTGATGCTATCTGCCATATGAAAAAAGAGCCAGCATTCAGCGACATGCCTAATCCGCAGGGACTCCCTTATGTGCCGTCGTTCGAACGCCATCTGAATTATGACGGATTGCTCGATTACGTCGATGACATGTGTGAACAGGTACTCAGCCGCTACGACATTGTTACCGTCGGTGAGATGAACGGCGTCACCGCTGAACAGGGCGAGGAGTGGGTTGGTGAGCAGCGCGGCAGACTGAACATGATCTTTCAGTTTGAGCACGTAAAGCTGTGGCAGGACGGTCAACACACTAAACCGCTGTCTGGCCTCGATCTGATGGGCTTAAAAGATATTTTCACGCGCTGGCAGACGCTGCTGGAAAATAAAGGCTGGAATGCGTTATACGTCGAGAACCATGATCTTCCCCGCGTGGTGTCAGGATGGGGCGACGCGGAAAACTATCATCGTGAGAGTGCGACTGCCATTGCGGCTATGTACTTCCTGATGAAAGGAACGCCGTTTATCTATCAGGGACAAGAGCTCGGCATGACCAATACGCATTTCGCCAGCCTGGATGATTTTGACGATGTTGCCGCAAGAAAACGTGCGAATGAAATGCGCAGACAGGGCATGGAGGAGTCAGACATTCTGGCAATTCTTAGCCGTACCGGGCGCGATAACTCACGCACACCGATGCAGTGGGATCATAGCATTCATGGCGGTTTCAGCTCCGTGACGCCCTGGTTTCCTGCAAACAGCAATTACCGCGAAATCAACGTCGCGCAGCAGCGCGAAGATAAGCATTCCGTTCTGAATTTTTATCGTGCGCTGATCCGCCTGCGGCGGCAGATGCCAGCGCTGATTGAGGGGAACTATCAACTCCTGTTGCCTTCCCATCCCCATATTTACGCCTATCTGCGTACGCTGGAAAATCAGCAGATCCTGGTGATCGGTAATTTCAGCGCCTGTCCACAAGAGGTTGATTCACAACAGTTGGCGCTGGAAGGTGCGCAATTGCTACTGGGTAACTATCAGGAGGAGGGAGCGCTGCACATTTTACGGCCCTATGAGACACGGATTTATCAACGTTAAGCTCTGTCTGCGGGAATATTCTGCGCATAAATAGCCAGAATGCAGGGTTTACCTCCGGTAAGCCCTGGTTCCGTATCAACCCGAATCGAACTCACCTGACCCCAAATCTGACCACCAAATTTTCCCGGTGCGGAGGGGAAACTGAAAATGCAGCGGGAAGATTTTCACACTCACTGAGCGCCTCAACGCCATACAGGCCCGGGCTCCGGGCATAAAAAGCAAAAATCCCGCTTAAGTTTCCTTAAGCGGGATTTTCTAATTTGGCTCCTCTGACTGGGATCGCCTTTGCCAATAAGTGGCTAATAAATAGGCTAAAGCAGAAAATGACGGCTGTCAAGACCACCATAATGACCACCACATCTAACCGTTGCTACGGCGCTTAAAACCCTGTCCATTTTCACTCTTTGACATCACTCTTCTAAAAATGCTTTCAACCTTTCCAGAAGAACATCAGTCTCTTTAAGTTCGCACTCTCATACGGCAAATACCCGCCAGCCCATTTCATGTAGTTTTGAAAAGTTCAGCGAATCCCTCGCTCTATTTCTTTCCAGTTTTGCAGACCAATATTCCTGATTTGACTGTAGTCTGCGATTCCGTTGACATCCTTCATGACCGTGCCAAAAGCAGCCGTGAACGAAAATAACTTTGCGTTTTCCCCAAAAGACTAGATCAGGTTTGCTCGGCAATCGCGGATCGCATAAACGATAACGAAAACCGGCATGATAGACGAGACGTCTGACGATTAGTTCAGGATGGGTATCTTTTCCCTTAACTCGGGACATAACATAGCTTCGTTTAGCCGGAGTTAATGTATCCATGAGAAAACCTCGCGATGTCGCTGCTCAAAGGCGCTTCAGATACAAAGCGCTCTCAGGCGGCAATGACTTTAACTTCGTTTAAGGTTAAGCTGCGCCAGCGCGCGCAACGGTCTTCTTTCCAGTTCAAAGGTGTCGATGAACCGTAATGGCGCTCCTTTCTTATCTAATCCAAAATAATCAATCAGGGTGCCGCGTTCAGCGTCTCGGCATTGCCATAAGGGATGCGTAACAACCGCCCGCCAAAGCTCTTTCCCATCCTTTATTTCAAGAACTGGCAAAGGATGTTCCTTTAACAATTTGATGGTTCCTGGTCGTAACGCTTCGACATCCTCCGCAAGTTCAAATGCTCTTTCTTTCCATCCTTTCATCTCTGGATGGTTCCAGTCTTCAGCATTCAGGCCGCATGCGAATTCCGGCATAACCATGGCGCGTAAATAGGCTATTCCTAAACGCCAGTCCAGTAAGCCGTGATATTGGCGATTTCCGTAGCGTTGTATACATTTGTAACATGCTGTCCGACATTGAATTGGATGATCTTTCTTTAGAAAATCCACCATTGGCCAGTCGCGTTCTTCTTTCAGAATTTCATGCAGTAATTTGATTATTAAGGGAGAACCGTCGGCAACCGCCGGTTCGGCTAGACGTCTGCATAATCCTGAGCCATTGATTAACGCGTCTGCGATTTGCAGTATAGGTTTGCCAAAATGCAATCGAGGTTCAAGCGTTTCGAACTCATCAGGTGAGACGTCCAGATAGAGGGCGGCCTTATGCGTCAATATCTGAATTGCGCTGATGGCCGCCGCTCGAGTAGGCAAATGCATATGTTCGCCGTACCTGGCGACCATATTCAAATTAAGACGAGGATCGAACCTTATTAATTCTAAATGAAGCGACTCAGTCTCTTTACCAGAGACCAGCCCGAAATTTCTGCTCTCGGCTTTACGCCGCCAACGTGAATTATTTTGCTCTCTGAACCAATTAGAATCAATAGCCTGCTCGCCTTTAATCGACGGGCGGTAAGTAGCGAAAGGAATCGGTGCTTTTTGATCAATCGCGAGATCGACAGTAAAACGTTCCCCTTCTTTTTCTCCATTAATAGGACCGTCGTTAAGGCGCAATATAGTGACTTCGCCACGTCGTATGATTAAGGGATCGCAGTGTGTCGGAGTCTCTTCGTTTAATACCGTCGCGGTGGTCTTTAAAGACATACGGGTAAAACTATCCATATCGTCTTTGGGTTCGAAATCCGTACGGAAAGCGGCTGGTGTGATGTAGTGTTTAAATTCGTCAGGTTTGATAGGCTCGCCGCAATCTTTACATTTAATGTCATCGTCCGGTAGATGCAACTCCAGCTTTGCGGAACCGCATGCCGGACAAAATGCGACATGACTGGATGACTCTTGCCACGAGCCCACCGTAGAGAGATCTGACAGGCGATTATCCCGAATCTGTGGTTCTCGATAATTTCCCGTGAAGCCGATCACCTTGTGTTTTTTCTTATCCTTAATTAATACTGAGCCGGGGGCATACTCGAATACCGCAAGGTCAAGATCGCGATCCATTGTTGACCATTCGTATTCAGTCTGGTTGTTCAGACCTTTTTTTTCACGTAACCCCAGATATAGATTGCGTACCCGGGTCGGCATTCCATACATCGGCAGTTTCCCACGTTCAGCTAGGAAACGGGCGAGCCCTACATTGTCGTCGGGCGCGTAAGCGCTCAGTTCAGAGATTTCAGCGATTATTTCTTTCGCATTCAATGCGGAGTGAAGACGCTTACGCTGTTCAGGGTCGAACGTCGCCGCTTCGATAAATCGTTCGCGTATGCTCTGCGTCGCTTCCAGCGCGCCCTGCAATCGTTCAGCCCAGTTTACGTTATCGTCATAATAGTAATCATGCGTCGAAACGTATTCGCCATGAACGTCAGGCGGAACAAGTTTATCGCCAGGATAATCTGTCCCGTTATCGCGATCTTCTTTACGTAATAGATTAAAGGCGCTTCTGAGCCAAACTTTACGCAAAAGCCTTAATGGGATAGCGTCGTGATCTACCGCTAGGAAAGGCGGAGGCGGCGGATCGCCGGTAATGGCGTGAGGATGGGCGAAATAATAGGCGTCGTGCGTGCGTCCGCGGCAAAACGTAATGACAAAAGAAAAAGCCTGACCGCGTCGCCCGGCTCGGCCGACGCGCTGCTGGTAATTGAAGCGCTGAGGCGGCATGTTGGCCTGATAAACCGACTGAAGCGAACCGATATCGATTCCAACCTCCATTGTCGTAGTGACGGCAAGCATATCGATCTCGGCGTCCAGCTTTTCTAGTTCGCTCATCTTATCGACGAAAATCCCCTTGAATTTACGAAGCCGATCAGAAAAGTCATCCGTCTGCCCTGTCAATTCTTCTACGTTTAGCCGGAAGCGCTTAACGCCTTCCCGTTCGCCGCGCGCAATCCGTTTGCCAAGGAAATTCTGTTCCCATAGCGTTTCAACAGAATCTTTGGGAGTTATGTCAAGCGGTTCCGCGCAACGGGTACAACGTTTAAACCCTAAATGTAAGTGGATCCGTCCGCAGTTGCCGCATTCCCAGTAGGGATCGCCTGATTTCGCTACCTTAAGGAACAATTTGCCAATATTGAATAATCCTGCCTTATGTTCTCGAGCAGCGAACTGATTTAAGACTAGCGTCAAATTATCCAGATACTTATCGTCGCCGAATAAGGCTTGGGCGACGCGCTTGACTTTCGCTTTTTTTACATCTTTTCCAACGTGCCAGCCGTTGGATTGTTCAGGATCAACATACTTGTTTTCTTTGACTCGATAAACGCCGGCGAAGACTCTCAACCAAGCGTCGAGTTCGGGCGTATCCTCGTTATCTGAGACGCAGGGATACGCCAGACCCGTTTCCTCTAATGCGAAAAAAGTATTGGCGAAAATAACGTCGTCTATCAATTCAGATTGATCGTCTATAATCCTCTGTTTGATCGCCAGCCTGTCCGATAAAGAAAGTTTTTCGTGGAACCTAATGATGTTCTTATCTTTTACAAAGTTGTCGTACCAAACGGCTTTGTCGTTTCCATTAGCACTCGGGCGATATTTGTAAGGCGATATTCCCAATCCAGCTAATTCTGAAGATATTTTTCCGAGGGAGTCTCCTTCCGACTCCAATAAGCTATCTATTTTTACCCGTCTGAATTTACAAAGGCTCGCAATATCTTTTTGCCTTGCTTTGAGCTCATATAGCCTGTCGATCTCATCATCATCCCCAGCCTGTATTGCTTTATCTCTTTTTTCTTTAAATTCTTCTTCTGGAATATATTCTTTTTCCGCCTCGCAGATCATCGTTCTGGCGGCCGCAACCAGTATTTCCCTGCGCAAATCGCGTAAGTGCAGGCGTTCAATCTCCAGCGCCATCGAAGCCGCATCCTGTCGGCTATCCGAAAAGACAATACTCTTCGCATCCGCTCCGATTGCATGTAGCAATTCGAATAGCTCTGTTGCCACTAGTTGAGATGATTTCGTCACGCCGGTACGGAATGCGCGAATAGGCGTTCTGGCACGGTTGGTTGCAGGTCGGCTGGAATAGTCGATACCACAGTTAGGGCAACAGAAGGGTTGCGCGGAAGGCGGTTTTACCGACTCTCCTTTTTTTGCTCGGGGCGGAGTCTGAAAATAGAGATATCCACGAATCGCCTCGGGGTTCATTGGTGAAGTTTCTTGCCCAACAGTCGCAATACCTGTAACAGGATTCAGCGTAGCCTTCTGCCATACATCCCACCCTTTTTCACTAGCGGCGGGTGTTTTTTCAACAGGCCAGAAAATCGCAAACTCATCTAACGCCATATCATCATAATATTCTGCGCCGGGGCGTTCTGGAAGATTCTCAAGATTGGTCGCCGATGGCAATAGCTCTACCGTAGAGTCTTCGCAGCTTTTTCCCCTCTGGCCGCCAAGCAGTAAATCGCCGCAAGCTTCGCAGTAAAGCATTTCGAATAAACGCCGACCACGCCCAGAGGTTGAAGGCGCGTGCGACAGGCCCCGTTCCAGGCAAAAATCGGCGAATTTTGCTTTTCGCTCTCCGGGCGAGACAGACGCGAAGAAACCTTCAATATTTCTGACGAACGTATGCACGCGAAAAGCCGGTGTAGCGGCGTCAGGTTTCTCGCTGTCAGGTACGGAATACGGAAGCGCGCGCAGCAACATTAATCCGCGTAACGCGAGCTCAGATTCTTTTTCTCCATCTTGGCTTTCCGCCAGAAAAATTTTGTCGATGATATGTTTTGGAGACGTTGCGCGCGGCTTGTCGCCGATTTTTTCAATGCAAGCGTTGGTCAATAACGCGGCTGCGGTCTCCGCCGCCAGCTTAACACCCTGACGGCTATCTTGCTCTTTTACGCCCAGAGTTTGAAATACGTTAACTAAAGCTCGCTCAAACTCATCTGTCATCTCTACGCGGCGGACAACGTCGCCTTGCCCTGCAAGCGCTATCCGCATCAGGGCGGCAAAAGGCCGCGCGTCAACTTTTCTTTCTGGTTCAGGTATGAATGGGGTTCCTTCAACGACGCAGTTACTCCAGAAATCCGGAGCGTTGCTGCCGTCATCCCGGATATCGCGGCAAGTACCGAAGGGAGCGAAGAGATCGCGCAGATACTTTCTCGATTGTTCTCCATCCGCGCCTTCCATCGGCAAAGACGCGGAAGACGCCAGCAAACGCAGCTTGTAGCGGTGCTTCGGATCGTCGAGTCCTAGTCGAATGATCATCGACTTAATCAGCATAGCTGTTTCTGTCCCTGCGGAACCGCGTAATAAATGTAATTCATCGAATACCAGATAGAAGTAAGCGTCATCATTACTCATCAGCCATTCGCGCGTCATGTCGAAAATAGAGTCTTCGACTTCGCGCGAAAGCATCGCTCCCAGCATGGAGGCGTTGGTGACGAGTACGTCAGGCGGCGTGGCCTGCATATCCCAACGAGTAACCATTTCGCCGCCGTCTGTTGAAGGAAAGATATATCGGGTCTTTTCCGACGATGGTTCTTTTTCGTCGTCGAACGCGCACGCGGCCTGTTGATCGCAATCGACTCGGGTCAACGCTTTACGTAATTTTTCAAGGTTACGGGCGCGGCGGTTTTTCTCCGAACGATCGCCGGAAAGGCGGGGATGGCTAGCGTAACCAGTTATCGGCGTGGCGCTGGTATACTGTCCGAAGAAGATACGGTTTCCGGTGAAACGATGTTCCATCGTCTGTCGCGCTTCATCGGAATCCAGCGTTTTGCGCAAACGCGCCATTTGATCTTCAACCAGAGCGTTCATCGGATAAAGCACCAACGCTCTCACCGCCGCCGGGCGTTTTTCTCCTTTACGACGCGAAACCCAGTTCGCTTCCGCGTTACGCCACCAGCGATTTTGCAGGTAACCGTCGTGAGGAGCGGACCAACTGATCGCCTCATTCGATAATGCTGCCAGTATGGGCAGCATAAAGCTTTCCGTTTTCCCTGATCCCGTCCCCGATGTGACTATGCCGGGGCAACCAGGACTAATGCCTCGTTCCAGCATTTTCACCTGATGAAGATAAGGCGCGTGGACTGACCTACGCGGCCAGGTCGCGTCGCCGGATTTTGAATCAAACAAACCGGATAACGCCAGTTCGACGAACGCTTTTCGGCCTTCCGGCGATAAACTTTTTAACGGCCCGTTTTCCATATCGGCCAGAGCTTCAAGGGTCTTATCCGAAGAAACATATCGTAAAACGGGTTCGATATAGGGCTCTGCGGCGAACTCCCCGCTGTTGTTCAGTAGTTTGCGCCTTGATGCTGCAACCGAAGGGTCGGAGATTCGGAAACTGGTTTCAATATATGAAATAAAAAAGTCCTGAATACGGCGAAAACCGCCAATCGGATCTAGCATGATTTCTTTCTCCTGTAATCTATGGAGCGCATATTTCGTTATTTTGCATGTTCGCGAATAAATCGACTAATCGCTTTTGATGCGCTGCCTTGCCTTCCTCTACGGACAACGTGACCTCCAGCGCCGCTTTTGTCGCCCGCAACGTATTTACCACGTTTAGACGATCGCCCGACATTTCATCTGCGATAGCAAGCTTTTCTGCAAGTGATTCTGGCAGTATGACTCCAGGCTCCAGTTCGCTATGATGCTTGGCTGAAAGATATAGTGGCGCGCGCGTAATCGCATTGCGGACGACGATGTTTTCCAACTGTAGGAAAATATTCTCTCCCTTTATCTTTTCCGCTTCCTCGTCATCCTCATTCGTAATTGTGCCACAGACCAAGAAACGTCTAGGCAGATCGTCATTGCGCAATCCCTCTTTCAGCGCAGGCAGCCAGAAACGCGCGGCGGAACATTCGACGCGTTCGATGACAGCAAGAATTGTCCGGGGGCAATGAGCGTCACTTAATAACAATCCTTGATAAAGCGGCGTGGCCAGCTTATTACCTGCGCGGACCCAAAGATCCTCATAGGAAATCATCGTTGGATCGGCAATCTGCCGGATAGCGCGTCCTGATGAAATAAGCGAAGCGGCAATTGCCAGAAAGTCTTGCGTTTCAGAGCCGTAGAGCAATGGACATTCGCCAGCCAGCATCAACGCCAGAAATTGTTCCATCAATATCTTCCCATCATGCGTCAGTAATTTGTTCTCTCTGACGAGGCGCCCGAATTCTGCGCCGGAAACCGCTTTCGCTTCATGAGGAAGGCGGATTTCAGGAATCGCTGAATACGCCATTCGGCGTGCTTTTTCAGCTATAGCGACATTAATTTTTTCAAGCTCAGCCTGCGCCAAGGCGGTGTGCTCTTCGGCATCCCTAAGAGAGGCTAAAGATGCTTCTCGTTCGGCTGCTATAGAAGCTAAAACTCGGCGCTGACTTTCGCTTTGGTTGGATAAATCTGCGACAGAGTCTTTCAGGCGGTTGATCTCTTTTTCGAGATTTTCTTTCTCACGTTTTAGTGTTTTTTCGATATTTATTTGTTTTTCTATGAATTCTGCACGTAATTTTTCTTCTTCGAACAGTCGTAATTGTGCGATTTTATGCTCGTTCTCGCTTCTTTTCTCTGTCTGAAAGGCAGCCATTTCCGCTTCAATCGCTTCGCGACGGCGAAGACGCTCGGAGGAAAATTTTTCCTCGAGCGCTTTTTGTTGTTCGGCGCGTAATCTGTTCCGCTCTTCTTCTGCGATGTTTTGTATCTGGCGTTCAAGCAGAGCGGCGATGCGAGCGTCGTTCAACATCGCCTCCGCTAGTTCCCGGGCCAGCGCGTCCTCTTCAGTTATTTTTTTCGCCAACTCTCCGGATCGCAGAATCTGAGCGGCAGCCAGCAGATCGCCGACGCCGGATTTTAAATTTCCATTTTGCTCGTCGACATGTCTGCGAAGCCATGAAGCGATCTGCGTTGATAAATCGGCTCCGGCGATAAGCTGAACGATATTTTCAATGTAATGTTTATCAGGCGTCCAGTCATGGCGCCGCGTAGGTGAGGCATCCGTTTCCGGCATATAAAATATTTTGTTGTTTTCAGACAGGCCGGATACGGAGATGATTCCGCTGTCATTAAACAAATATTCAGCAACGTGCTGATTCCTTGAAAGAATAAAATGACGTGGTTTCGACTCTGTCAGGTTCGCAAGAATGACTCCGCCCGCATCGAATCGAAGAGTCCATTGCCCCGGTTCGCCACAAGTTTCGATGCCTTCCAAGCTCAGGCGATGGCGAGCTTCCTGAAGAGACTGCGCCGAGGATAAATCATAATAAGGATAAATACGCCGAGGATTTTTCGCTCTCGTCAATTTGCTGCGCGCACTGGCATCCACCTGAAAGACAATCCAGTCGTTTGGACGAAGCTGAGACGCGTCGAATCCGGTAAGTTCGACTTCTCCTGTTCGGGGAAACATCTTTTTAGGGCTGTCGATTGCGTGCCAGCCATTTTCCGTTTGCTGAGCGACGACTTTAAAATAAGAGAACCGATCGTTTCGTCGATCGTATCGGCCAATATACCAGGGAATATCTTTCATTATTCTTTTCCTTATTTTCCAGCCTATAACTCTAGACGCCCGTTTCGCCACCGCAGACGCGTTTTACCGCCGGAATGGCGCGCTGCGGAAACTAAACGATTTGCGTTATCGCAGTCACCAGACGGGAGCGAAGCGAAGCATTCGGGAAGCAGTCGATTTAGCCAGCGGAAAGTGAAGTCGTCGAGAGGATAAGCGTAGCCAGCTTCAGTGGGACCGCCGTTTCTGAGCACGCTGCGCCGTAATCCCATCGCCAGCGCGTCGGGCAAACCGCAGTCGTCGGCAATACAAATAAAACGATGATCCCCGACGCGTCTAAATACCGGGCGGCGCGCGCTCACGCTTGCGGCGATAATCGCGGCGGTTCGGGATAAGAAAAACGCTGTATTGCGTCGGGAAACAACCTTGTACACGTCATGATCGCGCCCGCCCGGATGGACAAGGCGCGTTAAAAGCGCCGCGGCATTATCCTCGGTCGCATGCGGAGAGAAACGCCCTGAACGCCAGTCCCAGACAGCCGCCTGAAGGTGGAATTCGGCGGTACGACAGGTCGATGTTAATGCGAGCGGCGTCATATCTGGCGTTGACGATGTATCAATAAGAAGCCATCCCATAATTCGCGATAACGCGACGGGATCATCGATCTCCGCGCCGAATACAGGAGGAGACCAGACGCTTACTCCGCTGCGACGAAAGCATTTTCCGCCCAGTCCAGAGACCGCTTTTTGAAAATCATCCATAAGGCTGGCGCAGGTTGCACCTTCCACGACGATCAGGCTGTCATCCCCATTGCGAATACGAAGCAGCGAAGGTTTGACTAATGTCCATACCCGACCTTTCCAGCCTTGTCGTAAGCGCGGTTCTATCAGACCAGCGTCATGCAAACAGCGAATCAAATGCCATACATTTATGTCATCTGCGGCGCGTTCCAAAAGCGCGACTAATTCGATTTCCTCCCAGCCGTTGGTACCGCTTGCGTAAATCGCTTCCAAAAGATGTTCGAGACGCGCATCGCTATTTTCTGTCGTCAGGGGGATATCAGAGAGGAAATTCGGCGTTTTTAGAGGAGACGTCGCCCAATCAGTAAGACGTTCAAGGCGATATCTAGCGCTGTCTTCCTGTGCCGGGCGCGGAACGGCGCGCTCGAAAAAATGCGCCCGCCGTCGCCATGGCGGCGTTTTCTCGCCGATTTCCAGCTCAGGTTCGATAATAAACTCACCGTTAAGAGGCGTTGATGACGTTAAACGTCCATCTACCTTGCTGACGCTGACTTCCGCGCCATTTTCTTGGGGCGCGTAAATTCGGTAGTTTTGCGTGTCTGATTTGACTGTCGGCAAAAAAGCGGGCAATCCCAGCCATCCCCCCGGCACTCTGATTCCGTCGGAAAACTGTAGGCGTGAAATTTGTTCATCCAGTGCGGTCGATGAAGCTTTCAGCGCGCGAAATATCTCTATCGCTACATGGCGGCTTTGCGATCGCGGCGTCAGAATCCAGTTGCTTTCTATAATCGCATCGTCAAAATATTGGCTAGCGCGCGCAACGTGATTACAGGATAACGCTATGTGAAATTTGGAAGAAAATGCGTCAGGGGCGGCTATAGCTCTCCAGCATCCGTGGCCGACCTGATGAAAAAAGAATAGGCCGCTTTGCGCGGCGTTGCCTAAATTGTCGCTATTTTCCGCAGACGCCGATAATAACGCGTCCGACAGCGAAGGGGAGAAAATGCATTCGTCATTCTCGCTGGCAGCGCTGAAGTAACATCGCGAACCGTCGAAATCGACGCGCATATCAATGATCGCTTTACGCGCCTCATTATCGGAGATTAACGCCATAGCCCGCTGACGCAAACGCCAGAAAGGCATATCGGCAAGAGCTCTGCGCCCTGAAAACCAGGCATCTTTAAACTCGCTAAACGCTTGTTTCAGTGCGTGAACATTCGAGGCACTCTCTTTCTGAATAGCGGCCTGAAAATAGTCGATTAACAGTCGGGGACTTGAAACGGTTTGCGGATAGCTCGTAAGAACACGGCTCATCATGCACAAGTCTGCTTTCCCGGGAAAAGCCAGACGCAGGGTATAGCCGATATGGCTCCAGCTTGGGGGGATCTCCGGCAGACACAGACGGCGATAGGGTTCTCCTTTCTGAACTCGTCGTTCAAGCCACCCAGCTAGCGCTTCCCACATGCCATTAACCCCAGCCAGCTTCTGATAACTATGTTCTGTTCGCAGCCAGCGCTGTAACTTCAGACGAAAGTCATTGCTTTCGTCCTGAGCATCGAATTGACTGCTGATAAGCAGCGTCATGACAAGATAAGTGAAATATCCGGGCAACTTGTCGCTCGATCTTTCCATCATGCCGCTTTCAAGGCGCTGCGGCAGATCCGGTATGTTCGACATACAGGTTCGAAACGCCTCTTCTATTTCATCCGCGCCAACGCCTTTGTCGGCGAATGCCGCTGCGAGCGTCGACGGCGTCACTTCAAACCAACGAATATCTTGAGCTTCGCCGTCAGCGCCGAATCGCAGAAAATAATCGACTAGCTTATTTTCCCAACCATCTAGTGTAACGGGCGGCGTCCAGTTCATTCGCGTATATCCTCCGTCCGGGGGGTATTGTTTCGGACGGCCATCACCAGTGGCTCCAGAATACGTTCGGCTAGAAAACGAACGGAAGGAACGACAAGGCCGTCGCCAATCACTTTAAATGCCGATTGATACGCTGTCGGGAGGATAAAATCATCCGGCAACCCCATTAACGCCGCCGCCTCTTTGACGGACAACAAACGCGTTTTCACCTGTTTGCCATTGACAACAATAATACGAGGACGAGAAGCTCCGCCTTTAGGTGTTCTCAGGCAACCAAGAACCGTCGAGAATGTAATTTCAGCCCGTTGCTGATTGACGCCTTTTTCTTTGCGCATGCGTAAATAAAGGCTGCCTATCATCGTCTCGCCTGATTCCTGTGCCTTCGCCAAACGCGCCCGATTCGCAGGTGCCATCATATATATAAGCCGTTGGGTTTCATCAGCAGAGTGCCATAGCGCATTTGTGTCTTCACAATCTATTATGTCAGTCAGTTCCTTCATTTTGGCTTCGGGCATAATACCGGGTGACCACCAGACCCAGTCGTCATGAACTTCTTCTGCTAGTGCATCACATGCGCGAAGAAGGGACGACGAATGCCATTCAGGAAGAGGTTTTTCTGAAACCAGATTTGTGGGAATAGATATATGACGACTAACTGCCACTATAAAAACGCGGGGTCTGGATTGCGGAAGAAAGTGTTTTGCATCAACGATTATTGCGCCATAACGGTAACCCGTTTTACTTAGCTGATGGCATATCGCGGCGAAATGCCGGCCTTGACCCAGCGTCAGCAATCCAAGCACATTTTCCAGAACAAGAACTGGCGGCTTTCGGTTTTCTTCACTGAGTTTGCTTATCAAATCGAGAAACGGCCACACAGCGCCGGAACGCGTAACCTCGTCAGCGCAGGAATATCTGTCGCCGATCCCCAGGCCATTACCAGCCAGTGATAAATCCTGACAGGGGAATGAGGCCCAGGTTAAATCAGCATGACGCGGCAGGTCATTAGACGGGATTTCTCGTACATCGCGGATGTCGAAATGTTCGTCGCCCCAGTTGTCGATGTAGGTCGATGCTTTTATCGGATCCATGTCATTGGCGAAAAGGCATCGCCACGGCTTTCCCAGACCTGCGCGTGCCATACCGCCGCCTGCGAAAAACTCATAGAAACTAAATTCCGTCTCGTGCGGTTCTGTTGAACGATCGTCGTCCGTGACGGCTTTACCGCTCATGACCTGACCATAAAATTTTGTTGATGAATCGGGGGCATCGCTCAATTTCCTGAAAAGAGGATCATTAACGAGATAGTCTATGAAATCATAAAGATAATAGCTATATTGATAAACGGCCAAGGGCCATTTACCTCAGTACACGTCATGGCTGAAAACAAAGATAACATTCGCTTTCAGCGGATGAGGTTGTTGAAACTGTTAAGAAATCTACATACAGTTAACCTCTTCGCTGTAAATTTTTATTCGTTAAAAAAATTGACTACTTGAGCGGAAAAGTAAAATGTCGTTCACTATTCACCCTTGGTTTGAACTCGCGCAAAGATACAATGGGACTATTTTACTGGGCAACGGCGCAAGTATGGCTGTCAGCCCGCGTTTTGGGTATGGCTCTTTGCTTGAACATGTTACGCAAAGAGAGCGACTGGCGGAAGATGTCCGCAGGTTGTTTGACTTTTTTAGAACCGAAGATTTCGAACTTATTCTGCGTATCGTCTGGCAGGCGACTAATGTCAATAAGTCTTTAGGAATTGAGGACGCGCGTACTCGCGAGGCCTACCTCCGAATTCGGGAATGTCTTATCCAGGCCGTGCGCGATGTGCACCCTGAGCACGATGAAGTGAATGAACAACTGCCGTACATTTACGAATTTCTAAAAAGATTTAACACCGTTATTTCACTCAATTATGATCTAATCGTTTACTGGACAATGGCATATGGTCTGGATATCAACGATCGTCATCAATTTAAGGACTGTTTTCTTGACAGAGGACTTTTTGAGCAAGACTGGCAGCGACTAAGAGGGATGTATGGAAATGAGCGGTCGAATACGCTTGTTTTTTATCCACACGGCAGCCTTATATTATGCCGAAATCGTGTCGAACAGGAGTGTAAAATCCATATCCGTGGAGCGGGGTTACTCGAATCCATTCTGCAACGCTGGCAAAGCGAAGAAGTGGTTCCTCTTTTCGTCAGTGAAGGAACGCATGAACAAAAGGCTAACGCTATTCAAAGCAGTTTTTATCTTTCAACCGTTTATCGAGAAGTGCTCGCTGAGCCGCGAGAAAATTTGGTGATTTTAGGTTGGGGAATGGGAGAACATGATGTTCACCTGCTGAAACGTATGGCCGTGAGTGGGATACAGCGAGTTGCAGTATCTGTATTCAGAAGAGATCAGACATATTGCAACAGAGCTAGCCTTTTGATTAAAGAGGCTCTTGGGCAAAATACCCTCGTGGATTTTTTTGATAGCGAAAGCCCGGGCTGCTGGAATCAACGCATTTAAAAGTAAAATTTGACCTGTCCCCAGTAATAGATACAACGACCAGTTAGTAATGTAGGCTTGTTTACCTTCTAATTTTCCATATGTCCAGCTTACTGAAAATTTAGCGGCATCTGGTAATTCAGCGATGAATGAGGTTTGGACTCGTTATAGTCCTGCCGCCAGTTATTAATGACTTTCCGGGCATGAAGAATATCGCTGAACCAGTGCTCATTCAGGCATTCATCCCGAAATCGACCGTTGAAACTCTCAATAAATCCGTTCTGTGTTGTCAATATGATTATGATCATATTGACAATGTATCAAATGCAACCTGTATCATTGTTAGTGCAATTTACTTTCTCTTTGTGGGCTTTTTTTCTCTCCCAGTGTGACTGGAAGAGTTAAGTAGAAGAAAAAAATAAAAATATTAGCCATTTTATTTTAACGTAAAAAACTGCTTACGTTTAGTCCTGAAAAAATAATATCAATCTTTATCTTCAGTCTTTCCCATGATTGCACTTATAAATGCGGTTTGCGGTTGCATATTTAGTTCTGATGACATTAGATCAGCCATATGATCAATCAATCCATCATGTGTCGTATTTTTGAATGGAAAAATGTCGCCATCCTCGAAAAATTTCCCAGCAGCTATACGCTTAATGGTAGCCGTATCGAGCGCTTCGATATTTTTACTTAAAATCCTTAATTTATCTGCATCAGGTATATCTACAACATCAATATATCCATCAGGTAATCCAAGAGCTGTGGTTACATCGTTCCAATTATATCCTAAGGAAGTTTTTCCTTCGATTGTAAAAGCTTGGGCCGGGCAAGACGCGAATGGGAAGGCTTGTTGGCATTTCAATAATAAAGTTGCTAATTTCATCAGTTGCTCTGAACAGCATTCACGAATATCCCTTTCTTTCATTTCGGGGGGGACTTTTTGTGAGTAACCAACAAAACGATATGTACATAAACCATTTGGCAGAAATCCGCCAACATAAGATACAGGTCCCTCTTTTTGCGTTAAATTTCTTAATTCCACAAAAAAACGCATACTCAAATCAGATTTCATTTCAGATTGTTGAAGGCCATACCACGTTGAAAAACCGTCTACCCCTGACATAGCCTTTTGTAGGACAAACGTCACACTACGGCTCGCAGAAAGAAAAGCATTTAGTACAAACTGGAATTCTAAACCATCTAAGTTTATTGAACGTTTAAAGAAATACTCTGCTTCCATAATTTTTTCAACAGGATGACGTAAACTCGTGAAAATATGTGCCATTTTGTATCTCTACAATCAGAAGGTAATAATGAAATATATGCCATACGAATATTTTATCATAGCTCAATAAAAAAACAGAGTTTACATTATTACGTAGTTAGTAATTGAAACCCAATTTCACCACTGCAAAGTAAGGTGCGCTACATCCCGTTATGCAGGGGCAAGTTTTTTCTCCTGTGCGCTTTTCGTTCCTGTATCGGCCTCCGGTAAATCGTTTTCGAACACAACCCGTCCCGCAAGCAACTGTGTTATAGGGTCTTCCTGAAGCTGGAGGAGGTTGGCACATTCTTTTACTTGATAATGAAATAGCTCATCATGTAATTGTATGTACGGTGATCTGGTTAAATTTTCTCAAGGGTACCGGAGCGTTATCTGTTTTCAGATGCTGCTAACTTCTACGCTACCGGCCTGCATGAGCTTGTCCACTGGAGTGGTGGCAAAAAACGTCAGAACCGTGAAATGAAAGGGAAGTTTGGCAGTGCGGATTATGCAGAGGAAGAACTGGTAGCAGAGCTGGGAAGTGCCTTTCTGATGGCTGATCTTGGCATTGAGGGAGAGGTACAACATGAAAGCTATATTGCTTCCTGGCTGAAAGCGCTGAAAAACGACAAGCGTTATATTTTCAAAGCGGTCAGCGCAGCCTCTAAAGCACATCGTTATTTGATGGACAAAATCTGAGCCGCAAGGTCTCAGGGCCGCAAAGGAGTGTGGCTTTCCGTGCTGGGATAGGCTTAACCGGTAACGCTGTAGAGGTATGAGTGAGACGGAGCGGAGTCGGAACGAGCACCGAACAATCATACCTCTACAGCGGAATAGAGCATTCTATGCGTTGATTATGGTGTCTGGCATTAGAACTTCTTTCAAATCTGAGAGTTGAAGCTCTGAAGTTATGTTGATCGGACGGTTGACAATAAGATATTCTGGTGTTTCTCCCTCCTTGGTTCCGTACTACCAAAAAGAAGACCATATAGAGGAATTAGTATGGCAAATTTCGAGGACTGGTGTGATTCGGCAGAGCGTAATATCAGCGACCATTATTTGCAGTCAATAACGGCCAGGGATGCCGAGTGTATGTTCGGCGTTCAGGTTATGGCCGCGCTAATACCTGAACACTATGCGTCACCAAGAAATATCGCTAACGCATTTGAAGCTCTAGGTAAACCGGAGCTGGCGGCATACATTGCTGGAAAATTGCCTGAAACGAAACAGATTCGTTCCGGTGATTTGGGTGAGATATTTGCAACTGAATGGATAAATGCACGTAGCAATGGCTATAAAACGCCTATAAAAAGATTGCGCTGGAAAGATCATCGCAATATGTCGATGCGTGGTGAGGACGTCATTGGTATTTACATAGATCAGTCTTCTCAACAACTTTTTTTCCTTAAAACCGAAGCGAAAAGTCGCGCCAAAATGACGGGAGAGGTGGTTTCTGAAGCCCGCGATAACTTGAATAAAGAGCAAGGGCTGCCATCTTCACATGCCCTAATGTTCATAGCAGATCGCCTGAATGAACAGGGTGAGGAGCTTTTGGCTAAAGCGATCTTAAATGCAACGCTTCGGCAAGGAATTGTTCCAGGATGCGTCCGGCATCTTATCTTTCTATTATCGGGCAACTCTTCAGAAACTATGCTGACCACTTCAATTGAAAAGTATACAGGTCAAAATAATCAGTGGGGTGTTTGTCTAAGAATTGCTCGCCATGGTGAGTTTATTGCCGCAACTTTTGAAAAGGTGATTAGCGATGCCAGCAACAGCTGATGAAATTATCGAGGCTATTAAGGAAGCTTCAGCTGTAGGTTTTCGCGGGCGCCTGATTGCACGCGGGCAAGCCCGGTCGGTGATCTGGCGAGACGGTGACTTGCCGCCGGATGCACCGGAGTTTAGCGCACTGCTCAGTCAGGACCTTCAAGGCTATGCTTATGCCCTAATCGATCTCGGCCTTCGTCTTCGAGAACTTAATGGAGACGACGCCTATGTGCGAATTGCTTTTGAACAGGCCGGTACCGCACTCGAGTCGGCTATTGCTAAAGGAAAACGCGACAGCCGGGATACAGATTTTCACTTCGTAATGGCTGCTGCAAGCTATCACCTTGCGCATCTTTCAGCACGAGCCTATTCGTTACTCGCAATGGTTGGTCAGGATGATAATTTTTCACCAATAGAGAGGGCTCTTACACAACTGATCCGGCGTGATTTGCGTACTCTGCGCGATAATGCGTTGGGCTTTCGGCTCAGAGGTGATGGCAGTGACGTGAAAATTACTGAAATCCTCCAGGCTCGCTTAAACTTGCCGCAAGACGAGAACAGTGACAGTGAGTCAGAGGAGGACATCCTTTTTGATGGGCTTGATTTGGCACTGACTGACGCCTATATGTCGGCCATTTCTCTCTACCTTCTCGCTGTAGAAAGGGGAGAATCACGTTTGCTTTCCAGGGCTATTGAAAAATTAAGAATTAGTCTAAGTATATGTGCTCAGTTTAATATGCTACCCCAGTGGTGGCTAAACTTTATTACCATTCATCTGTTATCTGACCTTTGGTCAGATACATTCCATGAAAGATTGCCACTGGTTCCAGTTGGTGGTGACGCTGCTGAATGGCCCGCGCTTCGGGAACTGTTTATTGCACTGCTTCAAAGACGACCTCGAGCCGAAATTGATCTCTGGCCATCGCAGAGAGAGGCCACCGGACGCTCTGTTAATGACAATGACGATTTGGTTGTTTCGTTGCCAACCAGCGCTGGAAAAACTCGTATTGCTGAATTGTGTATTCTTCGCTGTCTGGCGGGTGGCAAGCGTGTTGTTTTCATCACCCCGCTTCGTGCGCTTTCTGCACAAACAGAAGCCACTCTCTCCAGAACATTTGGGCCGCTTGGGAAAACAATATCAATGCTGTATGGCAGCATTGGCGTAAGTGGTATGGATGAGGATGCAATTCGCCAGCGTGACATCGTCGTCGCCACTCCTGAAAAACTTGACTTTGCTCTCCGGAATGACCCGTCAATTATTAATGATGTAGGACTTTTTATTTTTGATGAGGGGCACATGATTGGGGCCGATGAACGAGAGGTTCGGTATGAAGTTCAAATTCAACGGCTGTTGCGCAGACAGGATGCCGATACGCGCAGAATTGTCTGCCTCTCGGCAATTCTACCTGATGGTGAGCAACTCGATGATTTTGCCGGTTGGCTCCGTCGTGACAAGCCCGGAGGACCAATCAAAAATAATTGGCGACCGACCCGCTTGCAGTTTGGCGAGGTCATATGGTCCGCTCCAGCAGGTCGGCTTAATCTCAGTGTCGGTTATGAGGCGGCTTGGGTATCGCGTTTTATCGTCAGCAGACAACCGCCAAAGGTTAAATTACCTAATAAAAAGCAGCGAACAAAAATGTTTCCCTCTGATAACAAGGAGCTCTGTTTAGCGACAGCCTGGCGTCTAATTGAAGATGGACAGACCGTACTTATCTACTGCCCACTTCGCCGGAGCGTCGAACCGTTTGCCGAGACAATTGTCGATCTGTATCAGCGCGGACTACTGCCATCTTTATTTGATGCTGCCCCGGACATTCTGGATACGGCTATCTCGCTGGGAGAAGAATGGTTGGGGGCACACAACTCGATACTTGCCTGCCTACGGTTGGGCGTGGCTCTTCATCATGGCGCATTGCCTACGGCTTACCGCAAAGAAATCGAACGTTTGCTGCGAGATGGGGTACTTAAAGTGACGATCTCATCACCGACGCTAGCACAAGGTCTTAATCTTTCGGCAACAGCTATCGTCATGCATTCTCTTCATCGGAATCGCGAGCTTATCAAAGTGTCCGAGTTCAGAAACGTCATAGGCAGAGCAGGGCGCGCATATGTAGATGTTGAAGGGCTGGTGATTTATCCAATATTCGATAAAGTAAATAAACGCCAGACTAACTGGCATACCCTCACATCTGACACGGGGGCCCGTGAGATGGAGAGCGGACTAATACAGCTTGTCTGTGTGTTATTGATTCGCATGCATACACGGCTTGGTGGGGATTTAAAAGCACTCACTGAATATGTGACCAACAACGCCGTAGCGTGGGAATTTCCAGAAATTATGACCGAATCTCCGCAAGAAAGAGATATTGCGCAGGCCATCTGGGAAAAACAACTTTCAACGCTTGATACTGCTATTCTGAGCCTTCTTGGTGAGAATGATATCCCGGATGACCAGATTGAAACTGCTCTTGATGACATTCTTCAGTCTTCACTTTGGCAACGCAGTTTGCAGCGTTATAGGGATGAGAATGAACGGATTTTGCTGAAATCGGGACTCCTATCCCGCAGCCGCTACATCTGGCAGCGCTCAACGGCAGCAGGGCGCCGGGGGTATTTCCTGTCGGGGGTAGGACTTACAACCGGGCTACGACTTGATGCTATTGCCGCTAAGGCCAACCAACTATTGATTGATGCGAATGCGGCTATAATGGGCGGTGATGCTGAAGAGGCAATTGCTGCTGTCACTGCTCTCGCTGAAGAGGTCTTTACCTTCTATCCGTTTATACCCGATCCATTGCCTGGCCACTGGAGAGGTATTTTACGTTCCTGGCTATTGGGTGAACCCATGACTAACGTCGCGAATACGCAGGCGTCTGAAACGCTTCAATTCGTTGAGAATGGGCTGGTGTATCGACTTCCATGGGCAATGGAGGCTATTAGGGTACGTGCAACAGCTAATGGAGACCTCATAGGTGATACAGATACCACGCTAGACGATTATGAGTTAGGTTTTGCGGTTGCTGCCGTTGAAACAGGTACCTTGAGCCGTTCGTCTTCACTGCTTATTCAGGCGGGTTTTAGCTCCAGGCTTGCAGCCATAAAAGTGGTTACAGACACTACTGCCGATTTTCAATCCGGCCAGGAGCTTAGAAGGTGGCTGAACTCTGAAGAAGTGATAAGCCACACGGATAATCATGACTGGCCTACACCTGAAACCAGAGTGATGTGGCTGGAATTCTTGGGTAGTCTCAGCCCCAAAGGCAGCCAGGTTTGGAGTCGTCATCGTTATAACGGAATGGTGGACTGGAGAGATACTCCGGCAGTGATCGGCACACCATTGCAGCTTTACACTGTTGATGGTATTCATCACGTACTGGCTGATGATGGCACTCCTCTGGGAAGTATAAATGGCAGAATTAACACAAACAGAAGAGGTCTTCTTAGAGTTGAGGTGGATGATGAGAATGGTCGTGCCATGTTCGATTATTTAGGACCGGACGACTTTATTTCTACCTGATTTCTGGTTCGAGCGACTTATGATTGGTGCATGCATCTGGCGTAATCGGTGAGACCGTAGCTATATATTGTTATCCAAATTGAGCCGTTGCAACTCGTCGAGCGTGTAGACGCGGAAGACATTCCGGTGGCGGGTTTCCAGCGGGATGTGTTGATGGTTAACGATAACGTGTCTGATGCTGTCAAACAGCCGTTCAAGGCCGCGCTTTTTCTGCGGGTCCGGCACGATATAAAAAACGTAAATCCAGTCTTTCCGGGTCCGGGCCAATAAATGGCTTGCGATGATTGACTGGTAGCGAGCTCTGGTTTTCAGACGGCGCTCGGTCTCAATGGCGATCACGGTTCCGCAGGGTAGAGTGATCAGCCCGTCTGGCCGGTGATTGACCTGATAACGGCTGAGGAATGTCGTGCGATCGCCGTTTATCCAGCCGGACGCACCTTTTTGCTCAAGGATGATCCGTGCCGCCTGATTATCAAGGTGATGTTCCAGCGTCCAGCCGGTAATCTTTGAAGGCTCAAATCGTGCGGGGAAAAGCGCATCGTCGGGGGTTAACACAACGGCCAGTCCGTCACTGGTTATGCCCCACAATGAAATTTTTATCGTGCGTGATACCAGGACATGCTTTTGTATTAACCCCATTCTCTCGACTTTTGAAAGAAGGGTATAAAGCGATTTATGATCCCGGAAACCAAATAGCAGTATCAGCGTTTTAAAATCGCTGTAGGTTTCTTCTTTCAGGAAGTTCAGCAGTTGTTTTATTTTTTCTCTGTTGCGTGTCTGGCGCTCTTGATATGTCGAAATCAGCATAACCGCTCCTTAAAAATCCAGCGGGGACAGGTCTTTTTCATCATCAGGTTTTGGCTTTACCGGTTTTACTTCGCTTTTGTCGAAGAAAAGAACCGGGTGCGATGTCATCACATCCAGCGCGGTTGGTTTATCATCGTCGCCAAAATCCAGTGCGATCTTCACCGGTGCCGCCGCTGCGGCAATATCAGGGGAAACAGAAAAGGTTTTTAACCGGCGCTTTCTGACCTTTATCGGTGAAATCAGGGAGGCGGAAGGTAGCGTTGTTGTCGTAAAGATAAAACTGACAAAATCAGGTAGGTTCAGGATCATATTGCTGTCAATAAAAAAACGCTCGGCCTGGCGGATTGTGCGCTCACTGTCGATGGTTTCAGTGAGCATATTATCCGTCTTAGCCTTACGGAGTTCGTCATCCACCAGAATCGTTCCTGACATTCTCGCTATCCAGTCTGCTGTATCCGGATCTATAACCCGGTAAACCAGTTTGAATTTGGCATTTTCAACGACCGCACCGACAACGGCGTCGCCTTTCAAATCTGCTGGGCAGTCTTTTAAATCGGCAATGGACTGGTGATCCATAATAATATGCACGCCTTTATCCCGAGCCGCGCCTAAACCTTCCAGCGCTGGCCTGGATAAATGGTATTTCAGTTCGGAAAGATAAATAGCAATGGGGCGGGGTACATCTGTTACACGTTCGCGCCTTTCTGCTAACTGGTAAAGGCGAACCAGCAGCATACGCTGAGCGGTAATGATTTTGCTGTTTCGCATGGAGCCGATAACATAACAGCAGCCACCTTCATCAAATATTTTTTTGAGTGAAAAACCCTCCGGTGAATTAATAGCATTGAGTAATGCCAGCTCCTCAATCTTGCCAAAAAATGCTTTGATTTTTTCGGCAATACCTTGAACGTAATCACCGTTATAAACATCCCGGATTGTTGTCGATGGATTATCGCTGACAAATTGTGCGGCCATACGGGCGGCTTTCCGGTCGTCGATCCGATAAAAGTCAGATTCCTGACCTTTTTCCGCCAGACTGAAACCTGCAACGAACAATTCTTCCAGTTCATCTGGCGTAATATTTTCAATCAGGTTTAGCTGGTATTGGGGTTTTCGCAGGTCAATTAAGGCAAAGGGTTTTCCTGCATCCTCGCAGGCTTTGCGGTAAAGGTGGGGTGCCCATTCATCATCCTTGGGGTCCATAACAAAGACACCTTCACTGGCCAGAATACTTTGATAAAGTAATATCCCGGCAGCTACCCCTTTACCGGCTCCGGTGGTGCCAATAATATCCGCGTGCTGTTTCTGCCAGTCTTTTAACGGGAGATACATTGGTTCGTTCTCCTTGTCCATGCCAGTAAAAATGCCTTTATTCAGGTCGATATAATCCAGCGGATCATAGTGCAGTGTTTCCGGCAACAAGGACTTTACGGTGCGGACATCGGTGCGCAATTCCCGTTCAAGGGTGGTCTTTTTAACAAGGCGTTTCTTTATTTTGTCCAGTTCCGGCGTGAATATCCGGCGAAGCATAATATGAAAAATAATCCCGGTTACAGTGAAAGCAATCCGTACTGACCAGGCCAGTACTGTATTATCACTGGTGAGTCTGGTCTTATACAGCCACTGAAAAAAGCCGATAACGACCGGGGCCAGTGTGCCAGAGAGGAAACAGACCATGGAAAAAGCCATAATCAGCTTTTTCCAGAGCGGAGCTTTTTGCCGTTCATCGCTTTTCATCGACGCAAAAAACGGCATCGTCAGCCCCGATAACAGCGCCAGCATCAGCTGATGCTGTTGCATAAAAGCAATGAAGCTCAGCGCGCCATTCACTATCGGCGACAGTGAAACGGCCAGCTTATTCAAAATCACGATGCCTCCTTCGTCAGCGGTTCGCCCCATGACATCGCCCCATCAATTCGCCCCACGGTGTCGGGCGAAAAGGCGGGGCGAGCGTATGGGTAAAGAAGGTGGCCGCTATGCGGCCATGTGCCGGAAAGCATGCTTTCCTGCTCGAAACGGCCTGCGCCAGTACATGCGGGCTGGACGCCCTTATGTAATGTCACATGGGGGTAATGTCGTGGCTGGACGCCGCGCCATAACCCCCCAACGTCAATGGCGGCACACCGTCGCCCGCTACGCGCGACCAACCCCTTTAAGACGCGCGTTTCGCCTAATGCCAGTCACTTAAGCATTTTTATGAATACAAATTCATTTTTGTGCTTCAAAGGATAATGAAGGAATCAGGCTTATAGCGCTATTTTTCTTCATCGAAGGCCCAAATTCACGGGCCTCATTTCCTTAAGTGACCAGCATTACGCGTTTCGCCTGTTTTTTCTTTTCCTCGCGAGCTCGGAGCGAAAAAACGGGAACGCTGCTTTAAAGGGGTTGGTCGCGCCTTATCGGCAATATTCCCCGTGGGCGGGAAATATTACCTGGCTTGACGGTGTGCGGGGCAGGCCCCCCACAAAAAACGGCACGTGGGCGTGCCTTTTTGCTCGCCGGGGCGGCAAAATTTTTGCGGCTCCCCCCGGCCTGCTCAATTCGCTTTGGGCGAATGTTCGCAGGTGGGCGCGGTGCCTGAAAATTAACAATTCCTCCGGAATTGAATTTTCTGTCCACGCTCCACTTGCTTATTTTACGGCTTAACAATTTCTTTGAAATTGAAGCCAAAAATCAGCAAGCCTTAACACCATCGTCTGAAATCTCAGTGCATTATTTTTTTCGTCATAAATCGAAAAGCATGCTCATATTAGCTTTTTTGTGTTTCATTAACATCTCTATTATCAATTAAATACTGATGTAAATCAAAAATATCCCCCCCTTAATATGAGAGGTTTTGTTGTTCTTCACTTATGCCCTGTACTTATAGCAATAACTTCAGTTTTGCTTTCTGTGCAAAACAATTATGCCCATTTTGTGTATTCCTCAATGAGTGACTGTTACATAGAGTAAATGTGCCTTCCCAATTGTTTTGAGGATTCTGATATGCACAGCAAGAAAAATGTATTATTAACAGGTGCGACGGGTTTCATTGGTTCATATCTGCTGGCTGATCTTCTGGAGAATAAAGATATCGGGAGGATTTATATTCTTTCCCGTAAAGTGGATAAAAATAATGAAAAGGAAAGATTGTTCACCGCATTTGAAAAATTTTCGGTGCCAGGCCATGAACGACTGGCAGCGGCAACCAATATATCAGTCATTGAAGGCGATATTACGCAGCCTCGCCTAGGTATATCCGATGCCGCTTTTGAAGAACTCTGTTCAGAGGTGGATGTTATTCACCATATTGCGGCACGTGTCAATCACCTCCGACCATATGAAGTGCTAAAAGCGCCCAATGTGGGCAGTGTCGCAGATATCATCAGCATCGCTCAGAAAGGTCGGGCTAAAATCGTTAATTTTGTTTCAACGTTAGGGTCTGCGGCTAAAAAGGACAAGGATGGTCGTTATGTTGAGGCCTTTCCGGGTAATGCCGTTCTTAACTCTGACATGGGGTATTTGCTTTCGAAATGGGAATCTGAGCGTCTTCTGGAGAAATTTCAGGATCAGGGTGGAAAAGTTAATCTTTTCCGGCTCGGTTATATTTCAGGTCACAGCCATACAGGTGCTTCGCTTTTTACCGATAACCAGTTTATGCTGTTTATCAAAAGCTGCATTCAACTGGGTTACGCCCCGGTTCTCCCCAGAATGATTAATTTAACTCCTGTCGATTACACCACAGCCATCATGGCTCAATCCAGGTATATGTCAGAGGGGGGAGATGTTCTCAATCTGTTTAACTATTCCGGACTTATCAGTTGGGAAGACATTGTTTCATGGCTGAACTTACGTGGGTATAAAATTGAGACTACGGAATTTTATGACTGGCAGAAAAAACTTCTGGCGGATAATGAAAGTAATGCACTCTTCCGTTTTCTTCCACTTTATGGCGTTGACGGCTCTCATGATAAGATCCTCAGGTTTGGCCGTGAAATTGATAAGTTTGATTTCCATAATACGATGGCGGCGACTAAGCGCCTGGCCTATAAATTACCTGCTTTGAGATACGAATTACTGGATACCTATTTAAGGTATCTACAGTCAGTTGATTTTTTACCAGTACCTCACGCTGTAAATGCTGCTTAAACAGGTCTGATATTTATGGAAAGAACACAAAGTAGTTATTTTGCACTGGCTTGTCTGTGTGCTTTTGCTGTTGCCAATATTTATTATAATCAGCCCCTGCTTGAACTGTTTGCAAAAGATTTCGCGGTTGATGAAAAACATGCCGGTTCTGTTGCGATGTTTGTACAACTATCTTATGCAGCAGGTCTTGTTTTCTTCGTGCCGCTGGGCGACCGGTTTGAACGCAGGAAACTGCTTATTATTTTATTGGGCATTAATGCTGCTGCTTCGGCAGCGGCCTCTTTCACGCAAACGATTGGACAGCTACTTACTGTAAATATTGTCATTGGTATGACATCTGTTGGTGCACAGATTGTCATTCCGATGGTATCCCTGATAGCTCCTGCGGAACAAAGAGGACGTGCAGTTGGAACCGTGATGAGCGGATTAATGGCTGGTGTCCTGTTTGGCAGGATCCTGTCCGGATTTGTTGGCAATTATTTTGGATGGCGGTCGATGTATCTTGTGGCTACTGCTCTGGATCTTCTTTTGCTTATTATGGTTCCCAGACTTTTACCACACAGTAAAACGGCGGCATCACAGATCTCCTATCATTTACTGCTGAAATCACTTATCACTTTTTTTATAAAAGAAGGTGATCTCAGATTATCATGTTTTTGTGGGGCAATGATGTTTGGCGGGTTCAGCGCATTATGGGGGGGGCTTGCATTTTTACTTGCGCGACCACCTTACCATTATGGCAGTGATATTGTCGGCAGTTTCGGATTTGCAGGCATTGCCGGGATTCTTGCCACACCTTATATAGGGAAAATGGCTGACCGTTACAGCCCACGTATTGTTGTATTAGTGGGAAGTGTGATTGCATTACTGGGTTTTATCTCTGTCTTCTTTTCTCCTCATTATCTGTTTGCGTTAATTGTTGCTCTTGTTCTTCTCGATATCGGGGGACGGGCAGGGCTTGTGGGGAACCAGCTGAGAGCGCTTGCATTATCCGCAGAAGGAAGGAGTCGTTTAAATACAGTATTTATGTGCTCTTATTTTATCGGTGGTGCTGTCGGAACCCGTGCGGGGGCTGAAATCAGTGTCCGGTACGGATGGACCGGGATCACTGTAATGGGATTTATTCTTTCCTGTTTTGTCCTGTTGCTGAATATGAGACAAGCGAATACGAATAAAAATACTGATGCTCTGGCCTGAGTGAATTTAAGAGGAAATAATATGATGAATGCCTATATTTGTGATGCCGTTCGTACCCCTTTTGGGCGTTATGGTGGAGCCCTTTCCTCTGTACGGGCCGATGATCTTGCAGCGCTGACGATTTCTGCTCTTATGGAAAGAAATCCGGCCATCAATTTCAGCAATATTGATGATGTTATTTTAGGTTGCGCGAATCAGGCCGGTGAGGATAACCGGAATGTCGCCCGGATGGCTCTTCTGCTGGCTGGGCTGCCTGCCAGTGTTCCGGGTACAACAATAAACCGGTTATGCGGCTCCAGTCTTGATGCCATTGCGGTAGCGGCGCGGGCAATCAAATCCGGTGAAGTCAATCTTATTATTGCCGGGGGAGTGGAAAATATGAGTCGTGCGCCGTTTGTTTTAGGTAAGTCAGACAAAGCTTTCTCGCGAAGTTTGAACATCGAAGATACAACAATGGGATGGCGATTCATTAATCCTGAAATGAAAGCTCGTTATGGCGTGGATACCATGCCTGAAACGGCTGAGAATGTTGCCCGCCAGTTTGGCATTTCCCGTGAAGAACAGGATTTGTTTGCTCTGACCAGCCAGAGGCGGGTATCAGATGCTTATCGTAACGGGATTTTTAACGATGAGATTATTCCCGTCACCTTACCTCAGAAAAATAAAGAGAATATTATCTTCAATAAGGATGAACATCCACGGGAAACCACGCCAGAGGCATTATCCCGTCTCAGGGGGGTTGTGACAGCAGATGGTACGATCACTGCGGGTAACGCATCAGGGATCAACGACGGCGCGGGAGCGTTATTAATCAGCAGTGAAACCGGATTGTCCGAATATTCTCTTTCGCCAAAAGCGAGGATTCTGGCATCGGCAGTTGCGGGCGTAGAGCCAAGGATCATGGGAGTTGGCCCGGTTTCAGCCGTCAGGAAAGTTCTTGAACTGGCAGGGCTCACCATCGATCAGATGGATGTGATAGAGATTAATGAAGCGTTTGCAGCTCAGGCGCTGGCAGTGATGAAACAACTGGATATTGACGTTAATGATGAACGGATTAATCCCAACGGCGGAGCAATAGCGCTCGGACATCCGCTGGGGGCAAGCGGTGCAAGGCTTGTTATGACGGCCTGCTATCAACTGCAAAGAACAAAGGGGCGCTATGCACTTTGCACAATGTGTATCGGTGTCGGTCAGGGTATTGCCGTTATCATCGAACGAATTTAGTCACTAAATAACAGCCGTAAGATTATCACGCAAAAATTGTAAAAAAGCAGCCAGTTTGGGTGTCATTCTGGGAAGCGCACGCAAAAAATGGATATCGTCAACTTTCTGCTGCGGGTCATCAAATATATTGACCAGCCTGCCAGCTTTAATATCCTGTCCCACAACCCAGTTGGGCAGAAAGACGATCCCTAATCCTGAAATGGCTGCTTTTAGCAGAGCTTCGAAATCATTGCAACGCATATATAAGCGATACTCTCCTCCCTGAGTGTCGATAATACGACTCCATGAAATGGAGTGTGGATCATGATATTTGTCCAGAATATGGTGGCCGGGGAGTTCAGTCGGTCCACCGGGAACCCCATATTGCTCAATATAACGAGGGCTTGCACAGGCAATCCAGGTCTGGTGCGCTATTTTTGTCGCATACAGTGAGCTGTTTTTTAGTTTACCAATGCGAACCGCTGCATCAAGGCGTTCTATTGATGGGATTTCAAGTTGCTCTGTAAGATCCAGAACAAGATCCACATCAGGATAATGAGATTTAAATTCTGGTAGCCAGGGGAAAATATGGAGTTTTGCAAAAGTCGGCAAACAACTGATGCGCAATGTCCCTGTCACTTCTTCATTTAAAGAAACGATTTCATCACGCATATCATTGAGCGCTTCAAGTACCCCCACTGCACGGGTAAACAATGCATCGCCGATTTCTGTTAAATGAATGCCACGGGTGCTTCGTGTGAAGAGGGGGGCTTTCATGACCGCTTCAAGCATATCAATTTTTCGCATGATGGATGACGGGTTTACGCCGTGGCGGCGTGCAACCGCTGAAAATGAACCACATCTTGCTATTTCAACAAACAAAGAAAGGTTTTCTGTATAACGGTAGATATCCATTGTTTCTCTTGATATATTTCACCACTCCCCTGGCAGGGATACGATTTCGTCTGACCTGAACCCGGACAGAAAACAGCAACAAATCCACCCCTGGATTATCGGAGGCTGATTTTGTCCGGGATGAGCATCGTAACACCAGAGTAGATAATTGTGCCAGAAGCGCGGCCCTGTTTCTCATCTGGCCTGTCTGATGTGTCAGGTTCAGCCTGGAAAGCCCCTCCAAAATTGCCCAGAGAGCTGACAGTGGCAAATTCTGTTAACGCGTTCTGCCAATAACAGAAACGGGGTTGTTCGCAGGTTCAGACAGCAGCGTGAGAATGCGCGGCCATGCTGCACTCACTGAACGGTATGAAACCGGGAAAATGGCCGCGTTTTTACATACCGGTTAAATGAATAATGCCGTGCCAGCACAGGCTGATACGGCTTTTCTAATGATCTTATTATGCCCGATGCGTTATGCCGCTTTGTGGCTGTCTTCCTGACCCTGGATATACGGCGGCACATATGCTTCCCGGCAGGTATCCAGATAATCCGACCACCACTGCATCATCGCCTTACGGGCTTCCCGATGTTCCGCTTTGTGGATATAAGCCAGGCGCACGGTGTTGCGTTCCTGATGGCTCATCTGGCGCTCCACTGCATCCTGCGACCATAAACCGGATTCCATCAGGGCACTGCATGCCATTGCCCGGAAGCCATGACCGCAGATATCCTGTTTCGTGTCGTATCCCATCAGGCGCAGTGCCTTGTTGATAGTATTCTCACACATCGGCTTATACGGGTTATGGTCGCCGGGGAAAACCAGTTCACCTTCACCGGAAATATCCTTCAATCGTTTCAGAATGGCGATGGCCTGTTCTGAGAGGGGCACGATATGCGGGGTGCGCATTTTTGCACCTCGCCCGGAATAACGTACGCCTGCAATGGCTTCGCGTGTCCCGGGTATCGTCCAGACCCGGTTCCTGAAATCAATCTCCGACCAGCGGGCAAAACGCAGTTCACTGGAGCGAATGAACACATGTAACGTCAGCAGGACGGCAAGCCGGGTGAGTTCCCGTCCCTGGTGATAACCGTCAATCCGTTCAAGCAGTTCAGGAAGGCGCTCCAGTGGCAGGGCAGGATAGTGGTGTCTGACGGGCGGTGTCGTCACGCCGTCAAGGTTTGCCGCCGGGTTACTGTCGATTAACCCCTGATGAACCGCATAACGCATGATGTTACTGAGGTGCTGCCGCGTGCGGGACGCAACTTCCAGCAGGCCTTTTCCCTCAATGCCTTTCAGCAGGTCAATGAAATGACGGGGTTTAAGCTCTGACACTGACAGATGACCAATCACCGGAAAGATATGATTGTTCAGGCTGGCAAGCAGACGGTCAGCGGTATTCTGCGACCATTTTTTATTGCTACCGTGCCACGCCAGTGCCACCGTTTTAAACATTTTCTCCGGCATGCGCGAGCCGCGTTCAGCTGCACGTTGCTGCGCCGGGTTGATGTTCAGCGCCAGCATCTTACGGATGCCTTCGCGCTGCTGGCGGGCGTCTGACAGGGATACGGCAGGATAGGCACCCAGTGCAATACGGGATTCTTTGCCGTTAATACGGTATTTAAGATACCAGAGACGGGAACCGCCCGGTTTGACCAGCAGATACAGACCGTGGGAATCGGAGACTTTAAAGGGTTTATCAGTGGGCTTGAGACTACGGATTTTTGCGTCGGTAAGGGACATATGGGGGTCACTCCATTATCGAACTAACCTGACCCCAGATTTGACCACCAATTTTTCCCGATGCGGAGGGTAAAATCAAAATGCACCGGGAAGAGTTTTCACGCTAACCTGTTGAATCAAAATAACATAAGGACTCGCAAGGATGCATGAAAGCAGGAAATTGGCTCCTCTGACTGGACTCGAACCAGTGACATACGGATTAACAGTCCGCCGTTCTACCGACTGAACTACAGAGGAATCGTTGGAACGGGGCGAATAATAGCGACTGCCTGTGGGCATGTCAAAGGGTTAACGAAAAAAGTTGTCTGACTGCTTTCTTAATATTCAACTTGTTGACTATTAAGACAAAGTGATTAAAACCTCTGCCATTTTTCTGTACGTCACGCCTTTTCACGTCTGTATTGCACTAAAAGTATTCACAAGTTGCCTGATTGTTGTGCAGGGGTTATCGGTAAGTTTTATTCTGGCCGTTATTCTGCAAGTTTTTTGCCAGTCACCGGCCATAAAATCGTCATAAATTCAGATCTGCTGCACAAATTTCACTCATATTTCGAAACTGGCACACCCCGTGCATTGTTATTTTACTAACAACGGCTAGCTTTTTGACAATGAAGCAACAGGGGATTAACTGATGCAGCCAGCGCAGGATGTGATTGAACAAATCGAAGCCTCGTTTGCCGGGCAGACACCCACGGGCAAACGCATTGCCAGCTATCTGCTGGCAAATCTTGCACAGATCCCGTTTGAAACGGCGGACAGCATTGCGCGCAGCGCGGCGACCAGTGGCATTTCTGTCGGGCGATATCTGCGCAGCCTCGGCTATCGCAATCTCGATCACTTCAAGCAAACGCTGCGCCTGCAAAGCGGCACATCATATCAGCCGTGGGTGGTTACCGACCGTCTGGGCGCTTATCGCGAACGCAGCAAACAGCCGCAGCAGGAAAAGTTGCAACAGTCGCTGGCGCTCGAACTGGAAGCCATCAATCACGTTTACCAGCTCGCACAGACTGACAGCTTTGCGCAGGTCAGCCGCCGTCTGGCCGATGCGGAGGCGGTGTTTATTCTGGGTATCCAGTCGGTACGCGGCATTGCCAACAACTTCTCCAGTTATCTCGAGTACTTACGGCCAAAAGTCTATTTCGCCGACGGGCTTTCCGGTACCTATGTCGAATCCCTGAATTCGGAATTCGCGCAGCCTTATCTGGTGGTGACCGACACCCGTGCCTATTCGAAGATGGCGCAAACTTATTGCGAAGCTGCCTGTGAACGCGGCCTGAACGTGGCACTGATCACCGACATTTACTGTCCGTGGGCGCGCGATTATCCGGTGGATTTATTGCAGGTGAAAACCGACACCGGCCAGTTCTGGGACTCGATGGCGCCGCTAAGCTGCCTGTTCAATCTGTTGTGCTCGGCGGTGCTCGAACTGCGCGGTCACGATGTAGAACAGCGCCTGGCGAATAACCGCATCCTGCAAAAACAGCTCGGACAATTTGAATCCTGAACTTCTAAACCAGCGGACAGATTTATTGATGAATACGAAAACACCTGATGTTGCCCTGATCGATCTGGCTGAAATTCTGCCCGATGCGGTGATCGACCTGAAATATGCCACCGCCGATAACCTGACCGGTCAGCCGATTTATCGCGAATCCCTCTGCCTGCTGCATCCCGATGCCGCGTCGGCGTTGGTTCGTTGTAACGAAGTCGCGAAACTGGCCGGATTCACGTTGAAAATCTATGACGCTTACCGGCCGCAGGCGGCGCAGGCCTGTTTGTGGGCGGCATTTCCGAATCCGGATTATGTGGTGGATATCAGACTCGGTTCGCACCACAGCCGCGGTGTGGCGGTGGATCTGACCTTGCTGGATGAACAGGGTGAGGTGGTGGACATGGGCGCGGGCTTCGATGAAATGACCGAAGTATCGCATCCGTTTTACCCCGATTTACCGCCACATATTCAGCGTAACCGCTTGCTGCTCAACGCCGTGATGGCGGCGGGGGGCTTTAAGGGTATCACCAGCGAGTGGTGGCACTTTGAATTACCGGATGCCAAAACGTATCCGTTGTTGGAAGAGCGGTTCGGCTGCTATCCGCCGGTTAATGCCGCGTAATTATTGCACGTCTCTTATCACTTTTTGACAGAGCCAGGAGTTCTCAGATGAGCAACACAGCAATCAACACGTTCCGCAAAAATACGAAAACACAGGTCGCCGGTGCCATTTTTCTCGCCTTGTCAGGCTTAAGTTTTGCCACGCAGGCCGCCGTGCCGAAAGACATGCTGGTGATTGGTAAAGCAGCCGATCCGCAAACGTTGGATCCTGCGGTGACTATCGACAACAACGACTGGACGGTCACGTATCCGGCGTATCAGCGTCTGGTGCAGTATAAAACCGAAGACGGCAAAGGCTCGACGCAGGTTGAAGGGGATCTGGCGGCAAGCTGGACGGCATCACCGGATCAACTGGTCTGGACCTTCAAACTCAAGCCGGGCGCTAAATTTGATGACGGTTCCGACGTCAATGCCGATGCGGTGAAATGGTCGTTCGAACGACTGATGAAAATCGGTCAGGGGCCATCGGAAGCCTTCCCGAAAGACATGACGGTGACCGTTGTCGATCCGATGACGGTGACCTTTACGCTCAAAACGCCGTTCGCGCCATTCCTCTACACGCTGGCGAATGACGGCGCGGGTATCGTCAATCCGGCGATTGCCAAAGCCAATCCGGCCGATGAAGGTAAGGCGTGGCTGGCGGGACATACTGCCGGTTCCGGCCCGTATAAACTCGATCGCTGGCAAAAAGGTCAGCAACTGGTGCTGGTGCCCAATCCGCATTACAGCGGCGCAAAACCAGCCTTTAAACGTGTGACCGTGAAAATTATCGGTGAAAGCGCCACCCGCCGCCTGCAACTGTCGCGCGGGGATCTGGACATTGCCGATTCCCTGCCGATGGACCAGCTGGCTGCCCTGAAAAAAGAAAATAAAGTCGCCGTGGAAGAATTCCCGTCGTTGCGCGTGACCTATCTGTATCTCAATAACGGCAAAACGCCGTTGAATCAGGTGGATTTACGCCGCGCAATTTCTTCTGCCGTGGATTATCAGGGCATGGTGAAAGGCATTCTCGGCGGCAACGCCAAACAAATGCGCGGGCCAATTCCTGATGGCATGTGGGGTTTCGACCCGACGGCGAAGCAATACACCTTAGATCTGACGCAGGCCAAAGCTGACCTGGAGAAAGTCAAAGACAAGCCGCAGACGCTGGACTTCCTGTATTCCGATAACGATCCGAACTGGGAATCCATCGCGCTTTCCGTGCAGGCCAGCCTCGGCCAGGCCGGGATTAACGTGAAGCTGGAAAAACTGGCTAACGCCACCATGCGTGACCGCATCGGGCAGGGTGATTACGACATCTCAATCGGTAACTGGAGCCCGGATTTCGCCGACCCGTACATGTTTATGAACTACTGGTTTGAGTCCGACAAAAAAGGCCTGCCCGGTAACCGTTCCTTCTACTCAAATCCTGACGTGGATGCGTTGCTGAAAAAAGCGGTGTCAGTGACCGATCAGAAACAGCGCACCGACTATTACCAGCAGGCGCAGAAAATCGTTATCGACGAAGCGGCGTATGTTTATTTGTTCCAGAAAAACTATCAGGTGGCGATGAATAAAGACGTTAAAGGCTTTGTTTTCAACCCGATGCTTGAGCAAGTCTTCAATGTTGGTCAGATGCATAAGCAATAACCGCAATATCATTCACGAAAACCCCTTTCACGACCTGAAAGGGGTTTTACGGGGAAAAACTATGACTTTTTGGACTCTGATTCGCCAGCGCTGCTGGGGTCTGATACTGGTGATGGCGGGCGTGTGCGTCATTACTTTTATCATCTCGCATATGATCCCGGGAGATCCGGCGCGGCTGCTGGCGGGCGACCGTGCAAGCAATGAAATGGTCGAACATATTCGTGAGCAACTGGGACTGAATCAGCCGCTTTACGTGCAGTTTTTCCGTTACGTCAGCGATTTGTTGCACGGCGATTTGGGCACGTCGATCCGTACTGGTCGTCCGGTACTCGAAGACCTGAAAGCGTTCTTCCCGGCGACCCTGGAACTGGCGGTCAGCGCACTGTTTCTGGCGATTGTGCTCGGCATTCCGCTGGGCGTGTTGTCGGCGGTGTACCGCAATAAATTTCCGGATCATCTGGTGCGTCTGCTTTCCGTGCTCGGCATTTCCACGCCTGCGTTCTGGCTGGGGCTGGGCGTCATCATCCTGTTCTACGGGCATCTGAACCTGCTGCCGGGCGGCGGAAGGCTGGATGACTGGATGGATCCGCCCGCCAATATCACCGGCTTTTATGTGCTCGATTCCCTGCTGACCGGTAACCGGGACGCCTTCTGGAACAGCCTGCAACATCTGGCGATGCCTGCGCTGACGCTGGCGTTTGTACACATGGGTATCGTGGCGCGGCAAATTCGCTCGGCGATGCTTGAGCAACTGAGTGAAGACTACATTCGGACGGCGCGGGCTAACGGGTTGTCACGCTGGCGGGTGGTCCTGAGCCACGCTTTGCCGAACGCGCTGATCCCGTCGGTCACCGTGCTCGGGCTGGCGATGGGCGATTTGTTGTATGGCGCGGTGCTGACCGAAACGGTGTTTGCCTGGCCGGGTATGGGCGCGTACGTGGTGAATTCGATTCAGGCGCTGGATTTCCCGGCGGTGATGGGTTTTGCGGTGGTGGTGTCGTTTGCCTACGTCATCGTCAATTTATGCGTCGATTTACTGTATGTGTGGATCGATCCGCGCATCGGCCGTGAGGGGTGAGCCAATGTCTGTGATTGAACCGGGCGTCAATAATCATCGGGCTGACATCGTGGCGCCAGATGTCAAACCGCGCTTTGCCAACTGGCGGCGCACATTCTATTTGCTGAGCCGCAGTCCGCTGACGATGTTAGGGCTGGCGATCATGCTGATTGTGCTTTTCATCATGATCTTTTCGCCGTGGCTGGTGCCGCATGATCCTAACGCCATCAGCCTGACCGACCGCCTGCAGGCACCTTCCGCGCTGCACTGGTTTGGGACTGATGAAGTCGGGCGGGATCTGTTCAGTCGTGTGCTGATAGGTAGCCAGCAATCCGTAGCCGCCGGGCTGGCGGTGGTGATCATCGCGGGCACGATTGGCTCATTACTCGGCTGTTTCTCCGGTGTGGTGGGCGGCGTAGTGGACGCGCTGATCATGCGCTGCATGGACATCATGCTGTCAGTACCCTCGCTGGTATTAACCATGGCGCTGGCCGCCGCGCTCGGGCCGACTTTGTTTAACGCCATGCTGGCGATTGCGGTGGTGCGCATTCCGTTTTATGTGCGGCTGGCGCGCGGACAGACGCTGATGCTGCGTCATCAGGCTTATATGCAGGCTACGCGGACGTTCGGCGCGTCACGCTGGCATCTCATTACCTGGCACGTGCTGCGCAATGTGATGCCGCCGCTGGTGGTGCAGGCTTCTCTGGATATCGGTACCTCGATTCTGATGGCGGCAACGTTAGGGTTCATCGGCCTGGGCGCGCAACAACCGACCGCAGAGTGGGGCGCGATGGTCTCCAACGGACGCAATTATATTCTCGATCAATGGTGGTATTCAGCCTTTCCAGGCGTGGCAATTCTGATTACCGCCACCGGTTTTAACCTGTTCGGCGACGGTCTGCGCGACCTGCTGGATCCGAAAAGCAGAGGGCGCTGAGATGAGTGAACAATCCCAGGCGCCGGTACTGGAAATCGACAATCTGCAACTGGTCTTTCCGGTTTACGGCGGAGAAGTGAAAGCGCTGAATCAGGTGTCGCTTTCAGTGAACGCTGGCGAAATCGTCGGCGTGGTCGGCGAATCCGGCTCAGGCAAATCGGTCACGGCGATGATGGCGATGCGCCTGCTGCCACCTGACGGTTTTACCGTGACCGGCGGTGCGTTACGCATGCTCGGCACCGACGTGATTCACGCCAGTGAGGAGCAGATGCGCACATTGCGCGGCGCGCGCGTGGCGATGATTTTCCAGGAGCCGATGAACGCCCTGAATCCGACGCGTAAAATTGGCCGTCAGATGTGCGAAGTCATTTGTCTGCACCAAAAACTCAGCAAGGCGCAGGCGTGGCAAAAAGCCATCGGCCTGCTGCAGGACATGCAGATTGCCGATGCGGAGCAGGTGATGTCACGTTATCCGTTCGAACTCTCCGGCGGTATGCGTCAGCGTGTACTGATCGCCATGGCATTTTCCTGCGAGCCGGAGCTGATTATCGCCGATGAACCGACCACGGCGCTGGATGTTACGGTGCAGCGTCAGGTTTTGCGTTTGCTCCAGCGCAAAGCCCGTGCCAGCGGAACCGCCGTGTTATTTATCACTCACGATATGGCGGTGGTGTCCCAGCTTTGCGACCGGGTTTATGTGATGTATGCCGGACATGTGATTGAAAGCGGCAACACGGCGGATGTAATTGAATCGCCATCGCATCCCTATTCCATCGGATTATTACAGGCGGCACCGGAAAACGGCGAGCCGCGCAGTTTGCTGAAAGCCATTCCCGGCACGGTACCGAATCTGGCCAAACTGCCGCAGGGCTGTGCGTTTCGTGGCCGCTGCAATCATGCCGATGACCGCTGCATTGCGACACCGGCGCTGGCCTCGTTGCCGCATTTTCCGCAGCAATCTGTTGCCTGCTGGCATCCGCAGCGTCATGCCGGCGACATCCACATTCAACGCATTGAGGAGCATTCCTGATGATGGCTGAAGCATTGGTCGAGTTGCAGGATGTGCGCGTGCGGTTCCCGGCCAGTTATAACTGGCGCGGTAAACCCACCAGTTATGTGCACGCGCTGAACGGGCTGGATCTCAATATTATCCGCGGCGAAACGTTAGGCATTGTCGGTGAATCCGGTTGCGGGAAAAGCACGCTGGCGCAGTTGCTGATGGGGCTGCAAAAGCCGAGCAGCGGCGAAGTGCATCGCGCACGCCATGACAATTCCTGGTTCGGCTCCGGTATGCAAATGGTGTTTCAGGACCCGCAATCGTCGCTGGATCCGCGTCTGCCGGTCTGGCGGATCATCACCGAACCGGTGTTCGTGCAAAAACACAACAGCAGCCGCGAGCGTCGTGAACTGGCTGCGACGCTGGCAGAGCAGGTGGGGATCCGCAGGGAATACCTCGACCGTCTGCCGCATGAGTTTTCCGGCGGTCAGCGTCAGCGTATTTCTATCGCCCGTGCGCTGTCTTCAGAGCCAGACATCATCGTGCTGGATGAGCCGACCTCGGCGCTGGATATTTCAGTGCAGGCGCAAATCCTTAATTTGCTGGTGGAACTGCAACGACAGCGCAACCTGACTTATGTGCTGATTTCTCACAATGTGTCGGTTGTTCGCCACATGAGTGACCGCGTGGCGGTGATGTATCTCGGGCAAATTGTCGAGCTGGGCACTGCGGAAAAAGTATTGTCCGAACCGCAACATCCTTACACCCGTCTGCTACTGGATTCGGTTCCGCGTGCCGGTCGTCAGCTTGATGAAGGGATAGTCGATAAGAAAGGTGAATTACCCAGCAACCGTAACCTGCCGATGGGATGTTACTTCCGCGAACGTTGTCCGCTGGCCGGGGATGGTTGTCAGATGCCGCAGGATCTTGTGCATGGGGTGGGCGGCGTGGTGGCGAGGTGTCATCGGGTTATGCCGGAGCGGGTGTAGTTTTTAGCTCCTCCCCCTGCGAAGGGAAGGAAGCACGCCAGTTAAATCTGACCAGAGTTTGGTTTTAGCTCCTCCCCCTGCGAAGGGAAGGAAGCACGCCGGTTAAATCTGACCAGAGTTTGGTTTTAGCTCCTCCCCCTGCGAAGGGGGAGGCGGGGAGGGGGTATTAATGGCGAAACGATTGTTGAAGTATCCGCCGGGTAAAAACGTGCCAAAGCAAACTTCAACGCTATGATTTCTCTGTAATACCCCACCCCAACCCTCCCCTTCGCAGGGGAGGGAGTTGACCGGTTTTCTCCTCCGGTCAGGTGAGAAAGGGACAACTTATTTTCGTAAAAGATCCACTGTTTTCCCCCAGTCAAACGGCTCCAGATCCGTATATCTGATCCCCTTCGCGGCCAGCGCATCCACCAGCCCCTGCTGGGCAAGTACGGTTCCCCGGCTCAGGTTGGGCGCGACGCCGACGTCTTCCAGTGTTTTCACCACTTCACGCATTTCCTCGGCGCGGCGCTTGCCGTGTTCAGCGATGCGGCTGATAAGATAATGCGGAAACGGTCCGTCCCAGCCGAGTGACGGAAAGCTGGCGTGCAACGAGGCCAGCACTTCTTTCTCGACGCCGTATTGCCGCGCAGCACTCAGGCATTCGGCAGTCAGCGCTTCCAGGCCTTTGATCATCACACTGCGGCACATCTTGATCGCCGAGGCCTCGCCGACGCTGGTGCTGTGAACTTTGCTGTTAAATCCGTTTTCATTCAGCCATTCGCTGATGGCGTAAACATGCGTGCCTCCCAGCAACAGCGGCGTTTTCAGGCGGGCAGGCGGGTAAGGCGCCATCACCGCGACGTCGATATAACGGCCACCCGCCTGCTCAATCAGCGCCATCGCTTCGCGTTTGGTGTGCGGCGAAACTGAATTCAGATCGAGAAAGAACTGACCGGGTGCGAGATGCCGGGCGAAGGCACCGGCCACATTCAACGCTTCGGCGGCGGTCACAGCGGAGAAAATGATCTGACTGCCTTTCACGGCGTCTTCCAGTGACGGCGCAAAATGCACTCCGGCGTCACGGGCGCGCTGCCTGATAACCGCTGAATCTGTCAGCTTATCAAACGCCACGATATCCGGTGCCGGATTTTGCTTTTTCAGATCCGTTGCCAGAATGGTGCCCACTTCGCCGAGGCCGATGAGGGTAATGCGGGTGACGTTATTCATGATGAGATCCCTGTTGATCGTCCTGATGACCGTCCCAGACGCTGGCGGGGATGGCGACACGGCCTTCAAAAATCAGCCTTGCGGTACGTAACAGGGCACAGCCAGCCAGCCGTTCTGCCCCTGTTTTTGTCGGACCGAGTTGTAATTCCACGCTGAATTCCCCGGCCGGATGTTCCACGCTGATTAACGGCGTGTTGCCCGTTGGCGTATGTGCCAGCCCTTCGGTAATGGCACCCGGTATCAGACAAGCGCTGGCGACGCTGACCGCGCCGAGTACGCCAATCGAGGCGTGGCAGCGATGCGGAATAAACGTCCGGCTGGAGATGGCACCACCGTTTCGCGGTTCGGCAATCAATGTCATTTTTGGCACGGTGCGCTGCGTGACATCGCCGAGTTTCATTTTCGGGCCCGCCTGTAAGCGGATGGATTCGAGGCGTTTTTTCAGCTCCGTGTCTGCATCCAGCTGTTCACGGCTTTCATAACCACTGCGCCCGAAATCGGCGGCGCGCAGCAGAATAACGGGCATGCCATTGTCGATGCAGGTGACGTCGATACCGTCAAACGTGTCACGGGCGTTACCGGTTGGCAGCAACGCGCCGCAACTGGAACCGGCGATATCGGCGAATTCCACGCTGATTTTGGCCGCAGTGCCGGGTACGCCGTCAATGCGCAACTCACCCTGATAGCACACCTGACCCTCTTTTACCGGCACATGCGCGGTCGCAATCTGGCCGGTGTTTTCCATGAAGATCCGCACCGGGGTAATCCCTTCAACCGCGCTCAGCAGTTGCCTTTCAATGGCGAACGGGCCAACGGCAGCCAGGATATTGCCGCAGTTTTGTCCGTAATCCACCACGGCTTTATCGACATTAACCTGCGCAAAAAGATAATCGACGTCGGCGTCAGGGCGTGCCGAAGGGCGGATAATCGCCACTTTGCTGGTCAGCGGATCGGCGCCGCCAAGGCCATCAATCTGGCGCGGATCGGGGGAACCCATCACCGCCAGCAGCACATTGTCGCGTAAGGCCTGCTCGTGCGGTAAATCGTCCGCCAGAAAAAATGCGCCTTTTGACGTCCCGCCGCGCATCAGCAGGCAGGGGATTCGGGTCTGCGGCATATCGGCTCCTCAGCGCCTTGCGGCATTTTCCAGTTCTTCCAGCGAATCGAAATACTTCAGGCCTTTTTCTGCCAGACGCGGGCGCATATTGTAGATATCCAATCCGAGTTCACCGTCAGCCATTCTTGCGCGTTTACTTTCTTCCAGCGCTTCCCGCTCACGGCTGGCCTGCGCCACTTGCGCGACCTCTTCGCGGCGAACGACCACCACGCCGTCATCATCGGCCACAATGGCATCGCCCGGATTCACTAACTGTCCGGCGCAGACAACCGGCACGTTCACGGAGCCGAGCGTTTCTTTGATCGTACCCTGCGCGTGAACGGCCCGTGACCAGACGCGGAAACCCATATCGCGCAGCGTTTTGGTATCACGCACGCCGAGATCGGCAACCAGCCCGACCACACCGCGCGCTTTCAGCGACGTTGCCAGCAAATCGCCGAAGAAGCCGTCAGAACATGGCGAGGTTGGCGCAACCACCAGAATATCGCCCGGCTGACATTGTTCGACGGCGACGTGGAACATCCAGTTATCGCCCGGTGCGGTGAGCACGGTGACGGCGCTGCCGGAAATCGCACAATCCTGCTGTATCGGACGGATGCCCGCATCCAGCAAGCCTTTGCGACCCTGCGCTTCATGTACCGTCGCCACGCCAAAAGCCGCCAGTGCCGACACATCTGCTTTATTTGCCCGTGGAATATGGCGAACCACGACGCCTTTTTTGCCGACCAGACTCATGCTAAATCCTCTGTCACTCGCGGGAAGAGGCTCTGATAGCCTTCGCCGTAAACGATGTTTTTGGCGCTGGTGATCCCGACGTTACGTTTGGCCTGCACGCCGCGCTGTTGGGCGACGCGGGTATAGTATTCCCACAGATGTTCCTGACCGGCCATGCATTGAATGGCCTGATATTTCTTGTCCCAGACATCAGTGATATCGAGCAGAACATCGGGTTTCCAGTCGCACTGTTCCGGCTGATGTGGTTCAAAACAGTAAACCGGCGGTGCACCGACAATGGTTTCGCCCGGCTTATAGCCTTCTGCCTGCGCGATAATCCGTGCTTCCTGGGCCAGATGTGTCGCCATCGGGTGATCGTAGTTGTACGGGTCTTTCAGCGAATGGGTCAGCACAAAATGCGGCTGTACGCGGCGGTAAACATCGGCCAGACGGAACAACGATTCCTTGTCGGCGCGCAGCGGATAATCGCCCATATCGAAAAACTCGACACTGGCCCCGAGGATTTCGGCGGCGGCCATGGCTTCTTCGCGGCGTGATGCTTTCACGACTTCTTCGGTCATATTGCCTTTGCGCCACAGTTTGGCAGACTCACCGCGTTCACCAAACGACAGGCAAACGATGTGCACGGCGTAACCGGCCTGAGTATGTCTGGCGATGGCACCGCCCGCACGCCAGACGAAATCGGCAGAGTGGGCACTGACGACTAATGCACTTTTAGTGTTCTCTTTTTTTGGCTGAGTCATGGAGATGTCCTTGGTTTTTGTTCTCAAAAAGTCTGAGTTCCATGCTGTCAGTCTGAGTCTGCGACGGGTAATTCATTTGATTGCAGGGGGTATGCGTTTTATTTATATTGCAGGGAAAGGTCACGCAAAAAAAGCTGAAAGGAGAAGGGGATGGCAGAGTCTGAGATGCTGAGTAACCTGATGCAAATCAGAGCATTTTGTCAGGTGGTCGACCAGGGAAGTGTATCCCGCGCGGCTGATGAACTGTACCGCACACAATCTGCGGTAACACGGGCGATACGGGATCTGGAACAGTCCCTCGACGTTCCGTTGTTTGAACGTCATGCCAACGGCATGCTACTGACGGATTTCGGTAAATGCGTGCTGCCGCGTGCGCGACGGGCGATTGCCGAATTGCGGCAGATCCCCTCGCAGCTGGCGAAATTACAGGGCAAAAGCGGGCAAAGGCGCGGGGATACCGAACCGCTGTATCTGTTTAACGTCCGGCGTCTGCAAATTTTTATCTCTCTGTGTAAAACCCGGCATATGCAGACGGTCGCCACGCTGCTCGGCCTCAGCCAGCCCGCGGTCAGTGCTGCGCTGAAAGTACTGGAAAACGGTGCCGGTGTTGCGCTGCTGGAACGCACACCGCACGGCATGATGCCTTCACTTGCGGGGCAGGATATCGTGCCGAACCTGCGTCGTGCGCTTAATGAATTGCGTCATATTCCTGCCGACATTGCCGCCCGTCGCGGTGTGCTGGAAGGCACTGTGCAGGTTGGCGCTTTGCCACTCGGGCGCACGCGCTTACTGCCGCAGGCGATTATCGGCCTGACGCAGCGCTACAGCGGCGTGAAAGTGGTGACCAACGAAAGTGCCTTCAGCGCACTGGCGTCCGAGCTGCGGTCCGGGGAAGTGGACTTTATTTTTGGCGCGCTGAGATCCCGTGATTATGCGGCTGATATGGCAACAGAAACATTGTTTACCGAAAGCATGGTGATTCTGGCGAGAAAAGGACATCCGTTGCTGGCAGAAAATGTCACGCAGGAAACTCTGCGCGAGGCGCGCTGGGTGTTGCCGCGTGCTGAAACCCCGGCAAGACACCTGCTGGATAACAGTTTTGCCGCTATGGGGATGCCGCCGCCGGATCCGGTGGTGGAAAGCGGTGATCTGGGGATTGTGCGAGGGCTGCTGCTCGGTTCCGACATGCTGGCAGCCGTGTCAGCGCGCCAGCTTGAGCATGAGCTTGAATCCGGCGAACTGGCCAAACTGCCGCTGGATCTGGCCGATACGCACCGCGCCATTGGCCTGACCTTCCGCGCCGGAAGTCTGCTTTCACCTGCCGCAGAGGCGCTGGTGATGGAGATCAGAAAAGTGTGTGGCAACCCCATTTTCATATGAGAATTTTGATTACGGGTAATTATCGTGTGTGAAATATGAACGATGTTGTTATGTGCTTTGGTTTTGGGGTAATTATTATCCTTAATACAAACAGGATGAATTCCGGTTCGTTGTATAAACAAAATACCTGTGTCAGATCGCCCTCGTTTTACAGGCCCTGTCAGTATTGGGAATTCTCTAATTTTTAAGACAAGGTTACGTTTGTGTCTGTTTTGTACATGAATGGCCTGTCATTTTAAGGTAAGATGGCCGCCCTTGTGAAGGGAATGCCTGTTTTTTGATAAACCTTGTATAAATATGTGTTGAGAAATAAAGGTTGAATATTGCTCTCGCGGTTTGAGGGCTGTGAAGAGACTGGACTATGATAACTAAAGAAAAAGAAGTTATTAATAAAAAGAAAATAGTGCTTGTGACAGATTTACTTATCGGGCGTGGCGGCATGGAAAACGTGACCAGCCAGGTAATATCAGCACTCAAAAAGAGTGAAGAGTTTGAGGCGGGTTTTTTCGTCATCAATAGTGGTGAAAAGACGTACTCAAAATCCTGGCTCGATAATGCCGTGCTATTTGAAAGTGTCTGCACACTACGAAATAAAAAAGTAAAAAACTTCATACATACTCTGCGGCTTCTCTTATTTATCAGAAAATATAAACCAGAACATGTCATTACACTTAATACAATACCCAGCTTAATGGCACGTCGTGCAATTACCTTTTCTGCGCATAAGACTGTTTTATCGACATGGATGCATCTTCCACCCCGGGAGCGGTATCGCCCGCATTATCTGTTATCAGCAGATCATCATTTTGCGATCAGCGATGAAATAAAAAATCAACTGACAGAGTTGGGTGTCGGCGAAAATAATGTCGATGTGGTTTTTAACCCCGTGAAAAAAACGGATACGGTTATTTTAAGACCTGAGTCGCTCAGAATCCTCTACATCGGCAGAATACATTTTGAAAGACAAAAGCAGTTAAAAGATCTCTTTGATGCGCTTGCCCGGGTCAGTGTCCGCTGGTCATTAGATATCGTGGGAGATGGTGAAGATTTGGCCATATGTCAATCTTATACGCAACAGTCGGGGATTTCTGATCAGATTACCTGGCATGGATGGCAAAGTGAACCCTGGGAATATGTCGAAAATAATATCAAAGAAGTCACTTGCCTGGTCATGACGTCTAATTTCGAAGGCTTCCCGCTTGTGCTGCTGGAAGCGATATCCCGGGGAATATATTGCGTCTCCTCTGATTGTATCAGCGGTCCGTCAGAAATAATTGAAAACAATATTAATGGGCAACTTTATCCGCAAAATGACATTATTACGCTTTCTCAAATCATTAATAAAATAGGCCGTGATCGGGTATTGCCAGAGCAGGCCGTGATAAAGGAAAGTATCGGAAAGTTTTACGAAGATGCGTATATGAATAATTTTAAGAATATTCTTAATAAGATTGCTGAGGGAAAAGATGAATAGCAAATCTGCTACAGCTCCTTTGAAAATAATTGTTAATGCATCAGTTATTGCTCTTTGCATTTCACTTTCATTGAGCATGTTTATTACCGGATGGCCACAAAAAATATTTTATGTTGTTTCTTACGTCAGTTTTTTTACCACTTTATATGCTATTTACAAAAAGGATATCTCATTTAAGAATGAACATTTTTATCTGGTGATGTTCTTTTCATTGTTTTTTTTAGCCGCAGTCCGTTTTGTCTGGGCAATGATGCTAAAGCATAATGGCATAGATCCCTCGCCGACGAGCGCAGGCATCATTAACAATTATTTAGTAGGGAGCAAAAGGATCCTGCTGGGTGCTTTTGTCATCTTATGCCTTTCTGTGTATGGTTCGCTGACAACTCAAAAAACTATATTCTTAAGTAAAGTAATAATCGTGGTGGGGTTGATTGTTACGCTGGGCTTCGGGTTACATGAACATTTTTATACCGTGAATGACCGGATAAAACTGACGACTGATGCATCGTCAATGTCCTCTTATATGATTATTTTCATATACGCGGCTTATCTGGGGTTAAGCCGGTTAGAAAATCATCGTTATTCAAAATGTCTGGATTTAGGGGCTTTTATACTGACCTTTATCCTTCTGTATTTATGTGGGACAAGAATTACCATTCTCGCTCTCATATTCCTTAAGCTTACCTTTATATTTTTAGAGTATAAAATAGACTTAAGAAAAAATTGGCAGATGGCGGGGTTGGTCGTGCTCGCTATTGTGACGATTATCGGCATCACCGGGCATCGCTGGGCCCAGGGTATTAATGATATCCAGAAATATGATGTACAAAGTTCAACATCACTGGGGGCCAGGGTGGCGATCTGGCAAAGTGGTATATACCTGTTACATCACCATATTGGTTTTACTACGCCTGATGAGAGAACCACGTTGGCCAGAGCGTTTATCAAAACGCATCATCCGGAAAACACGGAAGGCTATACCAATGTTCAATATAATATGCACAACGAATTTCTTGAGGTCACTACACTTCAGGGATTATTAGGAACGTTTTCCTTATTGCTGCCTTATCTGGTTTTAATCTATGGGTGGGTGAGGAAAGTTAATATTAAAGGCATGGTGCTTACATTTATTGCTTTATTCGTTACCGGACTGACGGATTCAGTGATTCTTTATGATCAGACAGCAACATTGTTTGTCATATCGCTGGCGGTCTGCTGTATTGGCACGCGAAAATCTGCTGAATAACATGCCTGAAATATAAGGATTCACACTCTGAATCCTTATATTATTTAAGTTTTACTTTCCAAAAATCTGCTTTATTTATTCAGATTCACCACAGCCTGTCTGATCGCATATCCATAGCCCTGAATGCCAAAACCGCAGATTACGCCGACGGCGACGTCGGAAAGGAATGAATGGTGGCGGAAGGCGTCGCGTTTATGCACGTTGGTGATATGCACTTCGTACAGCGGCAGGCTGACGGCGGTCACGGCGTCGCGGATGGCGACGGACGTGTGCGTCCACGCAGCGGCGTTGAGCACAATCGCGTCCACTTTGCCACGGCAGGCCTGAATGCGGTCAATCAGATCTCCTTCGTGATTGGTCTGGAAGAATTCGATGGTTGCGCCGCAGCTTTCGCCGGTCTGATGACATAACTTTTCGATGGTCGCCAGCGTGTCGTGACCGTAGGTTTCCGGTTCACGGGTGCCCAGTAAATTGAGATTCGGGCCGTTGAATACGGCAATGTTGTAGTTCATCAGTGTCTGCCTTTTTTCAGTAATCCGTAAATCCAAACAAATCTTTCGGGGTCTGCCACAAAATTTGCTGGCGGATCTTTTCATCAGGAAATAATTGTCCGACCAGCATCAGTAACGTACCGAGATCCATCCGGTGCTCCGCCCGCAGAAACGGCCAGTCGGAACCCCACATGCAATGTTCTGCGCCGAACGCATTGAGCAGCGCATGCTGATAAGCGTGCCCGTCCTGATAAGGGAAGGGCTGGTGGCTGAATTTCGCCAGACCCGACAGTTTTACCCAGGTTCTTTGCTGGTCAGCGAGACTGAGCAGAGCCTGAAACGCCGGTTGTTGCAGCCCCTGCGTGACGTCAGGGCGTCCGGAGTGATCAATCAGCAGCCGTGCGCGGGTACGGCTAATCAGCGACAATAACGCCAGAAGCTGATCGTTTTGCACCTGAATGGCGGCGAACATATCCAGTTCGGCAAGACGCCCCATCAGGCCATCGAGATGCAAAAAAGTTTCCGTGCCGAGCATCGCAACATTCATCGCAATGCCGACCACACCGGCATTTTTCAGCTTTGCAAGCCGCTCAATGCCGATGTCAAACGGCACCACGGCAATGCCTTTGAAGCGCCCGTTGCCTTTTGCCAGCGCATCGAGCAGACACGCACTGTCGGTGTTATATCCCGAGGTCGGGCCGACAATCAGTGAGTGGCGGATGTTGTACGCCTGCATCACGGCACGGTAATACTCGGTGGTGCCAATCTCGTGACCTTCCGGACGATACGGCGTGTCCGGAAGGTACGGAAAGCGCGCCGGATCAAACACGTGGTGATGGGTGTCGATCTTGGGTTGCTCAAAAATTGTCATGCTTTCGCTTTACCTGCTACTGAATAGAGAACTTGCTGATTGCGGGTTTTCTGGAATTCTTCCAGCGTTTCGCCCCGCATCGCGGAATAAATATGTAAGTTGGACACACCGACTACCGCGCCGAGTTTTTCCAGCAGAAAGAAACTGACGCCGTAATGGATCATGCCGCGCCAGTCGAGTTCGCGCAGCAGTTGCTGTTCCTCGTCCGTCAGCTTGTTTTCGGCAAACAGCGCATGTTGATCGGTAAGAAAGCGTTCACGCCATGCGGGCTGGATCAGACGGTGCAGGAAACGGTTGATGCGCAACGCTTTCAGACTGCGTGCCTGGGTGAACGGATAGGTGCCCGGCAGCTTTTCAACGCCCGCCATTTGTTGCGCGATTTTGTCACGCTGGCGCTGTTGCACATCATACGGCGCTTCACGCGACTGATTTTCGAGGATCAGCGTGGCGATACCGGTCATCGACGGCAGGTAATAAGCCTGATGCAGTTTCTTCACATTGGCTGACAGCGCACCGCGCATCACCAGCCACATGATCACTTCCGCACCTTCCATGCCGCCCAGCGTGGCGAATTCGGCCAGCGTCATTTCGGTCAGACGTTCCGGGTCGTTGACGATCATATTGACAAACTGCTCATCCCAGTCCGGGTTGTTAAACCCGCAGCGTTCGCCGTGAACCTGATGCGACACGCCGCCGGTGGCGACAATCGCCACGTTTAAATCTTCCGGGAAACTTTCAATCGCACGGCGCAGCGCCTGACCGAGTTTGTAGCAGCGGCGGGCGGTGGGAATAGGGAACTGTAGTACGCCGATTTGCAGCGGAACGATTTGTGTCGGCCAGCCGCCTTCATGCGGGAGAAGGGCAGAAAGCGGCGAGAACAAACCGTGATCTAAAGGCTTATCCTGAAAGAAAGACATATCGAATTCATCCGCCATCAGGCTGGCACCGATATGCTGCGACAGCGCCGCATGGCCTTTGACCGCAGGCAGATCACGCGGGCCGCCGCCTTCATCGGCCACTTCATATTGCTCGTCGATACCTAACGTAAAGGCGGAATAGTGATCGAAGAAGAACGAGGTCACGTGGTCGTTGAAAATGTAGACCAGCACGTCCGGTTTTTTCTCATCCAGCCATTTTTGCATTGGCGCAAAGCTTTCGAAAATCGGCGCCCAGGCGCTTTCTTCCTGCTTGTTATGGTCAACCGCAAAACCGATGGTCGGGGTATGTGAAACTGCTAAACCGCCTATGATTTTCGCCATCTTAAATCCTCAATACTTTTTGTAGGGTAACTGCGACACGCACGTCGCGCCGCATTATTTATGGTGATGAATATGTTTCTAATTATCAGGTGGCTAATCCGGAGACTAGCGGATATTCATGGTGCGCGACAACTCCGGGATGTCAGTAATATCAACACCTTTGATCATCTCGGCCGGGTGCGCCGCGCGGTGTAAAAGAATGCTCAGCCCTGCCAGCAACGCAGGCAGCGCCAGAATAATAAAGATCATGTTTTGGCCGGAGAAAACACCCAGCAGAACGCCGCCCATCGATGAGCTGATAATCGCGCCGCTGCGGCCAATACCGTGCATCCAGCAGACGCCGGTGGCACGCATTTCGGTCGGATAGAAGGCCGGAGAAAATGCCTGCAAACCGGTCTGTGCGCCGTTAATACACACACCGCTGATGAACACCAGCAGGGCGAGAATATCCGGGCCAAAGTTGCCAATACCTTGCGACAGCAGGCTGACCACGCCCATCATGTAGAAACCCGCAATCACCCGTTTGGCGGTGAATCTGTCCATCAGCCCGCCGACCATCAGGCCACCGAAGGTTCCGCCTAACTGGAACAAACCGGCGACGATAGCCGCGCGTTCCAGCGAGAAACCGCCGTTACGCATAATGGTTGGCAACCAGCCGTTGAGCAGATAAATCACGAACAGGCCCATGAAGTAAGTGACCCACAACACCATCGTGCCTTTGGCGTAGCCGTTGGTGAAAAGCTGGAATACTTTGGCTTTTTTCTGAATAACCGGCGCCTTGAGCACAAATTTGGTTCCTTCGCTGAAAACACCCCCGGCGCGGGTCAGCACTTTGGCAATTTTTTCTTTCGCTACGTTACGCACCACCATGTACATGGCGGATTCCGGCAGGATCCACAGCAGTAACGGCAGCATCAGCAGCGGCAAAATCCCACCGGCAAAAATCACCGCTTTCCAGCCAAAGTGCGGCAACAGACCGGCCGCGACAAACCCTCCCGCGCCGGAACCGACATTAAAGCCGCTGTACATCACGGTGATCATCAGGCTGCGGCGGCGTTCGGGCATGTATTCCGACACCAGCGTCACGGTATTAGGCATGACCGCGCCTAAGCCGAGACCGGTGAGAAAACGCAGGATTGCCATTTCCATCGGCGTGCGGGCAAAGGTACTCAGCAGACTGAACAGGGCAAAACACAGAATCGACCACATCAGCACCCGCTTGCGGCCAAAGCGATCCGCGTTCGGTCCGGCAATCAGCGCGCCGATCGCCACGCCAAACATGGCGGCACCCAGGATCGGCCCCATTTCCGCGCGGCTGATGCCCCAGTCTTCGATCAGCGCCGGGGCGATAAAGCCCATTACCGCGGCGTCATAACCGTCGAACATGATGATGATGAAACACAGGGATAAAACCACCCATTGATATTTCGATATCGGGCGTTCATCTATCCACGTTTTCACATCCACGATGGTGTTGTTGCTCATAGGGTACGCTCTCTGTTTTTTTTATTAATATGTGATCGGATTAAAACTTTGAACAAAATTTCACTGACCGGTTAAGCACGGAAAACGGCCGTGAGAGGTTTTTATAAGTATTATTTTATTTATTAAACAGTAAGTTGGTTATTCATTGTTGTGCTTCCTGCTAACCAACTTAGGGGCTGCAAAGCATGCTGTCTGCCATAAAATCATTATGCAGGTATGAGTTTTGTTTATAGGGGGCGTGCGGAAAGAGCGGCAGACAGGCTGCCGTCAGGAGAGTTTCATGCAAGGGAGGTGAGCCGGGAACGTTCAGCAGGCCAGAATGCTATGCTGGCATATCCCGGAAGCAGTCGTTATCAAGGGTAATTATGGCAATTTTCTGCACCGGGCCACGCATGTTGACCTGAAAGTCGCCGCTGAAACTGATGGCGAGTTTTCCGCCCGGCATATGTACCGTGACATGGTCATCCACCAGCCCGAGTTTGCGCATCGCGCTGGCTGCCGCGCAACTGCTGCTGCCGGAAGCCAGCGTATAACCCGCGCCGCGCTCCCAGATGCCGATGCTGATATTTTTGCGATCAAGGACTTGCGCGAACTGCACGTTGGTACGTTTCGGGAAAATCGCCAGCGTTTCAATCTCTGAGCCGAGTTGCTTTACTAAATCCAGATCCAGTTTGTCCACCCGGATTACGCAGTGCGGATTGCCCATGGATACCAGCGTCGCACTGAGATTATGCCCGCCCGCGACGATGGGTAGCGCGAGAGCTTCATCGCCTTCTACACTGGCGGGTAACGCGGCTGGCGAGAATTTTGCCTGCCCCATATCCACAATCACCTGATGGGCGCCGTCGGTGACTTCGCAACGTACTTGCCCGCCCGGTGTATTCACCAGAAACGGCTCATGCGCGACGCGGCCAATATCAAACAGATAACGGGCATAAATACGCAGACCGTTGCCGCTTTTCTCAGCTTCTGAACCGTCGGGATTGATAATACGCAGGGAGGGGATATCCGCATCGTCATTGTCGATCAGCAAACCGTCGGAACCGATGCCGTAATGACGATCGCAGATGCGCCGGATTTGCTGGTTACTGAGCAGGGCGGCGACGCGGTGATGGCAGACCAGATAATCGTTACCCAGTCCGTGATAGCGGTGAAAAATCATAATGGCAGCTCCGGAATTATTTATTATTGTTATAAATATCATTAACAGGAAATACCAGAATTTACTTTTAACCCATGTCTGCCATAAAAAAGGAGTTGTTTATGCAGTCTTTTACCGTCCCCGTTGCATCGCCGCCGCTGGCTATCACCACATCGCGACTGATTTTGCGCCAGTGGCAGGATAAAGATTTTGAACCTTTTGCCGCCATGAACGCTGATCCGCAGGTGATGGAATTTTTCCCGTCAGTGCTGGCCCGTGAAAAAAGTGATGAAATGGCGATCCGCTGTCGGGATTTGATCACTGAACGTGGGTGGGGGATCTGGGTGGTTGAGTTACGTGAAACCGGCGAGTTTATGGGCTTCGTCGGGTTGCATACACCGGGATATAACCTGCCGTTCAACCCGTGCGTTGAAGTCGGCTGGCGTTTACGGGCGGATGCGTGGGGACAGGGTTTTTGCACCGAAGCTTCCCGCGCTGCGCTGGATGCCGGGTTTATTCAGCTAGGGCTCAACGAAATTGTGGCATTTACAGCGCTGCCGAATGTCCGCTCACAGGCAGTGATGAAAAAGCTGGGAATGGTGTGCGATCCCGAAGAGAACTTCATGCATCCGGTGATTGAGGAAGGGCACTGGTTGCGGGAACATTGTTTGTATCGGCTAAAACGGGTCTGACTCCCTCCCCTGCGAAGGGGAGGGTTGGGGGGGTATTAAAGATAAATCAGTGGGATACGTGACCACGCAGGCCTTTGTTTCAATACTTAAAACCCCCTCCCTGCCTCCCCCTTCGCAGGGGGAGGAGTTGAAACCAAAACTGTACGGCCATTGCAGGGAAAGGATCAAACAACTAACTCTGCATTCTCCCCAGTACCGATGCCCCCACTAATCCGCCGTCGGTCAAAAATTTCCCCGGTATCAGCAACGGTTCTGCATAAGTGTGCAGCACACCGCCGCGTACTTTCACATCCAGCGCCGCGATAAGCTCTTTTGCCGAGGCCAGCCCGCCGCCCGCGACTATACGTGAAGGGCCGAGGATGTTGACCAGCAGCGCCAGCGGTTCGGCGACCAGTTCCAGCCAGGCATTCACGGTCAGCGAACAGTCGGGATGCCCGTTCAGCCAGCCGGTGACAATCTCCAGACTGGTATTTTGCTGGCTGTGAAAATGCTGATGCAAACGTTCCATGCCACGCGCACCGCCGAGCATATCGAGGCAGCCAGTCTGGCCGCAGCCACATTTCAGGCGCGGAACGGCGTATTTTTTGTTGTCAATCGTCAGTTCCGTGCGGGTAATCGCACCGTGTCCCCATTCGCCGGTGACGCCGCCGTGACCGCGGACGAGCTGGCTGTTGATCACCAGTCCTCCGCCGACGCCGGTACCTAAAATAATCGCCGCCACGACGGACTGATGTTGTGCGTTACCGGCATGGGCTTCAGCGAGGGCAAAACAATCTGCATCGTTGGCGGCGGTGACCGGACGGTCCAGCGCAGCACTGAGATCTTGCGCCAGAGAATGTCCGGTGAACGCGGGAATGTTGGTGGCCAGCATTTCGCCGGTTTGGGGGGAGACCAGCCCGGCGGTGGAAATCGCCAGTGGTGTGCCAGCCGGTAAATCAGCACCATACGTGTTGATCAGATTTTGCATGGCGTTAACGAAATCATTCCATGAGGCAACGGGTGTCGGCACTTTGCCGCATTCTTCCACTTCGCCGGAATAACGTGAAACACCAAATTTAATAAATGAACCGCCGATATCGGCGCAAAAAACTGCAGAATTCATGAGCGTGTGTCCAGTAAATCTCGCAGTCCGTCGCCCAGTACGTTAAAACCAAGCACGGTCAGCATAATGGCCAGACCGGGGAACAGCGAAAGGTAAATATTAATGCCGAGGAAGTTCCGGCCATCGCTCATCATGGTACCCCATTCCGGCATCGGCGGCTGCACGCCAAGCCCCAGAAATGACAGGCTGGCGGCGGCGAGAATCACTGTGCCGGCAGTCAGCGTCGATTGCACGATAATCGGCCCGATGGCATTGCGCAAAATGTAATGCACGATAATACGGTAATTTGATAAACCCAGCGCCTGCGCGGCTTCCACGTATTCCATCTGCTTTAAACCGAGCGTCAGGTTACGGCTGAGGCGTGCATATACCGGAATGGCAAACAATGAAATCGCGATCAGCAAGTTCACCAGCCCGCCGCCGAGAATACTGACCACCAGAATGGCCAGCACGATGCCCGGAAAAGCAAACAGCATGTCCATAAACCACATGATGATCATGTCGGTATAACGGCCCGCCATGCCGGCGATAATCCCCAGCGGAATGCCGATAATCATCGCCAGTCCGACGCTCAGTACCACTTCGATAATCGAAATCCGCGCACCATAAATCACTCTGGCGAAGATATCGCGGCCATAATCATCCGTACCGAACCAGTGACTTGCATTCGGAGAAAGCAGGGTATCAATCAGGTCTTGTGCGTAAGGATCGTGACGGGTGATCAATGGCGCGAACAAGCCCATCAGCACGATCAGGCTGACAATAAATCCCCCGAGGGTCACGGCCGGATGACGCCATAACCAGCGGAACAACCGCAACGTGCGCGGTTTGCGACGGGGTAATTGCGTGATAATGGCAGACATTAATCGAACCTTATTTTTGGATTCAGGAAAGCAATCAGTAATTCACCGAGCAGGTTCATTACCACCACGCCGCAGACGGCGACCAGCGCCACGCCCTGAATGACCGGATAATCGCGATAACGCACGGAATCCACCAGCAGGCGACCAATGCCCGGCCAGTTAAACACGGATTCGGTGACGACTGCGCCGCCAATCAGGCTGCCGAAATTGAGCGCCACAATAGTGACAATCGGGATCAGCGCATTGCGAAACGCATGGCTGCAATACACGGTAGTGGCGGACAAACCTTTGGCGCGCGCGGTGCGGATATAATCTTCCGACAAGACATCCAGCATGCTGGAACGCGTCATGCGCGCCATCACTGCCATGGGTAAAACCGCCAGCGTCACGGAAGGCAGAATGTAGCTTTTCCATGATGTCGCGCCGAGCAGCGGCAGCCAGCCGAGATTGACCGAAAAAGTATTCATTGCCATCAGCCCCAGCCAGAAGTTGGCGATGGACGCGCCGGCAATCGCCAGCAACATCACGCCAAAATCCGGCCAGCGGTTGCGGTAAACCGCGCCTATCATGCCCGCCGGAACGCCAACCGCCACCGCCAGAAAGTACGCCAGCACCGCCAGCATCAGGGTATACGGCATTCGTTCCCCGATTTCCTGCGTGACCGGCTGCTGCGACTGTAGCGAGATGCCGAGATTGCCATGCAACACATCACCGGCAAAATGCAGATATTGCGTCACCAGCGGCTGATCCAGCCCGAGACGAACGCGCATAGCATCGACCGCTTCCTGTGTCGCTTCAGGCCCGGCCATCAGACGCGCCGGATCGCCCGGCAGCGCGCGGATGGACACAAAAATCAGCATCGACACCCCGATCAGGATGACCGGGAAGGCGATGAGCTTTTTGGCAAGATAGGCTTTCATGGCTATTTTCCACTGTAGATACTGCGGTTATTTTTTCTGTGCATCTTTCACCACAATTTGTCCACCCGGGATCATCGTGACGCCTGAAATATTCGTGCCGGTAGCGTACAAATCATTCTGGTAATACAACAGCACCTGCGGTGCCTGCTGGTTAATTTCTTTCTGGGCGTCAACGTAAATCGCGTTGCGGGTGTTTTCATCCAGCGTTGAGGCGGCTTTGTCTAGCATGTCGTCCAGTTTCGGGTCACTGAAGAAGCCCAGATTCGCGCCGCCGGGTGCGAAGCTTTTGCTGTAGTACAGCGGACGGAGTTGCAGATCTGCGCCGTTGGCGCCGGAAGACCAGGAAGCCAGCACCGCACCGGTGTTATCGGCTTTTTTACCGGCCTGATCGGCAAACGCGGCTTTAGTCCACACGCCGCTTTCCATGATCCGCACGTCAAGTTTCACGCCGATTTTCGCCCACATGCTTTGCAGCACCTGACCGATGCGGGCATCCTGGCCCTGTACGGCAATCGACATCGTGAAACCGTCAGCCACACCGGCTTCTTTGAGCAGGGCTTTGGCTTTTGCCAGATCCAGCGGATACGGGTTCAGTGTTTTGTCATAACCGGCGGTCACCGGTGCCAGCGGGGAATTCGCCGGTTGTGCGAAACCGGACATGATGGCGCGCACCAGTCCGTCGCGGTCGGTGGCATAGTTCAGTGCCTGACGGACGCGGACGTCACTCAGGGGTTTAAGGTCGGTATTCAGCGCAACCCAGAACACGGCGGCACCCGGGCTTTCATGCAAACTGAATTTAGGATTATTTTTCAGTACGCGGGCAAATTGCGGCGGCACAGGGTTGATGACGTCGGTTTCACCCGCCTGCAACGCCATGTTCATGACCGAAGGCTCAGCGCTCCAGGTCCATTTAATGTCGTCCGGCCCGGCGGCTTTATCACCCCAGTAGCCCGGATATTTTTCTTCCAGCACGAATTCGCCGGTTTTGTACTGCACCATTTTGTACGGGCCGGTGCCGACCGCTTTGCTGTCCAGCGTACCGGTTTTATCCGCTGCAGGGCTGACCATCAGACAGGCGCCGGTAGTCAGTAAATTCAGGAAGGCCGGATAGGGTTTTTTCAGTTTGAAGACAACGGTGGAATCGTCGGTTTTGGTGACGCTGTCAAGGAAAGTACGCAGACGTCCGCTGGCGGCCAGCCCGCGTTTGGTATCGAGATGGCGGGCAAAGTTGGCGACAACAGCGTCAGCGTTAAACGGTGTACCGTCGTGGAAAGTGACGCCGCTGCGCAGTTTGAAGGTCCACACCAGCCCGCTTTCATCGCTGCTCCACGAGGTTGCCAGCGCCGCTTCCGGTTTGAGTTGCGGCGACATGCGCAGCAGACCTTCATACATTGGATCCAGTACCGTGCCGGTAAAGGTCGCGGTCTGGTTGCCCGGATCCATACTGCGCGGCGCTTCGTTTTGCATCACGTTCAGCGTGGCGGCAAACACCGGCAGCGAAAACGCGGCGAGAAGGGCGCTGCTCAGCAGCGTTAACGGTAAGGGACGCCGGATATAACGGGTAATCTTCATGTTCTGCCCTCTGCGTGAAAAATCGGATTAAGTGGCTCTGGCTCAGTCTGCCGGTTGAGTAAAACGCCGGTTTTAATGACAGTTTGTTTTAACAAAGAGATTTAACAAATAGTTCATATGAAATACTTATATCGGAACATTTAGTTTAATTTGTGAACTAATTGGCATTGATATATCCATTTCTACCGTTTAATGTCAATGCAGATGAGCGAAAACTGAGAGCGCCAAAACGAATATGCTAACAACTTTGCAACGTCAGATTTTGGGCGCAGTGAATGCCGCAGGCGGTTTAAGCCGTACCGAACTGGCGCAGTCCTCAGGAATGAGTAAAGCGGCTATCGGCGGCGTGGTACGCGAGATGATCGAGGCCGGTTTTCTGCATGAGGCGGAAACGGTGCCGGGCAGCGGACAGGGGAGACCGTCGGTACGTCTGGTCGTGCATCCCGACGGCGCGTGGTTTGCCGGTGTTTCTTTGCTGCAAAATCCGGCGCAAATGGCCCTGATCAATCTGCATGGCGAAATACTTTCGCGGGTGTCTTTTGCTGCTGATGCGGATCAGCAACAACTGGCAGCCAATATCGCCAGCGCCTTACCGGCGTTGCTCGAGCCTCATCCCGAGGCGGCAAAAAAGCTGGTCGGGCTGGGCGTGACGCTATCGGGTCTTATCGATGAACATCAGTCGACCTGCGTGCAGTCGGCGTTGCTGGGCTGGCGGGATGTGCCGCTGGCCAGGCTGATTTCGCAGGCGACAGGCATGGACGTGGCTATTGAAAATGACGCCAAAGCGCTGGCGGTGAGCGAGAAAAGTTTTGGTCAGGCGCGTGATCTGAGCAGCTTTACGCTGGTCAGCCACGGGGCGGGGATTGGCAGCGCGCATTTCATCGCCGGGCAATTGCATCGTGGTTTACACGGCGGTGCAGGGGAGATCGCGCACTGCACGCTGGAGTTGAACGGTTCCCCATGCCGCTGCGGCAAGCGCGGTTGTCTCGACACGCTGGCCTCCCTCAATGCTATTGCGGAAATGGCCAAAGCTGAAGGGCTGGATGCTTCCACGATCGGCGGGCTGGAACAACTGGCGATGCAGGGCCAGACGGCGGCAATCCGTATTTTGCACCGTGCCGGTTCTGCGCTGGGCCTGGCGATATCGCATCTGATTCAAATCAATGACCCGGACCTGATCCTGATTGCCCATCAGGATGCCGATTTTTCCGGGCTGTTCGGCACGGTTGTACATCAGTCTGTTGAAGCCAATGTGTTGCCGGGCAACGCCGGTAAAACACCGGTTCGTACTTTTACCCTAAACGACGACACCTGGGCGCGCGCGGCGGCGAGTATAGCCGCACATCGCTTTCTGGTCGGTCTGAAGCCTGTCTGAGGAATGAGCAACATGCGTATAGCGGTCAGCGGTATCCATATTGAATGCAGCACTTACAATCCGGTGCTTAACGAGGAAAAGGATTTCACCGTCGTGCGTGATGCGCAGTTACTGGCATCACCGCGCTTTCGTTTTTTGCAGGACTATCCTGCGACGTTTTTACCGACAATTCACGCCCGTGCTATTGCCGGTGGTCCGGTAGCGCGTGCGACGTACGATAAATTCAAAGCGGAAATGCTGGCGGGTCTGGAGGCGCGAAAACCGTTCGACGGTTTGTATCTGGCGATGCACGGCGCGATGTATGTTGAAGGGCTGGAGGATGCCGAAGGTGACTGGATTGCCGCGGCGCGTAAAGCCGTCGGGCCGGATTGCCCGATCAGCGTCAGTTATGATCTGCACGGCAACGTGTCACAACGCATTATTGACGCCATTGATATGTTTTCGACCTACCGCACTGCGCCGCATATTGATGTGGAAGAAACCATGCGCCGTTCTGTCGCCATGCTGGTAAAGCATCTGCAAACCGGCGTAAAACCGACGCTGCTGTGGGTGCCGGTGCCGGTGGTGTTACCCGGCGAGCGCACCAGTACGGAAGATGAACCGGCGAAAAGTTTGTACGCCCGTTTGCCGGAAATGGATGAAGTTGACGGCGTATGGGACAGCTCACTGATGGTGGGTTATGTGTGGGCGGATGAGCCGCGTGCGACGGCGGCGGTGATCATGACCGGCACCGACCGTACTGTGCTGGAGCAGCAGGCCACTCAACTGGCACAGGCTTACTGGGACGCACGGGAAGATTTTGTGTTTGGCTGCGAAACCGACACCGTTGAGGCCTGTGTGAAAAAAGCGATTGCCAGTGAAACGCGGCCGGTGGTGCTGGCGGATTCTGGCGATAATCCGACAGGTGGCGGTGTCGGTGACCGCGCGGATGTGTTGCAGGAACTGATCAAACAGTATGCGCAAAATACCATTGTGGCCGGGATTGCCGATGCGCCGGCAACCGATGCCGCATTCAATGCCGGTGTCGGGTCAATACTGACGCTGACACTTGGCGCGTCGCTCGATCATTCCAGCCCGCAGGTGAAAGGTGAATTTGAAGTCGTCTTCCTGCTTGACGCACTGACACCGGCTGACCGTCAGGCCGTGCTGCGCATTGGCGGGATTGATGTGGTGGTGTCGGCGCGCCGCCGCCCGTATCACAACATCAGCGACTTTACCGTGCTGGAACTGGATCCGCATACCGCAGACATTGTTGTTGTGAAATCCGGCTATCTGTCACCGGAACTGGCACCGATTGCCAGCCCGAACCTGATGGCGCTGTCGAATGGCGTGGTCGATCAGTTTGTCGAACGCCTGCCACGCCATCGCAAACCGCGTAAAACGTTCCCGTTTGACCGTGACTTCAGCTACGTGCCGCAGGTGCAGCTTTCCTCCAGGAGCAAATGAAATGACCCCGACCACCGGACAACCGGAAAACCGTCAGCCCGTGCTGAGCGTGAAACATCTCACTACCTCGTTTCGCGGCGAAGACGACTGGCTGCCGGTGGTACGCGATTTGTCGTTTGATGTCTATCCCGGCGAAACGCTGGCGATCGTCGGCGAATCCGGTTCGGGAAAAAGCGTGACGTCGTTGTCGGTGATGCGCTTGCTGAAAGCACAAAGCAGCCGGATTGAGGGTGAAGTCTGGCTGAATCAGCGCAGTTTGCTGGCGCTTTCGGATAAGCAGATGCGTGATATTCGCGGCAACGACATGGCGATGATTTTCCAGGAGCCAATGACGTCGCTCAATCCTACATTCAGTATCGGCAGGCAAATCGCCGAAAGTCTCAAACGGCACCGGGGCATGTCATCTTCCGAAGCGCGGGCAGAAACTCTGCGGTTGCTGGAAAAAGTCCGTATTCCCAATGCAACCAAAAGGTTTGATGAATATCCCCATCAGTTTTCCGGCGGCATGCGCCAGCGCGTGATGATCGCCATGGCGCTGGCGCTGAAACCGAAATTACTGATTGCCGACGAACCCACGACCGCGCTGGATGTGACCATTCAGGGACAGATTCTGGATTTGATCAAGACGTTGCAGGAAGAAGAAGGGATGGCGGTGTTGTTTATCACGCACGATATGGGCGTGGTGGCGGAAATCGCTGACCGCACGCTGGTGATGTATCGTGGTGAAGCGGTGGAAAGCGGGGCGACGGAGGATATTTTCCATCGCCCGCAACATCCTTATACCCGTGCTTTGCTGGCCGCCGTGCCGAAACTCGGGTCGATGCAGGGGCGTGACTGGCCGTTACGTTTTCCGCAAATCAATCTGCAAACCGGTGAGGCAAGCGTGCCGGGGGAAGTGGCAGGAACGGTCGCTTCGGGGCTGACGCCATTGCTCTCGGTGAAAAATCTCAGCGCACGTTTCCCGGTGTATGGCGGCATATTCAGCCGTCAGGTTGGAGCGGTACATGCGGTAGAAAACATCAGCTTTGATTTATTCCAGGGTGAAACGCTGTCGCTGGTGGGGGAATCCGGTTGCGGAAAATCCACTACCGGCCGCGCGGTAACGCGGCTGCTGAAACCACACAGCGGCGCGATTGATTTCGACGGTTTTGATGTGATGAATCTGGGCAAGCGCGATATTTTACAGATGCGGCAGCGGATTCAGATGATATTCCAGGATCCGTTTGCCAGCCTGAATCCGCGTATGCGTATTGGTGACGCGCTGATTGAACCGATGCTGCAACATAAACTGCATAACCGCAGCGATGCAAAAGAGAAAGCCGCGTCGTTACTGCAAAAGGTCGGATTGTCGCCGGACATGCTGCGCCGCTTTCCGCACGAGTTTTCCGGTGGTCAGCGCCAGCGGATTTGTATTGCACGCGCGCTGACGCTCGATCCGAAAGTGATTGTCGCAGATGAATCGGTATCCGCGCTGGATGTGTCGGTGAAAGCGCAGGTGGTGAATTTGCTGCTCGACTTGCAGGAAAGCATGAATCTGTCGTACCTGTTTATTTCGCATGATATGGCGGTGGTCGAGCGGGTGAGTCATCGCGTGGCTGTGATGTATCTCGGGGAGATTGTGGAGATTGGCCCGCGTGCGGCGATATTCGATAATCCTCAGCATGCCTATACGCGAAAACTGATGGCGTCAGTGCCGGTGCCGGATCCGTCGCGCAGAATGCTTAAGCGGCAAATGCAGGTCGATGAGCTGAAAAGCCCGGTGCGCGATAACGGCTATATTCCGCCGCAAAGGCAATATCAGGAAGTCTCAGCAGGGCATTTTGTTCAGGTTTGATAGTTAACGGCCCGAACCTTCGTGTCGAAGATTCTTCATCCTTCCCGCTCTGAGTTTTATTTAGTTTGGGATTTTTCGGAAGGTGCGATTGCACATAGAAGATGGTGGTGGGGGAAGGATTACTCGGCCACTGGCCTCGCCCTGCGGGTCGTTGCTGCGCAACGCTGTCTCGCTTCGCTCGGCTCGAACCTTCGTGTCGAAGATTCTTCATCCTTCCCGCTCTGAGTTTTATTTAGTTTGGGATTTTTCGGAAGGTGCGATTGCACATAGAAGATGGTGGTGGGGGAAGGATTACTCGGCCACTGGCCTCG
>NZ_CAWOJA010000005.1:0-126327 GCF_963881615.1 Rahnella sp. CJA17(1/100) | reverse complement strand
GCCGTTGGCCCGCAGGGCGAGCCTGTCAAGGCGAGTCATCGAACGGAGTTCGATGGAGAGTCCGCATCTCTGAAAGCAAAAAACCCGCCATAGGCGGGTTTCTTTAAATATGGTGCCCGGACTCGGAATCGAACCAAGGACACAGGGATTTTCAATCCCTTGCTCTACCGACTGAGCTATCCGGGCAACGGGGCGCATTAAACCGTATCGGGCATGTGCCGTCAACGGCTTTTTGTGACAACCGCGGGGTTCGTCAACCGACTGATGCTTTTTACGACGATTTGACGATTTAACTTAGGGTTCAGGCCGCTTACCCCGTTCGTACCCGGCAATAATCCCGAAAAGCGCGGAAATTCCGGGCGTAATCTATGTCGCATTCTGTAAGAAATTCGCGCAATGTTCAGGGTTGAACAGGGGGGTAAAAGATGCCATTATTGCGCCGATTTATTAAACAACTCTGATCCCGTTTTCACGCGACAGCTCAAGAGGGTTGCGGCATGGCTGGTTTATCACATCGCACTGTTCGTCAGTGCACAAACAATCTGATGATGATCTCCGGGTGCTGTAAACACCACGATTTCAGTTTTCCTCCATTTGTAGTCTCTTTCATGCGGTAAGGCTACCGTTTGCTCGCTGTCAGGCATTATTAAAAACAGAGAATAAAACAGAGCAGTTCTCTGATTTTAATGTTGTCTATCAGACGTGGCCTGGCCTGAAACCCGATTTGTCACCACTTTGCCATACCGGCATTGTTCTGTTGCACTCGATATCTCGCTTTAGCCAACGTCATTTGCCGGGCTGGACTCTGCGCTCTATACCTTTAATGACGTATGCGCCAGCTCATTGCCGTGCCACCTGGCACACCCTCTTACTTAACCGTTTGAGAGCCTGAATGAAACACTTAAAACTTGCAGCAAGCGCTTCCGTCGCCCCTTATCTCCAGACAGCACGTCTGGTCGTTGACCTGCGTCGCGCCGATTACGCGGACGTTGCGGCCATCATTATTTCTGTCGGTGACCTGAACCACGGCAGGCTGGCGGATATTGAAACGCTGGGATTTGGTATTCCCGCGTTTGTTGCGGTGCAGGGGACGGAGCAGGTTTCACCTGAGTTTCTGCCGTTGCTGAAAGGCGTAATCACGCTATCGGACGCCAATCAGGCATTTTATGCCGCGCAGATTGAGTCTGCCGCACAGGTTTATGAAGAAGCCTTATTCCCGCCGTTTTTCGATACGCTGAAAAAGTATGTCGAGATGGAGAACGCCACTTTTGCCTGTCCGGGGCATCAGGGCGGCGAGTTTTTCCGTCGTCATCCGGCAGGGCGCCAGTTTTATGATTTCTATGGCCCGAATATTTTTCGCTCCGACATGTGCAATGCGGACGTCAAACTGGGCGATTTACTGATCCACGAAGGTTCAGCGAAAGATGCTCAAAAGTATGCGGCTAAAGTCTTCAGCGCGGATAAAACGTATTTCGTGCTCAACGGCACGTCTGCGGCCAATAAAGTCGTCACCAACGCGCTGCTGACCCGCGACGACCTGGTGCTGTTCGACCGTAACAACCACAAATCAAACCATCACGGTGCGCTGTTGCAGGCGGGCGCTACGCCGGTTTATCTCGAAACAGCGCGTAATCCGTTCGGTTTTATCGGCGGCATTGATGCGGCTTGTTTCGATGAAACTTATCTGCGAGCACAAATCAAAGAAGTGGCGCCACATCGCGCGACTGAAAAACGTCCGTTCCGCCTGGCGATTATCCAGCTTGGTACTTATGACGGTACCGTGTACAACGCGCGTCAGGTGGTCGATAAAATCGGTCATCTGTGTGATTACATCCTGTTTGATTCCGCGTGGGTCGGTTACGAGCAATTCATCCCGATGATGAAAGAATGCTCGCCGCTGCTGCTGGAGCTTAACGAAAATGACCCTGGCATTATCGTTACGCAGTCGGTACATAAGCAGCAGGCCGGATTCTCACAGACCTCGCAGATCCACAAAAAAGACAATCACATCAAAGGCCAGAAGCGTCATTGCAGCCATAAAAAGCTCAACAATGCGTTTATGATGCATGCTTCGACCAGCCCGTTTTATCCGCTGTTTGCCGCGCTTGACGTCAATGCGCGCATTCATGCCGGTGGCAGCGGAAAACACATGTGGATGGAGTGCGTGAAGCTCGGCATCGAAACCCGCAAAATGCTGCTTGATCAGTGCTCGATGATTTTACCGTTCGTTCCCCCAACCGTCGGCGGCAAACGCTGGCAGGATCATGAAACCAATGAAATGGCCAACGATGTGCGTTTCTTTGATTTTGTGCCGGGTGAACGCTGGCACGCCTTCGACGGTTATGCCGAAAAACAGTATTTCGTTGATCCGTGCAAGCTGCTGCTGACTACGCCGGGCATTGATGCTTCCAGCGGTAAATACACGGAGTTCGGCATACCGGCGACCATTCTGGCGAACTATCTGCGCGAGAATGGCATCGTGCCGGAGAAATGTGACCTGAACTCGATTTTGTTCCTGCTTACCCCGGCGGAAACACCGGCCAAAATGCAGTTGCTGGTGGAAGAGTTGGTGCGGTTTGAGCAATACATCGAAGAAGATGCGCCGCTCAGCGAAGTGCTGCCGACGGTGTATCGCAAAAACGAAGACCGCTACCGGAATTACACCATCCGTCAGCTGTGCCAGGAAATGCATAATCTCTACGTCAGCTTTGATGTGAAAGAGTTACAGAAAGAGATGTTCCGTGAGAGGAGTTTCCCGAAGGTAGTGATGAATGCGCAGGATGCGCATAACGAGTTTATCCGCGATAACATCGAGCTGGTGGCAATTGGTGATGCCGAAGGCCGTATCGCTGCGGAAGGCGCGCTGCCATATCCTCCTGGCGTGCTATGTGTCGTGCCGGGCGAACTGTGGGGCGGGGCGGTTCAGCGCTATTTTATGGCGCTGGAAGAAGGTATCAATCTGCTGCCGGGTTTCTCCCCAGAATTGCAGGGTGTGTATATTGAGAAAAAAACGGTCGGCTGGAAACGCGTGATGGGGTATGTGGTTTCTGCGTAATTTGCTGTAATAAATAAATTATCCACTTGCTGGTTTTCAAATAATGCAGAGGCAATAGCCTCTGCATTATTTATTATATTAATATGCTTTGTGAATGTTTTGTTTTTTCAAGTATTGCCATTAATATAAATAGTCTTTGTTAGTTCGTTTGATTATTTGTTTGTGTTATTAATTGCAGAAAATAATTCGTTTTTTGTATACTTTGTGTGATATTACTTGTACGTGTTATTTTCATGTTCTTCCTCTCAACTTTCAAATCAAACTTGTTTCCAGATGTTGCTTTTTACTTTCCATTCCTATAAATTGCCAAGCTTACTTCAACTGTTTAAAATAAAAACTCCATGGAAAAGGATGTTAACGGGATGTACGGATTTTTATTTGTCACCCCTATCATTTGTTTTATTTTTTTACTGGCAGCCAGGGCTGTAAGTATTAAATTAAAACTGGTCGACAAGCCTGATTACAGAAAAAAACACAGCAGTAATATTCCGCTGGTAGGCGGCATTGCTATCTATCTCACGGTGGTGGTAATGAATTTACTTTTTTTCCCTTTCGTTACGCATAATAATGCTTTTCTGATGAGTAGCTTCCTTCTGGTTTGTATCGGTGTTCTTGACGATCGCTATGCTCTTTCAGTATTTCTTCGCGTGATTGTTCAGGCGGCAGGTGCAATTATCATTATGTCTGACGGCGTATATATTAGCTCTTTCGGCAATTTGTGGAACAATTACGAGCTTAGGTTGGGGATCTTAAGTTTCCCTGTCTCATTACTGGCTGTCTGGGCATCAGTTAATGCTTTCAATATGATAGACGGAATTGACGGGCTGTTAGGCGGGTTAAGTATTCTTTCATTTACGGGATTGGCAATCTGCTTTGCTGTGGCAGGGAAAATGCCTATGGCGCTGTACTGTCAGCTTTTTATTGCGGCAATTGTTCCTTTCATTTTCCTGAATGTCAGCTGTTCCAGGTTGAAAGTTTTTATGGGAGATGCGGGGAGTACATTCCTTGGGTTTACGGTTATCTGGGCTATCATGCTGGCCACCGGGGAATATAACGCCGTGATGGCACCTGCAACTGCAATCTGGTTGATCGCTGTCCCACTGATGGATCTGGTTGCGGTGATGTTTGGGCGTCTCATCCGAAGACATTCTCCTTTCCAGCCAGACAGAACGCATCTGCACCACTTGCTCATAAATTATGGTTTCTCCAATAAAAAAACTCTCAGTATTATTCTTCTTGGCTCTTTTTTGATGAATGCATTTGGTATCGGATTAAACATTCTTAAAGTAAATGAACTGCTGTCTTTATTTATATTCTGCCTGATTTTTGTCACCTATTGTTTTGTTCGTCACTGGCTGGTGATTCATACAAAATATTCAGAAGTCTCCCCGGGAGATGAGAATGATAATAAAACCATAGAAATGTCAGTGCAATAAACACGACGATAAACGATCTGTTATTGTCGTCGGCATTTATACTAATTTATAGATATGATCAAATTCTGCTTTTTTAAGCGGAGACTGGCTGATATTACATTTTTTTTGTAAAGGTCTTATTAACAATTTTATTATTCTAATGGATGTCTACAACATCCATGGGCGGTAGCGTGAAAAAATACTCAATGCTATCGCAATATTTACCGATCCCTAAATTGAGTGACAATATCCCTCCAGACTCCTTGTGAATATTTTGCTAAAAAACAACACCATTAAATCTACTCCCCATGAAAATAAACGGTTAAAACGTTATGAAAGTTAAGATTGTTACTATTCCACTCATCATATTTGTAGTATCGCTTTGTGGATGTACGTTATCGCCTGGTATCGGTCTAAGTACTTCCGGTAAAAATGTCGTGAAAGAAAACGGCCCCTATCAGGATATTAATGCAATGGTCGATATTTATCCCATCACGCCTAAACTGGTGGAGTCACTTGTTCGCCACCCTGCCATTGCGACAGTCAACAGCGACCTTGATTCACGTGTTAACAAGTACCAGTACTATGTTGGCATCGGCGATATATTAACAATTACGGTATGGGATCATCCTGAACTGACGACACCTGCCGGTCAGTATCGAAGTGCCGGCGATGCCGGGAACTGGGTTAACGCCGAAGGTGCCATTTTTTACCCTTACATAGGGATGGTCAACGTGGCAGGCAAAACGACCTCTGAAATTCGTCGTGATATTACCGCCAGGCTCACCCAATATATTCAATCGCCGCAGGTCGATGTCAATGTTGCGACGTTCCGCTCGCAGAAAGTCTATGTCACCGGTGAGGTGCAAAAATCCGGTCAGTTAGCTGTCACTAACGTTCCCATGACCATTATGGACGCAATTAATCTGGCGGGGGGATTAAGTGAAAATGCGGACTGGAATAATATCGTGTTGTCGCATAATGGCGAGAAATCCCTCATTTCACTGCAGTCTTTAATGAAGCATGGAGATATGCGGCAGAACCGTTTGCTTGAGCCGGGAGATATTCTTTATGTCCCGAGAAACGACGAGCTGAAAGTGTTCGTGATGGGCGAAGTGAAAAAGCAAACGACACTACGCATGGATCGTAGCGGCATGACACTGACCGAAGCCCTCTCTAATGCTGAAGGCATGGATCCATTAACGTCGGATGCCACAGGGGTATTTGTCATCAGAACCTTGAAAGGGGATGCTAAAAAGAAAATAGCGAACATCTACCAGTTGAATGCAAGCGATGCTACGGCACTGGTGCTGGGAACCGAATTCCAGCTTGAGCCTTACGATATTGTTTATGTGACGACAGCTCCGCTGGCTAAATGGAACCGTATTATCGGACAATTATTGCCAACCATTACCGGGGTTCATGATCTGACGGAAACTGCCCGTTATATTCGAAACTGGTAAGAAAAGGTGATATTTAATTCTATCCTGGTGGTGTGTGTGGGGAATATATGTCGCTCACCGATTGCCGAAGCCTTGATGAAACAATGTCTGCCTGAAAAAAATATACAGTCGGCAGGCTTGTCTGCGCTTAACGGACAAAGGGCTGATCACATGGCAAAAATGGTGGCTGAACGCCACGGGATATCACTGGAAAATCATAAGGCGAAGCCGTTCACACCAGAAAGGGGTAAGGAGTTTGATCTTATTCTGGTGATGGAGCGGACGCATATCAATGCCATCACTCATTCTTTACCCGAAATCAGAGGGAAAATTATGTTGCTGGGCCACTGGAATCAGCGGAAAGAAATTCCCGATCCTTATGGAAAAGATATGGAAGCATTTGATTATATATTCTCTCTTATAAAAGAGTCAGTATCTGGCTGGAAAGCTGCTTTAAATTATCAGGGTTTAAAATGATTGGAAAAATGACGGGTCAGTCAGGAAATAAATGTATCCCGGACGAGTTTGATTTACGTAAAAATATGGGCGCTATCATTGATAAAAGATACATTATTATTGTGATTACGTTTGTTTTTGTCTTTATCGGTTTGTTATATGCCTTTTTATCATCTCCGGTTTATCGTGCTGACGCTTTAGTTCAGGTCGATCACTCAGGCGAAATCGACATGATGAGTAATATCTCGCAATTATTGCCGGCGAAATCGCCTGTTTCTGCGACAGATATGCAACTGGTTACCTCCCGGGCAATCCTTGGCGAAACGGTTGCTAAACTGAATCTGGATACTGAAGTTCGTTTTATCAGTTTCCCCATCATTGGAGAGGCGATACGACGTTATTCACAGCCTGGAGTACCGCGGATCGCGCTGGATATCTTTGAGCCACGCAGAGGTGTTATCGGAGGTTCTTATACTCTTGAAATTCTCAGTGACGCTGAGTATCAGATAACGTCACCGTCCGGTACTACCGTATCAGGAATGGCAGGGAAGACACTGGAAACTCCTGAATTTCGTATTGAAGTGAACGAAATACATGCTCTTAAGGGAGATAAGTTTTCTGTTACCAAAGTTGAAACACTCAAGGTCATTGAGGAGTTACGAGCCAATGTCAACGTCATCGATCAGGGCAAAGATACCGGTATTTTGACTATTAGCTACAATGGCAAGGATCGTAAACAAATTAAGAACATCCTTCAGACAATTATTGATTGCTATGCTCGTCAAAGTATTCACCGAAAAGCGGAAGAAGCGGAGAAAAGTCTGGAATTTATTAAGAGTCAGCTTCCGCAGGTAAAAAACAATCTCGGGAACGCGGAAACGAAATTAAACGCCTTCAGAAGTCGTAATAATTCCGTAGATTTACCGATGGAAGCAAAATCAACGCTCGATAGCATGGTGCAACTCGATGGTCAGATTAATCAGCTTATCCTTAAAGAAACCGAAATTTCAAAATTATATACAACACAACATCCGGCTTATTTAGCATTGATTGAAAAAATCCAGGTTCTGAAAGATGAAAAGAAAAATCTGAATGAAAAAGTCAGCACCTTGCCTCTGACGCAGCAGGAAGTCGTCAGATTGACGCGTGATGTCCAATCGGGTCAGCTCGTTTATATGCAGTTGTTGAATAAGCAGCAAGAACTTAAAATCAGCCAGGCAAGTACTATTGGCTCTGTCAGAATTATCGACAGTGCCGTCACAGGATTAAAACCGGTTAAGCCTGATAAAGTCCTGATAATATTTATCTTTGCTTGCCTAGGATTGATTTCATCAGTTGGATTTATACTGGCACAGGTCTCATTACAGCAGGGTATCGACTCCGCAGAAATACTTGAAGATATCGGTCTTAATGTCGTTTCAAATGTGCCTCTGTCAGAGTGGAGGAATGATCACTATTCTCATTCTATGAGTGATACTCGGCCTGTTAGTTTGTTAGCACTTGAAAAAGCATCAGATATTGCGATAGAAGCTCTGAGGAATTTAAGAACCAGTTTGTATTTCTCGATGATGGAAGCTCGTTCAAATGTGTTGATGATCTCCGGTGCCACTCCGGAGGTAGGGAAAACATTCATCAGCTCCAACCTTGCAGTGGTGGTGAGTCAGGCTGACAAGCGGGTCTTATATATTGACTGTGATATGCGAAAAGGATATGCGCATCGGATCTTCGATGTTAAGAACGTCGGGTTAACCGATGCGATTACGGGTTCAATCACGTGTCAGGAAGCTGTTCAGAGTACTAAAATCCCCGGACTGGATATTATCACTCGCGGGAAGTGGTCAAAAAACCCTTCAGAGCTTTTGCTGCGTAAGCAGTATCACGATCTTATTCATTGGGCCTCAGACAATTATGATTTCGTCATACTTGATGCGCCACCAGTCCTTGCGGTAAGCGATGCCGTTATTATAGGTAGGTACGCAGGTATTTCTATGCTGGTCGCTAAATTTGAGCAGAGCACAGTGCGTGAAATAGAATCCGCAATCAGAGTATTTAACAGAAATAATATTGATATTAATGGAGTGATACTCAACGCCGTAGTTAATAAACCTTCAGGATTTTATAACTATGGGAAAAAAGAAATATATGAATATCATTCGCCTGAAACATGAGAGTTTACCACTGAGTTTTGATATTGCAGGGGTTAACAGAGATTCTTATTTTTGACAATCAAGACTGAATCACGATGCTTATCATGCCAGTTAGTGAAAAATAATGAGAAAGATATTCAGTGATAGTATTATGTATGTCGGCGGGGAACTGATTGTAAAAATCTTCCCCTTCCTTCTTCTCCCTGTTCTCTCACGTGCTTTAGGCCCTGAGCAGTATGGGAAAATATCCTTATTTAATGCCTATGTCGCGGTCTTCTTTGTCTTCATTGGACTAAACGCATCTGCCGCAATAATTAAGTACGAATATACGCAAGAAGATTACAACTCGGCAGACTATTTCTTCTCCTCTGTCATTATATCATCCGTTGCCTTTATCCTTTGCGTTGCTGGGGTATATGCTTTTTATCCGAGTGATATAATTATTCTTGCCGCGATTGCGGGATATTTTCAATGTATTTATACAAACCTAGTATCGATTAATCAGTCCAGGAAAGAAGCGAAGAAATACATGACTGCTCAAGTCCTTAATGCAGCAATGTCATTCGTTATCACATTATTGTTCCTGTACTGTTTTAAGGTGAGCTATGAAATCAGGGTTTACGCGATTATTCTTGGTTTCCTGATTTCAATATTTATTTCTTCATGGTCCAACAGAAACTGGCTGAAGCAGGCCGATTTTTGTTTTGATACCGTTAAAAAAACATCATCACAATTGCTACTTTTTGGTATTCCACTCATTATTCATAATATGAGCTTTCTGGCCCGGTCAGGACTGGACAGGATTATGATCAGTAACTATTTTTCCAGCTCCACGCTGGGAAATTACTCTGCATCATTTCAGTTAAGCGTAATTATTACTGTGGTGCTGATGGCCCTGAATAAAGCATTAACACCTCACCTGTACAGTCAGTTGAAAAATAATAAAATCAGCCGTAAACACTTTACGCTGATCTTCGTTGGGTATTTTTTTCTGAGCACACTGGTAACCATTTTGGCACAGTTAATTCCCGAGGGAATATACAATCTGGTGGCGGGTGAGGAGTATAAGGACGTTAAACGATTTGTAGTCATTATGGTTCCTGCATTTTTATCGCAGGGGTTCTATCTGATTATGGCATCGACTTGTTTTTTTTATGGGAAGAGTAAAGCAATTTCTTATTGTACTTTTACGGGTGGGGTTATTCATTGTGTCATATTATTCTTGGTCTGTAAGTTTATGAATGTGTTTTCTGTACCATGGGTATTGTTTTTCTCAAATAGTTTTGTTGCTTTGCTGATGTATATAACTGTGTTCAGGCCTGTTACAGAAAGCGACCAGTGAGGTAACAGTGAATATTGATTTTAAACGTGGTGTTATTTACCTTTGTTTGATGATGCTCACTTCTGTGTGTATAACACATCTTATTTTTGATGCCCGTGATGCTGCAGGCGGGGTGATTTTTACTTTGACCGCGTTGAGCATTCCCGCGATTACCATTCCTGGGGCCCGGTATAATTATTTGATCATTGCGGCATTATTATTTTCTGCTATCTATACTTTTTATTGTATTAATGTTTTTAATATTTTCCCAGGAATAGATGCCGTACGATATTATAATTTTTTACTGTCAAATAATTCGCTGAGTGAAATTTTATCCGGTACTGTGGCGAGAATGGCCGCAATGCATGAGAACGGCATGACTGAAGGTCCGGGATCTTTCTTTATTTTCGGGGTGCCAGTTCATATATTTTATAGTTTGATGCCTGCCAAAGATCCATTTTATATTGTTATTTTCAATTTTATGTTTAAATTGATGAGCATCGCGGCAATGAGTCGATTGTTTTCTAATGTGAGTTCAGTTGATTTTCGCTGTGTTCTGATATCCCTGATTATTGTTTCTCCGACGTTTAATTATTTCTCTTCAGTTTTTGGTAAAGATATATTCATTCTCTTTCTGACAATCCTTCTGGCTTTGGCGTTAGTCGATTTTTGTAAGACGCAGGGGAAAGTGATGCGATTATTCAAGGCCGTTGTGATACTGATGCTGGCTGGCTATTGTTTCCTGCTCCGACCTTATTCTCCCGTAACGGCACTTCTGTATGTGGTTTTTACTCTGGAATATTACCGGGCAATGAAGTTCATCACGTTAGGGGCTTTTTTTATTCTCATGCTGGCTGCATTTTTCAAATCTATTCTGCTGATTATTAACTGGCCAATGATTTTTGCTTTTATGTATATGGCCCCTAACCCTGCGCAGTGGATGAATTATGAAGGGTTTACATTACTACCTGCGCTCTGTGTTATTGTGACTATAGTTTTTGTGCTTATCAGGACAATAAAATATACCACACTCATTTTGGACTCCAGACTGATGTCATCGCTTATGTGTGTCCTGATTTATTCTGCCGTAATGACGTTGGTTGGGTTCTACGCTATCCGTACCGATTATACTTTTGGAAGCATGGGGGATGCCGTTTTCAGAAAACAATTGCTAATTATGCCACTGGTTATTTTCTCCATACTCCTTTATTTAAGAACCTATGCCTCAGGGACATCAGATGAAGAAAATTAAAGTTGTACACCTGTTAGGTCAATTGGATATCGGTGGGATTGAAAGCTGGCTTTTTGATTTTGCGATAGAAACCTCAGGAAGTATTCAACACACCTTTATCGTCGATAAGTCCCATAAAGGGTTTTACGAAGATGCTTTATTAGCTATGGATTGCAAAATAATACATATTCCTTCTTATAAAAAACCGCTGAAATACCTGGCTGCCTTATTCTCCGTTTTCAGGAAGAACAAATATGACGTCTGTCATAGTCATGTCAGCTTCAATAATGGTCTCGTGGCGTACATTGCTAAAAAGTGTGGAATAGCACGGATTATTTCTCATGCTCATTCAGATCGAACGCTGCACTACCAAAATTCTGGTCCGATAAAACGCGTTGAAATCAGTTTCAAAATTTTCCTGGCTAAGCGTTATTCAACCTGTTGCGTCGCGGTAAGTGAAGATTCAGCGCGTTGCCACTATAAAACAGGGGCGCCTGTGGTCAATATTATTCCCTGTGGTAAAGATTTCCATCGTCTTGTGTCTGCTGCTCCCACCAGCCTTAAACATGATCTGGGCATTGCTGAAAGCACGTTCGTATTGGGAACCGTCGGGCGAATGGAATCCGTCAAAAATCACAAATTCCTGCTTGAAATACTGTCGCAATACCGGGATCAAGATGTGTGTTTACTGATTGTCGGTGAAGGAAGTTTGCGAAAAGACTTACACAAAAGAGCCGTTGAGCGGGGTCTCGCTGACAAAGTTATCCTGACCGGCGCAAGAAACGATGCATTGTTAATTTTACGCGATGTTATGGATGTGTTCCTGTTCCCGTCGCTGCACGAAGGTCTCGGGCTTGCGGCTATTGAAGCTCAGGCTGCCGGATTACCGGTCATCGCGTCCTTGCACGTTCCGCGGCTTATTGATGTGACTGAGCGTATTTCCCATCAGTCACTCAGCGATCTCTGCGCATGGACGTCAGAGATTGATGTATTGATGACTCAGTCAGCAACGAGAAAAATTAATACTGATGTTATAACAGGCCGTTTTTCAATCGGGCAGAATGCGACAGAAATATTGAGGTTATATGCCTGAAAATATTAAAACTGGCCGTGCGTCTTTTCGTCGCTGGCGGGGAGTTATTCTCGTTTTATGTGCCATAACGTCTCTTTTACCGCAAATTTTCCGCGCTTATCTTCTGGATGTCTTCTCCGGTTTTCCCGGAAGAATCGGGGTAGGGATCCGTTATATTCTTATTCGTACGCTGGTAAAAACGTGCGGAGAGAATGTCTATATCGCACGATGGTGCGTATTCAAAAATCCGCAAAACCTCTCACTGGGTAGTAATATCAGCTTTCATGAACGCGCTTATGTTGATGCTGCCGGAAATATTTCTGTGGGCAGTGATGTATCGTTTGCACATTCTGTTTCGATCATCTCCTTTGAACATCGTTACGAATTGTGCGGACAGCCCTTTAAATATCAGTCGCTCGACCTGAGAAATGTTTGTATTGCTTCAAATGTATGGGTGGGATGCGGAGTAAGGATCCTCGCGGGTTCGGTCATTGATTCTGACGTCGTGGTAGCGGCGAATTCTGTTACCAAAAAACACCTGACTGCGGGGGTGTATGCTGGATCCCCTGCAATGAAAGTTAAGGAATTACCATGAAAATGGTTTTTGCGCATGACCACTATTTTATTCATCACGATGAGAAAGTATATTCTCCTGGTAAACTTCCTTATTCTGCTTTTGCCCGGTATTTGCATCATTTTGATGAAATAATAGTTTTATCCCGTTATAAAAGTGATTCCTCATTTTCGCCGCACTGGACTCTGGCCAGCGGCAACGGAATGGTTTTCAAAAAAATAGAAAATCATTCCTCTTTGAAGTCTGTGTTATTACCCTCCCGTAAAAATGTCATCGCAATTAAAGAGGCTCTCAGGGGCTGTGATGGCGTTGTGATCAGGTTACCCAGCGAAACAGGTCTTATTACCGCAAAGCTTGCGCGGCAGATGAATATTCCTTATGTCGTTGAGGTGGTCGCATGCCCCTGGGATGCGATGGTCGGATACGGCTCATTGAAAGGATTACTCTATGCCCCGGTATTAACCTGGCGAGTGAAGCAGGCGATTAAAAAAGCCTGGGGTGCTATTTATGTGACAGGCAGTTTTTTGCAAAAACGCTATCCCAACAGACATCATGTAGTGTCTGCTTCTAACGTAGAATTATTGCCGACTTCGGCTTATGTTCTTAATCAAAGGCTGCATAAAATCACTGCGTCTTCCAGCGGGCCTTTCAAAATAGGTATGATTGCTTCTCTTGACAGTCCACACAAAGGTTTTAATACCCTTTATCAAGCAATTTATCGGCTAAAAAAAAGAGGTTTTTCGATCGTTCTTGAAATCACGGGTGCGGGAAGTAAATTCAAGAATATTAAAATGATTGATGAATTATCCCTGCGTGACAATATTATTTTCTCCGGACCAAGGACGCCGGGGAAAGACATTTTTTCATTTCTTGATACTGTCGATCTCTATGTGCAGCCGAGTAATCAGGAAGGGTTGCCACGGGCTGTGATAGAGGCCATGTCGCGAGCCTGCCCCGTGATCACCAGTTCTGCCGGAGGAATGCCTGAGTTATGTCAAAGCGAATATTTGCATAAGCCCGATGATGCCAATGGGTTGGCAAAAAACATTGAGAAATTACTGAATAACCGTCATGAAATGTTAATGATGGCGCACTACTCGTTTAATAAGGCGCGTTTTTATCAACCTGAGTTATTAGAAAGAATTCGCTTTGATTTCTTCAGCCACTATAAAGATTATTTGCTTTCCCGCAGGAGCGCTTAGGGTGCAACATCCTCTTTGTTTTTGTTGCGTCGTACTGATAGTGCTGATGAGCGGCTCTTTATGTCGGGCTGAGACAGTCATCATTGACTGCCTGATTACGCCTGACATTTATCACTTTTTTAGAGAGAGGGAAATAAAAAATACGCAGATTAAAATAATTCACCCTGGCTGTTTCCTCAGTCATCCTCTCTTCATTGACAGCAATACCTCGCTTTCCGGTGAAAAAGGTGCGCAAATTCAGCAGACTTTTACCTTACCGGATACTGTTGGCGTGATAAATATTTCTTCGGGCGATAGCACAAGGGCTGTCAGTAATGTGCAAATTTCGGGGGTTTCTTTTATTGGCGGCGCAGAAAAAAACGGCTTCGCAGAACATAATCCTCTGATCAGTATATTCAATGCGCACGATGTTACGCTTTCAAATTTAAACCTCACAGGGTTTCGTGGCGATGGAGTTTATGTCGGGCAGGGGAATGTTGTTTCAAACCACCATATTGTGATAAGAAACGTCATCTTTGACGGCGTTAACTTCAGTAACCGTAATGGCATTAGTATTATTGACGGGCATGATATCCTTATTGATGGAAATCGCTTTACCCGTATTTCCCGTAAAGGAATGCCAGGCAGCATTGATCTGGAACCTAACACTTCGCTTCAGCGCATTTATAACATTATGATCAGTCGTAATCATTTCACTGATGTGCATGGAATGGCTGCTATTGTGATAAGCCTGAGGCATGCGGGAGGGACTGTTCCTGATAACGTCACGATCAAAGGTAATATCTTCGACAAGGTTGTCAGAGGTATTCTCATCAAATCGGCAATTCCTAAAATTCAGGTTAATAATAATTTTCACATTTTTGATAATCGGAGTTCATCTGCAAGTAAAGGAGATTACAGCATTTGTAATGTCAATGCTGCGACAGGTAACAATCTTCCTGCAATAGAAAAGTATTCTGATTCATGCTGGAAATCTTTAAGGATAAATCAGGATGTATTGCAATAAGAGTTGAAAGTTATTTTCTGCCACAAAAAGGAACTATAATTTTGAACGGAATCGATAAGAAAAACACCATCGCAATCACCGCCAACACCAGTTGGTATCTTTATAATTTTCGTAAAAATACTATTCTTGCGCTGTTAGAGAGTGGCTATCAGGTTATAGCCATCTCACCTGTGGATGAATATACTCACCGGCTTGCTGAACTGGGATGTAAAACCGTTTCAGTGAAAATAGACTCTGGTGGGACTAGCATTATTAAAGATTCTATTACTCTGCTTTCGTCCTGGTATGTGTTACGTAAAGAAAAAGTGGATGTCATTCTGAATTTTACACCTAAAAATAATATCTACTTTACGCTCGCAGCAAAGGTATTGAATATTCCAGCCATTAATAATATCGCCGGACTGGGCAGTGTTTTCATGAGCAAAGGGATGGTAAGGGTAATCTGTCAGCACCTGTATCGGTTCAGCCAGCGCTACGCGGCCAAAATATTTTTCCAAAATGAGGGTGACCGCGAATTATTCCTGACTGAAATGCTGCCTGATTACTTACATACCGAACGTTTACCGGGTTCTGGGGTTGATCTGGTTCGTTTTAATGTGACACCAGCACCCGACGACGATGTCGTGCGTTTCACCCTGATTGCACGCATGCTTTATTCCAAAGGGGTTGAGCATTATGTTGAAGCCGCACGTAAACTCAAGAAGCGTCATGGTCAACGCTGCGAATTTCGCTTGTTGGGATTTCTGGATGTTAGCAATCCGGCAGCGGTGAAGACTGAGCGTATGGCCGCCTGGATTGAGGAAGGTAATATTCTATATCTGGGGACATCCGATAATGTTGAGCAGGAAATCGCGCAGGTTGATTGTATTGTGCTGCCTTCTTTTTATCGTGAAGGCGTGCCGAAATCATTACTTGAAGCCGGAGCGATGGGAAAGCCGCTGATTACCACCCGTAATATTGGCTGTCAGGATACGGTAGATGACGGGATAAATGGCTTTCTGTGTGAGCGGCAAGATACGGACTGCTTAACGCGGGCGATGGAACGGCTCATTAATATGACTCATGTGCAACGTCTGGAAATGGGCAATGAGAGTCGGAAAAAGATGGTCAGGGAGTTCGATGAAAAGATCGTTATTTCCCGTTATCTGAAGGCGATCGAACAAGTCTTGCCCTGAAACGGCGGCTATTCTGCCTCCGCTTCAGGGCTATTTGCTGACAAAATGTTAATCCACGCGGCGATAGCTGCGCTGAGTATTGTTCACTTTATACAGATAGCGGCGCGATTCCCCGGACGGATGTTTGGTCGTCAGGGTGGTGTAGACATCGCCCGGTGACATATTGTTGATGATGTTAAACGCCTGAGTTTTATTACTTGAGAACACGCGCAACACGCTGCCCGCCCCACCATTATAAGCAGTAATCACCGCATAACGACGCGATGTCGGGTTGCTGATATTCCCCAGATACACGTTTTGCAACATCGCCAGATACGCGGTGCCGGTATTAATATTGTTCTGCGGATCAAACAGATAGCTGCGACTCGGCTTGCCCCATTTCCCTTCGGATTTGAACACATCTACGCCTGCGGTGTGCTGCACAACCTGCATCAGACCCAGCGCATCAGCATTACTGACCGCATACGGGTTAAAGGCCGATTCTGTTTGCATGATCGCCAGTATCAGCGACTGATCGACACCATATTTCGCGGAAGCTTCCCGGATCATCGGCAGGTATTTATGCGCACGCTGATTCAGGTGGTTTGGCACCATCTGAATCGTCACGGAATAAATCACGTGCAGACCGGACTGACGACGCATCAGCTTGTTCTGGATCAGATAGTCGGCAAAGCTGGCTGCGCGGCCTTCCCAGCGGATTGGCTGACCGGTGTTGTCGAGAACCTGACCGTACAACATCGGTTCACGGCTGATCTGGATATCGTTGATGTCTGAATAGAGATCAACGTTACCCGGATCATCGCCCACCAGTAAGGTGCTGATAATTGCCTTACGCAGGCTTGCGGCCGGATCGGTGCCTGAAATGGTTTCGAGGGTGATGGTACCCGCATCAAAGTTGATGTGGCTGCGGGTGTAATACTGATCGCTATATTTCACGTAGTCTTTCGGACCCGCGATCAGCACTTCATTTATGCCCCAGATGTTTTCGATGTTATGGGCGAACTGCCCCATCAAAATATCGAATCCGTTGGTATCTTTCACATAAGCTTCGTTGAACTGGTTTTTCTTACTGCCGGAGCAGGAGATCAACATTGGCGCGATAATCAGCAAAGCTAAAATTTTCTTCATCTTACAAGCCGTTTCTGCTGAAAGAAGCAGGCGCCCGGAGCGCCTGCCTTAATGTTTCAACCATTGTTACAAATGATTATTTTGATGGCGGGGTGTAGCCTTCGATATGAACGTCCTGACCTTCAAACAGAAAATTCACCATTTCCTGTTCCAGCAATTTACGGTCATCCGGGTTCATCATGCTGAGTTTCTTTTCGTTGATCAGCATGGTCTGTTTGGCCATCCACTGTGACCAGGCTTCTTTGGAAATTTCATTGAAAATACGTTTGCCAATCTCGCCAGGGTACAGCTGGAAGTCTTGCCCTTCGGCATCGCGCTTGAGAAAGGTGCAAAAAATCGTTCTGCTCATGCTAATTCCTTATCGATCGTTCTTTTGGGGCGGTTATTTGCCAGCGGTCTGTTTTGCTAATTGCATCAGCAGACGTTCAACCGGCGCAGCCAGCCCGACGGATTGTGGTTGCGCTAAGTTATACCAGAGACCCGCACCTTCATCCATGCAACCTGCCGGAGAACGCAGATTTAACCACATCGGGACGATATCCAGATGGAAATGGCTGAAAGTGTGACGAAAGGCGGTCTGCTGCTGCAACGCATTTTGCGTAACACCGTATTTTTGCAGCCCCAGCGTGAGTTCGTCTTCGGTCGAATATTGCGGGAAGCAGAACAATCCGCCCCACAGGCCGACGGACGGACGCTGCTCCAGCCAGACTTTATCCTCCTGCTGGATCATCAGCATAAAGGCCGTTTTTTCCGGTAACGTCGTCTTGGGTTTTTTCCCCGGATATTTTGCCCAGCTGTGATATGCATAGGCTTCACAGCCTGACTTCACCGGACATAGCTCGCATTTCGGCTTACTGCGGGTACACACCATCGCACCCAGATCCATCATTGCCTGATTAAACTGCGCGACCCCTTCGGCAGGTGTGACGTCCTCACTGATCGCCCACAGTTTATTTTCGGTTTTCTTCTCGCCCGGCCAGCCGTCAACGGCGTAGCAGCGGGCCAGCACGCGTTTCACATTGCCGTCCAAAATGGGGTAATGCTGATTCAGTGCCAGCGACAAAACGGCACCCGCTGTGGAACGGCCAATGCCGGGCAGCGCAAGAATTTCATCAAAGGTTGTTGGAAATACGCCGCTGTGCTGGCTGACGATAGTTTGCGCCGCTTTATGCAGGTTTCGTGCGCGGGCGTAGTAACCCAGCCCGGTCCACAGATGCAGTACTTCATCGAGTGGCGCGGCGGCGAGATCAGACACCGTCGGGAAACGTTCCATAAAGCGTTCAAAATACGGGATGACAGTCGCTACCTGCGTTTGCTGCAACATCACTTCAGAAAGCCAGACTTTATAGGGGGTTTTTGCGATTTGCCAGGGCAGCGTTTTGCGGCCATAGCGCTGATACCAGTCGAGCACCAGCGGCGAAAAACTTTTTGCTTCCATAAAACCAGGGGTTTCCATCATGGGTGAATTACAGTCCGGCAGGGTTAAAAGACGGGGCTGATCACATCACAGTTCCCGTCTGGCTGTAAACCGGAACTTTCCGCACTGTATTGACGGATTTCCTGCCGTCAAACCTTGCTAATCGGGAGTAAGTTTGGATAATGCGCCTTTCCTTATATTCAGTGACCAAAGCACAGGCATCCGCGCGCGGGTACCGCGTCTTGCCAATCGGAGTGGAAACACCATGAAAAACGACGTCATTTCACCGGAGTTCGACGAGAACGGTCGCGCGATGCGCCGTATCCGTAGTTTTGTCCGCCGTCAGGGCCGTCTGACCAAAGGTCAGCAATTCGCGCTGGACAATTTCTGGCCGGTGATGGGCGTGGAGTTTCAGGCAGAACCTCTGGCAATTGATGCCTTGTTTGGTCGCCCGGCACCGGTTGTGCTGGAAATCGGTTTCGGGATGGGCACCTCGCTGGTCACGATGGCGAAACAGAACCCGGACCAGAATTTCATCGGCATTGAAGTTCACTCGCCTGGCGTCGGTGCCTGTCTTGCGACCGCGCATGAAGAGGGTGTCAGTAACCTGCGCGTAATGTGTCACGATGCGGTCGAAGTGTTGGAAAAAATGATTCCGGATGGCTCGCTTGACATGGTGCAGCTATTCTTTCCTGACCCGTGGCACAAAGCGCGTCATAATAAGCGCCGTATCGTGCAGCCGGAGTTCGTTGAGAAGCTGCGCAAGAAATTGAAAGTGGGCGGTGTATTCCACATGGCAACCGACTGGGAGCCTTATGCGGAGCACATGCTTGACGTCATGACCAGTTTAGAAAACTGGGTGAACCTGTCGCAGGAGGGCAATTATGTCCCGCGTCCGGAATCCCGCCCGGTGACCAAGTTCGAAATGCGTGGCCAGCGTTTAGGCCACGGCGTATGGGATCTGATGTTTGAGAGGAAGCAATAATGGCTACAAATCGCAGTCGTCGTTTACGTAAGAAGTTACACATTGCCGAGTTCCAGGAACTGGGCTTCTCTGTAAAATGGCGTTTCCCGGAAGGTACCGCGGTAGAAACCATTGACGAATCACTGGATAAATTCATTGACGGTGTGATCGAGCCAAACAAGCTGGCCTTCGACGGCAGTGGCTATCTGCAATGGGAAGGTCTGGTTTGCCGTCAGGACATCGGCCATTGCACTGATGAACAGCGTGCGCTGGTCAAAAAATGGTTAGAAGACCATAAAATGGAAGACGTGGAAGTTTCAGAGTTGTTCGATATCTGGTGGGACTGATTCTGCCGTCATCCTTCGAATTGTCTCTGCGTTGACTGCCTTCACTTACCCCGGTCACTTACTTTTGTAAGCTCCCGGGGATAAGTTCAGTTGTCGCCTTGATACAACTCGAATGATTTAGGCAGATCCTGAGGATCTCTGAATCTCATAAAGGTGCCTTCCGGCACCTTTGTTACATCTGGAGGCAGGACGTTGGGTACCGAACTTGATAACAGTTTGCTGGAAGATATTCTTGCGCAGGTCAGGCCGCTGATAGGTCGGGGTAAAGTGGCCGGTTACATTCCTGCTCTGGCGGAAGTCAGCCCCGATCATTTAGGAATCGCCGTGTGTACCACGAAAGGGGAGATCTTTCGTGCCGGTGATGCCGATATTCGTTTCTCGATCCAGTCGATCTCAAAAGTTCTCAGCCTGACGCTGGCGCTGACCCGTTATCAGGAAAGCGAAATCTGGCAGCGTGTCGGCAAAGAGCCGTCCGGTCAGCCATTCAATTCTCTGGTACAGCTTGAGCTGGAACAGGGTAAACCGCGTAACCCGTTCATCAATCCGGGCGCACTGGTGGTCTGCGATATGCTGCAAACCCGGCTTTCGGCACCGAAGCAGAGAATGCTGGAAGTGGTGCGTCAGCTGGCCGGATCGGCAGATCTCAACTACGATCGGCACGTTGCGCGTTCCGAGTTTGAGCACTCCGACCGCAATGCGGCGATTGCCTATCTGATGAAGTCTTTCGGTAATTTCGACAACGACGTCATCACCGTTTTGCACACCTATTTTCACTACTGCGCATTGCGCATGAGTTGTGAAGAACTGGCGCGGACGTTTGTGTATCTGGCCAATAAAGGGCATCCGCTGGGTAGCGAGACACCGCTCATCGATGCCCGTCAGGCACGGCAGATTAATGCGATGATGGTGACCAGCGGTATGTACGATGGTGCGGGTGAGTTCGCCTATCGCGTCGGGATGCCGGGCAAATCCGGTGTCGGTGGCGGTATTATTGCCCTGGTGCCGGGTGAGATGTGTATCGCGGTATGGTCGCCGGAACTTGATGCGGCAGGGAACTCTTTGGCAGGTATTGCTGCCTTAGAACTACTGGCGCAACGTATTGGCCGTTCAATTTTTTGAGTTTGCTGTCTTAAGGGAGAGTACATGTTAGTAAAAAGTGGAGTGGTAAAAACCGGACTTGCTGCGTTGCTGGCTCTCAGTGCGTGGAGCGCACAGGCGGACTATCAGTGTGCCGTACAGCCTAAAGATGATGTGATCATTAAGCCGCAGACCGTTCAGGTGGTCGGCAACAGCGGTGATTTGCTGATCACGCCAAATGGTAACGTGACCCTCAACGGTAAAGACATGACCCTGAGCGCCAGACAGCGTCAGGAAGCGATCGATTATCAGGCCGGTTTGCGCCGCGACCTGCCGTGGATTGATCAGGGTGCGACGGCGCATCTCGAAAAAGGCCGCGTGGCGGTAGATCGGGTGATCGTCGAGAAACTGGGCACCGACAGCAACGTGCGTAACCGTCTGGTCACGCTCGACAAGCAACTGAAGCAACAAATGAACCTGATCATTGAGCACCGCGCCGACGGTCTGACCTTCCACCATAAAGCGGTGGATCAGGTTAAGCAAAACGGTCAGAAGCTGATGGAACAAACCATGGGCGGCGTGATGCAGGACAGCATCAACGAAATGGGCCTCAAACAGGCTACCAGCGGTGGGAATCCGTTGCAGGCGATGATGGGTAATCTTGGCGGGCTGCAGCAAGCCATTCAGGAAGAGTGGAACAAGCAGGAAAAAGAGTTCAAAGCCTTTGGCGATGACGTCTGTAAGCGTGTGACGAATCTGGATACTCAGCACAAAGCCTTGCTGGCGGATTTGAAAAAGTAACCGGCTAAATGACAGACACAAAAAAACCGCGATTACGCGGTTTTTTTGTGGGAAAACGAACCGTCCTTTGTGAACTGCACCTTACTCCCCCAAAAACAGCTCCAGCAGTGAGTTGAGGAATAATTTTCCTTTGCCGGTGATCTGCCAGTGCGTGGCGGTTTCCACCAGATATTCTTTGGTGATCGCTTCGTCAAGCTGTGCGCGTATCACCGACTCATCCAGCCCGGTATACAGACCAAACTCTTCACGCGGCGCGGCTTCCAGCAGGCGGAAGCGGTTCATGAAGAATTCAAACGGCAAATCTTCGGTTTCGACCGGATGCTGTTTGTCCATATAACGTCCCTGCATATAGCCGCGAGGATGTTTGGTTTTTACGGTACGCAGGATTTGCCCGTCGGGCTGCGTCAGTTTGCCATGCGCGCCGCAACCGATGCCGAGATAATCCCCGAAGCGCCAGTAGTTCAGATTGTGCTGACACTGGTAGCCCGGTTTGGCATACGCCGAGGTTTCATACTGCTGATAACCAGCCGCAGTCAGCAACTGGTCGCCTTGCTCGAAAATATCCCACAGTGCATCGTCATCCGGCAGGGTCGGCGGGCGCGAGGCGTACATTGTATTCGGCTCAATAGTCAGCTGATACCACGACAAATGCGGCGGGTTGAGTGCAATAGCCTGACGCAAATCGTCCAGCGCTTCTTCCAGCGTCTGATCCGGCAAGCCGTGCATCAGATCCAGATTGAAGCTGCGCAGGTTCAGGCCGGTCGCCAGATGCGCCGCGCGCGTGGCTTCGTCAGGGCCATGAATACGCCCCAGACGCTCCAGTTTCTGCGCATCGAAACTTTGCACGCCAATGGAGATACGGTTCACACCGGCGCGCTGATAGCCGCTGAAGCGGTCTGCTTCGACGGTACCCGGATTAGCTTCCATGGTGATTTCAGCATTAGCATCGAGCGGCAACCGCGCACGCACGCCGTCGAGCAGATTCTGCATCGCTTCGCTGCTCAGCAGACTTGGGGTTCCGCCGCCGATAAAAATCGTCCCCACACTGCGTCCGCCCACCAGATGCAGGTCTGCATCCAGATCAGCCAGCAGATGCGCGACATAATCGTCATGCGGCACTTCACCCTTTAACGCGTGCGAGTTGAAATCGCAGTAAGGGCATTTTTGCACGCACCACGGAATATGGATGTAGAGACTCAGCGGCGGTAACTTACGCATTCTTTTGTACAGCCTCTTTCATCGCGGCAAGCAATAGTTTCAGTGCCTGTCCACGGTGCGAGACCGCACTTTTTTCTTCACGGGTCAGTTCTGCGGCGGTCTTGCCCAGCTCAGGAACATAAAAAATCGGGTCATAACCGAAGCCGCCTTCGCCTGCTTCGGCAAAGGTAATCTCACCGGCCCAACTGCCGTGACACACCAGCGGCGTCGGGTCTTCAGCGTGGCGCATATACACCAGCACACAATGGAACTGCGCATCGCGCTGACCCTGTGGCACGTCTTTCAGCGCCACCAGCAGTTTATCGAGGTTTTGCTGATCGCTGGCATCAACGCCTGCGTAGCGTGCGGAGTAAATCCCCGGCGCGCCGCCGAGAAAATCCACCGCCAGACCTGAATCATCAGCAATGGCTGGCAAACCGGTGACCGCTGCCGCATGGCGGGCCTTCAGGATGGCGTTCTCAATGAACGTCAGCCCGGTTTCTTCGGCAGATTCAACACCGAGTTCCGTTTGCGCGACCACGTCCAGCCCGAAACTGGCCAGAAGATGTGCGAGCTCACGCACTTTACCGGCGTTGCCGGTAGCTAATACGACTTTCTGCATGGGAGAGTCCTGACGTAAACGTTATTCTGCGAGCAGTACCGCGACCTCAGTCGGGATATTTTGCGGATGTGTAATGCGGACTTGTTTATGGCGGCCCAGTTCGCCCTTTTCAATGCTGACCTGACTTTTGGCGACTTTAAACTGTTTCGCGAGAAATTTCACCAGATGTGTGTTCGCCTGACCATCAACCGGCGGGGCGGTGATGGCGACTTTCAGTTCGTCGCCATGCAAACCCACCAGGCTGTCGCGGCTGGCTTTGGGCTGGATAACCAGCCGCAAAACCAGCGCATCAGATTGCCAGAACGCCGGGCTTAAAGCTGGAACCACAACGCACCCAGCAGATCCATCCCCAGATAATTCAGCATATAGAGGATAAGGATCACCACCATCGCCGAGAAATCGATGCCGCCCATCGCCGGAAGAATACGACGGATTGGCGCCATCAGCGGCTCAGTCAGTTGCATCAGCAGGTAATCCATCGGCCCGCGGCCCTGGCTCACCCAGCTCATCAGCGAGCGGATAATCACCAGCCAGAACACCAGATAACCGGCGGCTTTAACCAGCCCTATCAGGCCAATCAGCAGGCTGCTCAGACCAAAGAAAATAGCGCCGCTTTGAATAAGCAACAGCAGCGGGAATTTGATGGTGCAAAGGATAAACGCCAGCAGCAAACTCGCGCTGTCAATCGGGCCCAGCGGCGGAATAATCCGGCGAAGTGGTCCGATAATTGGCTGAGTAATTTTCACCACGAACTGTGAAAACGGGTTATAAAAATCTGTACGTGCCCATTGCATCCAGATGCGCAGTAGCAGAACCATCACGTAGAGATCTATGAGGGTTTTAACCAGAAACGTCAGCGTTAACATAATTCTCCTATGCCCTTCATCCTTCGCGTGTCGTCTTGAGGCAACACGAATGATTTTGGGCAGTGTTATTTTATTATTTGCTCTTATTAGAACAGTTTTTCCATTTCCTGCGCGCGGGTAATGGCGGCCTGCATGGCCTCGGAGACAATCTCCGGTAATTTACGGTCGGTGAAAACCTTCAGAGCTTCAAACGTCGTGCCGCCTTTGGACGTCACATTCTCACGAAGTTGTGACAATGGCGTGTCCGGACTGGCGGCGACTAAAGCACTGGCGCCGCTGGCGGCTTGCTCAACCAGCATCCGTGCGGTTTCAGCGCTGAAACCCAGACGTTGCGCTTCAGCCTGCATTGCTTCCATAAACAGGAAGAAATACGCCGGGGCGCTGCCTGCGGCGGCAATTACGTGGTTGATACCTTCTTCGGTATCGACCCAGCAAATTTTGCCGACGGCGGTCATCAGTTCACCGCTGTAATCACGGTCTGCCTGAGAAACCTGAGAAGGTGCGTACAGGCCACTCATGCCTTTCCCGACCAGAGATGGCGTGTTCGGCATGATACGCACGATGTTCAGATTATCGCCCAGCAACTCGCAGAAGCGCGCCACACTGACGCCTGCGGCAATCGACAGTACCAGCTTGTCGCTAAAATCCACGTCTTTTTGCAGTGCTTTACACACATCGGCCATCATTTGCGGTTTTACCGACAAAACAACGACATCCGCCTCCTTTGCACAGCCGCTGTTATCGCTGCTGCTTTGCACGCCATATTTATCAGCCAGCGCATCGCGATGCGTGGTGGAAGGGGCACAAACGCTGATGAGATTTGCCGGATAGCCGCTTTCGACCAGGCCGGAAATAATTGCGCCCGCCATATTACCGGCGCCGATAAAACTGATTTTGCGATGTTGCATTCATGCTCCTTGCTTTTAATGGGGGCTGAATTGAGCCTATCAAGAGTAAAGCAGTAAACCCAAAGATAAAGGTTACTGTTTTATGCTGTAATCACGGGCACCGAAAATGGCGGTCCCGATGCGAACCATCGTGCTGCCAGCCGCAATTGCCGCAGGCATATCATCGGTCATACCCATCGACAGCGTATCGGCCTGCGGACAAATATTTTGTAAATCTTTCAGCGCATCCCGCATCTTGCCGAAGACCTCAAGCTGTCGAGCGTGATCCGTTTCCACTGCCGGAATCGCCATCAGGCCGCGCAGTATCAGGCGGGGCATCGCCATAATCTGTCGGGCCAGTTCTGCGATATCGCCCACTGCAATGCCGGACTTACTGGCCTCATCGCTGATGTTGACCTGAATCAGCACCTGTAAAGGCGCTAAACCGGCCGGACGTTGTTCGTTCAGCCGCTGGGCGATTTTCAGGCGGTCAATGGTATGGCACCAGTCGAAATTCTCCGCCACCAGGCGGCTTTTATTCGACTGCAATGGCCCGATGAAATGCCAGGTCAGCGCAGGCTGATGTCCGGCAAAGTGGGCAATCTTATCCACGCCTTCCTGCACGTAGTTTTCGCCGAAAGCTAACTGCCCGGCGGCAATCGCTTCTTCGACAGCGCTCGCAGGTTTTGTTTTGCTGACTGCAAGCAAGGTAATTTCTTCTGGAGACCTGCCGCAATGTTGTGCAGCGGCTGCGATTTTCTCGCGGACATTCTGTAAGTTCTGCTCAATAGCGTTTTGCTGACTAAGGCTCATAGGGACTCAGGAGGATTTCAACATGGATATTGATGGATTAGTGGGACGTAGTGTAAAGCAAAATGCCTCCGATCTGCACCTTTGTACCGGCTATCCCCCTGTGTTGCGCATTGACGGGGAATTATGTCGCTGTGAAGATCTGCCGGTGGTGGAGGCTTCGCAGATGCTGGGGCTGATCCATGGGTGGCTGGATGCCACTGAACAACATACTTTGCAGCTGGCCGGACAGGTGGATAAAGCGCTGACATTGGGTGATGGCGTGCGGATGCGGCTCAATATCTTTCAGCAACTGCACGGGTTGTCTGCGGCGCTGAGACCGGTGCCTGCCCGTTGCCCCGAGCTGGCTGCATTGAGGGTGCCGGATATCTTGCAGCACGTCATTATGCAGGAAGACGGCCTGATTTTGGTCACCGGTGCGACGGGCAGCGGGAAATCCACCACGCTGGCGGCGCTGATTGATCATCTCAACCGCCATGCGAAGCGCCATATTATTACGCTGGAAGACCCCATCGAGCTTATCCATACTGGCAGGCAATGTCTGATTCAGCAGCGCGAACTCGGGCTGCATACGCGTTCATTTGGCGAAGCGGTGCGCGGTGCTCTGCGTGAAGATCCGGATGTATTGTTACTGGGCGAACTGCGTGACACTGACAGTATCCGGCTGGCGCTGACGGCGGCAGAAACCGGACATCTGGTTCTCGCGACACTGCATACGCGCAACGCCACACAGGCCATTGACCGGCTGGTTGATGTGTTTCCGGCAGAAGAAAAAGCGTTTGTCCGCGCGCAACTGGCGGGCAGCCTGCGGGCCGTGATCGCGCAAAAACTGGCGGTGACTGAAGAAAAGGATGGGAGAAAAGCGGGAAGGGTAGCGCTTTTTGAAGTGCTGACCTCCACACCGGCGGTGTGCAATTTAATTCGTGAAGGGAAAACGCATCAGCTGGCGGATATCCTGCAAACCGGCGCGCAGGCCGGCATGCAGACGTTCGCACAAAGCCGTCAGCAACGGCAACGTGCGGGATTACTGGCGGAAGATCAGGACTGACTCCACTGTTTCTCGAACCAGCTTTCCAGAATAATGACGGCGGAAGCGGCATCCACGCTGCCTTTATCCAGCGCACGGAAACCGCCGCGATCGAACAAATCAGCGCGGGCTTCTACGGTACTCAGGCGTTCGTCGTGCAGTTCAACCTGAACGCCAAAACGGCCATGCAGACGGTTGGCAAATTTGCGCGCACGGGCGGTCAGGGGTTGTTCTGTGCCGTCCATGTTCAGCGGCAAACCGACAACCACCAGATCCGGCAGCCATTCTTTCAGCAGTTTTTCAATTTTCTGCCAGTCCGGTGTGCCGTCCTGCGCTTTAAACGAGGTCAGCGGACGGGCGGTGCCGGTGACTTCCTGACCAATAGCCAGACCGATGCTTTTGGTGCCGAAGTCGAAAGCAAAAACCGTGCGGTTTGCCATTATGCGTGCCCCGCATGGGTGGCGAGCTGTCCGACGTCAACGCCGATCATTTTCGCTGCTTCGCGCCAGCGGTCAGCAATGGGGGTGCGGAACAAAATATCGCTGCTGGCTTCAATGGTCAGCCACGAGTTTTCCAGTAATTCTTTTTCAAGCTGGCCCTGTTCCCATGCGGCATAACCCAGCGCCACCAGCACATCTTTTGGCTGATCGGGCGTGCCCAGCGTTTCCAGCACGTCTTTCGAGGTGGTGATCATCGTGCAGTCAGAGATGCGGATGCTGGAGCCAAAACCCTCGCGCGGCGTATGCAAAATGAAACCGCGATCGTCTGCCAGCGGGCCCCCGGAAAAAACCGGGCGATCAAGACGAATACTCAGGTCACGGGGTTCGGGGGTGATGTCGAGTTTGTCGAGTACGCTTTCAATGGTGAAATCGTCGACCAGTTTGTTAATCACCAGACCCATGGCGCCGTCTTCATCGTGCTCGCAGATGTACACGACCGAACGTTTGAACTGGGGTTCATCCAGGCCAGGCATCGCAATTAGAAAGTGATGTTGTAGATTCATGGTATGCAGGATGTTTAACCTCAGAATTGAAATCAGTGCAGGCAGGCCAGTTTATTACGTCAGGCTCGCCAAAAAAAGCGGGTTATCCAGCAATGCTGAACAACCCGTTTATCGATTTTAATCTGTGCTTATCGTGAAGCCAGACGTTTCTCGATGGCGTCCATCAGCATGCCGGTGATGGAAATCGGGAAGGCGGCTTCGATTTCACGTGCACAGGTCGGGCTGGTGACGTTAATTTCCGTCAGGCGATCGCCGATAATATCCAGACCGACAAAAATCAGGCCTTTCTGCTTGAGGATTGGCGCGACGGTACGGGCAATTGCCCAGTCACTTTCGCTCAGCGGACGGGCTTCGCCACGGCCTCCGGCAGCCAGATTACCGCGGGTTTCACCCTGCGCCGGAATACGCGCCAGGCAGTAAGGCACCGGTTCGCCGTCGACCACCAGAACGCGTTTGTCACCGTCCTTGATGGCTGGCAGGTAGTTTTGTGCCATACAGAAACGGCTGCCGTGTTCGGTCAGTGTTTCGATAACGACGGAGACGTTGGCGTCTTCAGGTTTCAGACGGAAAATGGAAGCGCCGCCCATGCCATCGAGTGGCTTGAGGATCACGTCAGTGTGTTCTTTATGGAACGCTTTCAACTGCGCTGCATTGCGGGTAACCAGCGTATCCGGCGTCAGTTCAGGGAACCACGCAGTGAACAGCTTTTCGTTACAGTCGCGCAGGCTCTGCGGTTTATTGACGATCAGCGTGCCTTTTTCTTCGGCACGTTCGAGGATGTAAGTGGCATAAATGAATTCGGTATCGAACGGCGGATCCTTACGCATCAGGATCACGTCCAGTTCCTGCAGGGCGATATCCTGCTCTGTGCCAAACTCATACCAGCCATCGTAATCCTGCTTCACGCTGAGTTTTTTGGTGGTCGCACGGCCTTCGCCGCCGCGCAGATACAGGGAATTCATTTCCATGTAATGCAGTTCGTAACCACGACTCTGCGCTTCCAGCAACATAGCGAAACTGGTGTCTTTTTTAATGTTGATGGAAGAGATCGGATCCATCACGATGCCAAGCTTAATCATTTGGTTTCCTCTTAACCCAGATCGCCGAAACGAACCTGTAAGGCTGTAATCGCGGTGAGTGCTGTGGTTTCTGTACGCAGAACACGGGGTCCCAGCAGGATATCAGTAAATCCGTAGCCGGAGGTCATTGCAATTTCTTCAGCGGATAAACCGCCTTCCGGACCGATCAGCAGGCGGACATGGCTTACCGGCAGCGGCAGGGTGTTAATGCTGTGGCTGGCGCGCGGGTGCAGGTTCAGCTTCAGGCTGTCGTCCTGTTCGGCGCACCAGGCTTCGAGCTGCATCGCCGGACGAATTTCAGGGATACGGTTACGTCCGCACTGTTCGCAGGCGGCAATGGCGATTTTCTGCCATTGCTGCAATTTTTTCTCCAGACGTTCGCCGTCAAGTTTGACGCCACAGCGCTCGGAAAACAGCGGAGTAATCGTATTCACGCCCAGCTCAATAGATTTCTGAATGGTGAATTCCATCTTCTCACCACGCGAGATCACCTGACCAAGATGCAGATTCAGCGGGGATTCATTATCCGCCAGCACGCCCTGATTCAGGCTGACACGCACACTTTTCTTATCAACCTGCGTGATGCTGGCTTCGAAGACCTGGTTGCTGCCGTCAAATAACTGAATCGCCTGACCCGGCTGCATACGCAGAACGCGTCCGACGTGATTGGCGGCATCTTCGCTCAACGCAATCTCGCTGTGAGCGGTCAGGTTTTCCGGATGATAAATGCGGGGTATGCGCATGTGTGGCTGCTGTCCTTAAAGTGGTGAAGTGGGCTATTTTGGCAACTGTTGCCAGCCCTGTCGCTGACTATTGTGCTCTATAGTAGGTTAGCTTTTTCTTTGCACGCAAGCCTGCTGAACGTAAGGGTTGTGATTCCCCTGTACCCTGGCAATGCGGTTATCGCGTTCACATTCCCATGAAGTGACCGGATACTGGCGATCCCAGGCGGTAAACAGCTGTGTCTGCTGGCGGGATAAATTCAGTTTGTACTGGTCACGCATGTAGAAGTAAGTGCGCGCAATGGCCCCACGGGCGCGGGCTGGCGGCTCGGCGGCTTTCGCTTTGAAGTCGATTTTCATTTCACAGCGGCCATACTGACCTTCGCCACCGTTCCACTGGCTGTACATGAAATTATTGCGGTCGCCGTTCACTTCACCGATGGCCGGTTCAAGGTTGTGCAGGTCAGTTTCAACCTTGCGATAGTCGGCGCTTTTCGCGCAATTTTTGCGCCCGCCATCCTGCCAGCATTGCATCTGGTGGCCGAACTGCCACGCGGGAACCACATGTTCCCATTCGATCCGGCTGGCGCGCTGTTCACTTTTACGTACCGCGTAACCGCAGGATTGCAGATCCGGCGTGCCTTTTTTCCCCTGCCAGCTGATATTGCAGCCGCAGTAAAATGTTGGCGCGCCCTGATTGATTTTAACGGCAGCGGCTTTGGCCTGACTGAAGTTATTGATGGCGTTGCCGGACTGGCTGAAGGCGCTCAGCGGTGTCAGCGCACTGATAAACAGAAAAGATAAGAACGTTTTATGAAACATGTTTCTGAAAGACCCAGGACTAAAAGGCCGGAAGGGTAACGGATGCGGCGCGATGTGACAATGGGACTTTGCTGCTAATGAGTGATTGAAAAATCAGCAATTAGTGATGCCGTTAGCGTTAAAACGTAACAGTTCGCCGCAATGGCGGCAGCGGTATTCCGACTCCTTGCGCATCACCTTATTGTGGCGACGTACGGTCAACTGGTGGTCGCGGCAGGCGCATAAATACGGATAGGTTTTACTTTGCACGGATGCCACTTCGAACTTGTGGGTTCTGCTCGCTGAGACACCCAGCACGTGCTCCATCATCCAGCGCCACTCTTTGCCGTGCGGTGCAGGAGCGCGACCAAAACGGCGGTATACCAGCAAATGGGCCAGCTCGTGTGGCACCACTTCATCGATAAACGGTTGCTGATTTTCCAGCAGTAATACCGGATTAAGGCGGATTTGCCAGTGTTGCAGATACGCGCTTCCCGCGCTGGTGCCGCGTTGCTGATAGCTGATTTCCGGCTCCGTGTAATCGGTGCCAAAAAACTGATTTGCCATCTGGAGTTTTTCCCGCAGGCAGCGCATAACGGCTTGTTGCAGGGCGATGGGGAGACGTGAGGTTTTCATCTGGCGAAGGATAAATCTGGCGGGGGAGAGATGCAATATGGAATTCCTCCCCTTTGCAGGGGAGGAATGGCAGGCTTATTTATTGCTAACTTACTTACCGATGTCGCGCAGGGCTTCACCTTTCATCAGGTTGCGTTCGATGTGTTCCAGAGAGACGTTTTTGGTCTCAGGGATCAGCGCAATAGTGATGAAGATGAAGACCACGTTCAGCGCGGCGTATACCCAGAAGGTATTGGCATTGCCGAGGCTGTCGAGCATGGTCAGGAAGGTTGCGCCGACAATCATGTTGGCGATCCAGTTGGTCGCAGTAGACACGGTGATACCAAAATCGCGGCCTTTCAGCGGCTGAATTTCAGAACACAGTACCCAAATCAGCGGACCGGCACTCATCGCAAAACCAACGATGAACATCAGCAGCATGGCGATGGAGAAGTATTTCGCCGCATCGGATTCGACACCGATATGCAGCATAGTACCCAGCACACCCATACCGACGGCCATCACCAGGAAGCCCAGTTTCAGCGTAGGTTTACGGCCCCAGCGGTCAACCAGACCGATGGCGATGAACGTCGCCAGAACGTTAACCAGCCCGACGATCACCGTGCCCCACATCTGTTGAGAGGTGCTGGCGAAACCGGCGATGCCGAAGATTTTTGGTGCGTAGTACATGATGACGTTCATACCGGTGAACTGCTGCATGACCTGCAACAGAGCGCCGAGGTAAACCGCACGCCGGAAGTTTTTGTTATTAACGAACAAACCCCAGCCGCTTTGTTTTACTTTCAGGCTTTCACGGATTTCATCCAGTTCATGTTTTGCCTGCTCACTGGAATCACGCAGTTTTTCCAGTACGCGGCGTGCTTTACCGTCATCACCACGGGCGGCCAGCCAGCGCGGGCTGTCCGGCAGGAAGAAGACGCCAACCAGCAACAGCAATGCCGGAATGGTGATGATGCCCAGCATCCAGCGCCATGCGCCGGTGTAGCTGAACGCGGTATCCGACAGGTATGCGGCCAGAATACCGATGGTGATCATCAACTGGTACATGGAAATCATGCTGCCGCGGATTTTTTCCGGTGCGATTTCTGACAGGTAAATCGGTGCGGTGTAAGAGGCAATACCGACAGCCAGACCCAGCAGAACGCGGGCAACAATCAGTACTTCTGTGTTGGGCGCAAAGGCGGAACACAGGGAGCCGACAACGAACAGAACTGCGCCGATCATCAGGCTGAATTTACGTCCCAGACGGAAGTTCAGCCAGCCACTGCCGACAGCACCGACGGCGGCACCAAACATCATGGAGCTGACAACCCATTCCTGTTGGTGGTTAGTAATCTGGAAGTCATGGCTGATAAAGGGCAGGGCGCCCGCGATGACGCCGATATCTAAGCCGAACAGCAGTCCGGCAAGTGCAGCAAGAAAACAGACAAAGAAAGTGACGCTTTTGTTCGAGCGTTTTCCTTTGGTCGAAGTTGAGTTGTTCATCCGGTCTCCAAAATAATGCAATCGTTTTGAGTTTGTAATAATGCTTAGGCTGTTATGTTATTAACCCTGCACACAGCTTAACGTGAACCCGGTCACAGTGTTGTAATCGTTTACACTAATAGGTGTGGCTGGGTATCTTGTTTCTGAAGGGTTTCAAACGGATAGCGTAACAGGAAGGAGATGTGCCGGAGAGTAATAGCTCATAAATTGATTTATATCAATCAATACAGTGTTTCAAACTTTTACATATACAAATAAATTATTAATTTATAACAAGTTATTTTCTGTAACCGTTTTCATTTTAGCCATCATCTGGCCGTAAAACTTCCCGCTTCCTGCTTTTGAGTGTAATCGTTGAAATACTCAATTCGGACTTTTTCAGACGATGCTGAAGCCGAAAATGGTAACGATGGGGTGTATGGCTTGCCCGGATAGACGTTTTTCTTCAGCTCTTTCCACTGGCACCGTGCTTCCTTTTTATCGCTGTCGCACAGGCCAATACGCTGTACCAGCAGATGGATATTGCCGGTATTGGTAATTTGCTGAGTGGATGGATCCCAACCCAGTCTGGTGACCGGTTTTGCTGGCGGCACCATGACGACTACACCCCAGACAATGGTCAGGTTCAGTTCGCTGGTGAAATTTTTGTTGCTGGCAGGGTTTTTGAATTCTTCCGGAGTCATTGACTGAAAATGCACGCGGTAGATTTTTTCTTCGTTGCTTTCACCGAGGCCGACGATCCTCACCGGCTGGCTGTTACCGGCGGGCAAACCAAATTTTAGCGGCGAGACCACCAGACTGTTTTGTGCGCCCTGTGGTGCAGGCGTTTCACTTTCCTGTGGTGTGCCGGGGTTATGAACCTCGGTGATTTTTCCCTGAATATACTGGGTAGTTTCGCTTTTAGAACTGATGACCAGTGCAGCAGCATGTTGTTCGTTAAGCGTTACTTTCATCGGTGAAACGGTGATATTGGCTAAGCACAGGGCAGGCATCGCCAGCATCAGTAACGGGAGCACTTGCATGGCTGAGACGGAAAAATTTCTTCGTGGCATATATGTCGCCTTCGGGTGAAGTTAGTAAAGAGACGGGGTGAAATTAAGCTGAAGTGTGCCACGGTAATATCCGGCATTTTTACTGCTCACTTCTATATAATCGGTACTGAGCTCAAGCGGCGCAGGCACACAAATGACCGGTTCCGGGATGCCCGGTAAATGTACCTGTCGGATATGTGCCTGTTGTATCTTTGTGAAATTTATCTGACGGGCACGGCTCACGGTTTGCATGGTATTCGTATCAGGGTTGAGAATATTAATCGTGTAATCAATGCGATCTCTTTTTTCATTCACATTCCCCCCCTGGCGGACGATGGAAAAATTGAGTCCTGAACGGTCACTCTGTCCGGTGAAGTCATCGTTAAGGGTGAGCATAAAGGTACTACTGTTGGCGTTGTAACCATCATATAAGCAGACATCAATATTTGCTCTGCCAGTAAAAGACATTTTTTGGGTGCCTGCGCCGGGCAACGGACGCATATTGAGATTCACCAGTGGTGCGGCTTCGCCAAATTCGGGTAAATAGATTTGCTGGTTGTTATTGTCGGTGACGTTGAGGGTGATATGGGCGTTCCAATCTGCGAGTTTAATACGCGGATCCCACTGCATTAAGCTCATTTTTAACTCAGCTTTCCAGATGCCTCCGACAGGGAGTTTCTTCAGTTCATTGGCAGAAATATTGACGTTGAGTAATGAATTATCGGTTTTATTTCCATCTGAACAGGTGACTTCCATGCCGGCATTGACCAGATAGGGACCCCAGAGATTGCCCGCAGGCCAGCAAGATGTCCCGATATCGGACGTCAAATAGTGAAAAGCGGTGAGATTAATAATGGCCGTTGTATGAGACCGCTGCTCGGTTAACAGAATGGGAATGGAAGTTTTGCCACTGACCACCCCGGTGACATTGGTACTGCATTGACCATTAACGGGGTTGGAGCTGGATAAACAAATCCAGGTGTTTCGGCCCCATAACGAATCTTTATCCGTATCATATCCCCCGCTTTGCTGCACCCAGATATCGATTTCTGAGGGGGGGGAGGAACGATCAAACGTAGCAGTAACGGGCGTATCCCGACCCGCAGGTTCAACTCTTTCGGCCTTCGCTGACGTTATTGTCAGGGCGCTAAACAGGATTAACAGAATGACGAGAAAGTACGTTTCTTTTCTATCCATTTTAAGAATCGCCTAAAGCTGCGGTGTAAAATTCACAATCAGATGTCCGGTATAATTCCCGGCTTGTTTACTGTTGATATCCATTGTCTTGGTGCTGAGTTCCAGTGGCGCAGGAACACACAATACTGCCTGTGGGATCCCGGGCAGATGTACAGGCCGGATATGAGCGGTCTGAATATCAGAAATCACCAGATCATCACCGCGTATTACGCTGACGTATTTGCCGTCGGGTGCCTGCATTCGCACATAATAATCAATGCGTCCTGAATCCAAATTAGTGTCGCCGTGATCAGAATAAATAGAGAAGTATCCGTTATTGCGCTGGGTTGTCCCCTGCTGCTGATCGTCAAATTTTATGGTGAAACTGCTGCTGTTCGAGCCATACCCATCGTACAAACACATATCTATAGTAGCCGAGCCGTTCATTTGCATTTGATTACCTTTAGTGCCGGGCAATGGACGCAGGTTAAGGTCAACACGCGGTGCGGCTTCGCCAAATTCGGGTAAATAGATTTGCTGGTTGTTGGTATCGGTGAGATTGACTGTGATGTTGGAATCCCAGTGATAAACCTCTGTTCCGCTGCTGTTATGCAGAAGGATTTTTAGCTGAGCAGTCCAGATGCCGCCAACCGGTAACTTATTGAGTTCGGTGGCAGGGATTTTCAGGGTTAAGTTAACACCATCTGTTGAATCACCGCTGCAGGAGTTTTGTGCGCTTTGATTCATGGGCTTAGGATCGCCATACATCGCGCAATTTCCGTTATACCAGTAGGCTTCGCGTATTCCCTGCAATTCGAGAGTCTGCGTTGCGCCACTGCGCTTTTCCGTAAATTTAAGATAAACCGGCAGATAGGCGGCATATCCGCCTTTACCCGTTGGGCATTTACCATTTTCATCGCTGGTGCTTGACGTGCAGGCCCAATAGTTAAGGCCCCAGCGACTGGAATTAGTCGAGTCGTATCCGCCGCTTTCTCTCGACCATATATTTACCGTTGATGCGGTACCCTTCGCGATGTTCAGTTCTGTATTGATGCTGTGATCCAACGGAGCAACCGTGTCAGCCTGCGCATCGGACAACGTGACTAACAGGGTGCTCAGTAAAATAAATAAAGCAGTCAGAAGTTGTTTATGTTTCATTTTCTTTCTCGAATTGCAGCGGGCAAATCCGCGGGCTGAACCGGTTTACACAATGTTTTACCGACATAACGCACGACATCGCGGCTTGATTGCACGGTGACTGCGCACTGGTAATTTTGCTCACCGTTTTTGACATATAGCGTTTTTGCTAATGACGTCATTTCTGCGGTAAAGCCGCCATCTTCCGAACTGCTGAAAGCATTGGCATTGAGCATGTTGCCGCCATTGAGGGGGGCACCCGTGGCGGTAACCAGTTGTCCGACATAGGTATAATGCGATTCCATCGTCACTTCGCGTACTTTCATTTTCCCCGGCAGGAGGAACAATTTTTGGCTGCCTGCGCCCTGTGTAATGCTGGCCTGGCTACCTGAACTGACATCACGGCTTTCATCAACGGACACCTTACCTTCTTCAAAACCGGTCACCGGGAATAACGCTTTGCTGTTCTGCTTCATGTGGGCCGCGCCGCCGCCCTGAACTGAAACGTCGATCAGTGCGTCATCTGCGGCATCTGCCTCTTCTTCATTACTGCCTTTCACCTTCACGGCTACCGCAGCACCCGGTGAGCCTGTACCGCCTGGCCCCCAGAAGAAGCCGGATTTAGATACCGCAACGGAAGAACTGTAGCTGCCGGTCACTGCGCCCTGATGGTTTTTTTGCTCATTGTCATAGCTGTCGGAAACGGTCAGTTCGCCTTCGCCATACTGGCCATTGAGACGGCCATGAACCGAGGCGTTAGCGTTGTCGGTATCTGTGCCGCCCACATCAATACCCAGTTCGCGGTCGTTATTGCTGCCCCAGTCCCAGTTCTGACTGGCGTTATACGTCATCTGCGCATCGCCGTTCTGGCTGCCCTGATAATCGGTGCTGAATGAAGTGTTACTGCTGCGAAGCTGCGCATCTTTTGGCGTATTACGTGACAGGGAGAAGCCGACGTAGACACCTTTGTCACTATCGCTGTCACTGCTGCTCTGACGACGGTAGCCACCAAAACGCGTGGTGATCGTCATCTGTTTCCAGTTGAAGCTTTTATTCAGGCTCAGTTGCAAGGTTTTGGATGTGCTCTGTGATTCGGTATTGTTGATCATGTTGTCTTCAAAAGGTTTTGAAGGATCGTACGTCGCAGAGTCCGGTGAGAGACTGGTATTTTTATTGTAAGTGTAGCCCAGAGAGGCAGACCAGCCCTTAACCGGCACGGAAAGTGTGGCGTTAACGGATTCGTAGCAGCCAATATCCGCATAATCATTTTCCCCGACATCGGCACTGGTGCAGCTTTTACCGTATGCGGCATTGCGATAGACGCTCATGGAAAAACCGTCGTTGTAGCTGATTTGCTCAACGTTACCTTTGGAACCGTCGGTGCCGCTAAACACGCTGGTCTGCATATCCAGCACGCCGTCGATCACTTTGCCGTTAAAACCGTGTGTCCATTGCAGGCCCGCTTCGCCATAATTTTCATTATCGGTATTGGCAATACCTGCCGTCGCTGTCAGCTCGGCAAACACCGGCAGACGCGCACCGGCTTGCATCACCGGTTTGCGTGATGTGCTGTCATTTTCTTCGTCATCTGTTGAGCTGACAACTTTGTTATCTGCCGTTTCACCGGCCTGTACAAACCATTGCATATGCCCGTCGCTGATCCCGCCCGTTTTGGTAAACGGCTGGGTTTCGGTGCGCACGAGCTGGTTATTCTCATAAATTCGCAGGGTGACGGCATAACTGCCGCTCGGGAAGTTGCCGGTATCCAGCGTATTTGAACCGTTATTGAGATAAAACGTGCCGAGCAACTGATTGCCGCGATAAGCATCGACGCGGGATTTGTTGGAAAGCAGTACCACCAGCGGTGAACCTTTGCTGGCTTCATCAAGATTCAGGTAGCTCAGGGAACTCCCGGCACGGACGCCATCGATCGCATTCAGCGGTAACAGCGAGAAACTGATATTACCGCCCAGGTTGCTGGAAAGGTCGCGTGAGTCCATGCGTCCGGCCTGCACGTAGTGACGCTTACCTAAGCTCTGGCGGAAATAGAGATCATCGACAGATACTGTCTGGCTGTCACTGTCGTCACTTTTGTAAGAATCAAGCGACCAGTCGAAACCCACATAGCCGCTGGTCAGCACGCCCAGTGCGCCGGAGCCTTGTAGTGACAGACTCTGGTATTGATCCTGCGCTGCCACGTTCAGGGTTTGCTGATGAATTAAGGCATTTTCAGTCTGCGCGGTCGGGGTGTAATAAAGGGCTTTTTTATCAGCATCAGGCACGAGTGCTTTGCTGACAAAGACGTCGGCGGCGCTGTTGTTTTCATCGTAAATCAACGCCAGCGAGTCGGTTTCCAGATAACCACAGCCCCGGGCATCGGCATTGCTGCCACAGGCCAGGTTGCCATGGCGGGGAAGCGGTGCAGACAAGGTCGCCAGCATTTTCTGGTAATCCGGCGTGCCTGTTTTCAGCGGCAGATTCAGTGCGGTAAGTACCGCCTGCGGGTCTTTAAACTGTATGGTTTCCAGTGTGACGCTGGCTTCAAATAAGCCGGCAGACTGGCCGAGCAGATTGACGTTCAGCCAGACGTTCTGACCTGAGACCAGCTCTTCGAAACCCGGAGGAACGTCAGAGACAGCTAAAGCAAGATTGCTGAATAAAGCAAAATGAATCGCCAGAAAGCAGAGCGACACTTTCAAGTTAGGTTTCATTGTTTTTCCTTTATTCAAAAATCTGGGAGGTGAAAAGAATCGGCCTGATTAACAGGCCGATGAGGAGTGATTCAGGTGGAATGAACGCTTATGGCGTTTCAGTTGCCTGAGTCAGTACCACGCTGACAACGCCGCTGTAGTTACCGGAAGCAACAGGTGCCTGAGTGGTCTGGCTGACTTTCAGAGGCTGAATGATGGAACCGTTAGTGGTATCGCCGTTCGGGAACAGGGTAGTTGCAGCCATGGTCTGCTGAGCCTGAGTCAGGGTCAGTTCGCCGTATTTAACAGTCAGTGGGATATTTGGGTTGGTACCCACGGTATCCATTAATTGCGGGGTACCTGCCAGGTTGATGTTCACATCTTTTTCAGCATCGTTAGAATAGATCTTGGTCATCTGTGTAACAGGTTCCAGACCTACGCCAGGCATATAAGTCATTTCCATCGTAGAAGGTAATACTTCGCCAGTGTCAGTGGTCATATCCAGAGTGGCGTCAACGTTTGCAGTCACAGTAATATCTTTCTGTACAGCAGAAGCGTTAATAGCGAAGCCCATGATTGCAGTGACCAGCAGTGGTTTGATAATTGATTTCATTTTTAATTCCTAATTTAGAAGATGCATATTGATATGCGGGGTTTATAACAAGAGTTATTCTTTATGCAAAATAATGAGATCTATTTTGCGCTGAATTCTTTTACGCCAACGGTTTTATCTGTCCAGTTGAAGTATTTCACTTTCACCACGTGGTAATTATTTCCTTTAAATAATGCCGGAGATAACGTTGCGTGCTGATTAGGGTAAATGCTATTTTTTATCGGTTTACTCCATTTACATCCGTCATCAGTGAGTTGCTGAGGACATAAACCGATACTGTTAATTTTAAGATGAATATTGCCGGTGTTGCTTACCTCACGACTCTCCAGGTTCAGCGTGAAGTCCAGCCGCGGTGCGGCAGGCGGGACGGTAACCAGTACGCCCCAGATCATGCTGATGCCGAGTTTGGTCTGATTCTTCTGGTCACTTTTCCCGCCGTTATTATTCAGCCCCGGAACACCTTCAAAGTAAACGCGGTACGCTTCTTCTGTTTGCGGTTGCTGAATATTAATCAGACGTATAATTCGGGTGGTGCCGGGTGCCAGTCCGAATTTCTCCGGTGTCACAACAATACCGTTGCCAGATGACTGAGTTATTGTTGTTTCATTTTCCTGCGGCGTTGCCGGGTTATTTATTTTCTTTACTGTCGTTTTTACATATTCCGTGGTAGCGGAGTTTGTTGTTACGCTAATTTGTGCGCCACCGCTTTTCTGCATAGGAACCGAAATAGGGTAGACGCTTATTCCTGCAAATGATGATGCTGATAAAAGTAATGGGGAGGCCGCTAAAATCATTATTAATGATTTTAATTTATTTGATGGCATTGTCATTTTCTCAATGTTTAATAAGTCGCTATCCTGAAGAAGATTTCGTTAATTCCCTTTGAGTAAATATTAGTCTGAACGCTTTCGATGGGGTGAATAATAGATTCAATGAATGTTCAGGTCAATGGCACGCAAATTAGCTATTTGTGTTATTTGTTTAAGTATAAATGTTCGACAACACAAATATAACATTTGAAAAAACGCTCACCATACTGATTATGAAGGGCTTTTAATCAGTATTTTATGTTAGTTATCGTCAATGTTAAAAAAAAGACAGGGGGTAATTTAAATATTACGCATATCTACATAATGTATTAAGTAAAATAAATAAGAATGCATCTAAGAAAATAACCTTAAAAATCATTCAGATAAAACAACTGTGTTTATCTGTTGTTGTAAGCTGTTTAGGTATTAGAATGATGAAAAAGAAAGGAAAAAGAAAATAAAGGGAAACCAGAGAAATAAAAAACCCCGCTTGCGGCGGGGTTTGAGAGGTTTTATGTCGCGTGGGTTTCTTATAAACCCGCGGCTTCGCGCAACTGAGCGGCTCTGTCGGTTTTTTCCCAAGGGAAATGTTCGCGACCAAAGTGACCGTAGGCTGCGGTTTCTTTATAGATAGGGTGCAACAGATCCATCATCTGGATCAAACCGTACGGACGCAGGTCGAAGAACTCGCGCACCAGCAGGGTCAGCTGTTCGTTGGAGACTTTACCGGTACCGAAGGTTTCCACCATGATGGAAGTCGGTTCTGCCACGCCGATAGCGTAAGACACCTGGATTTCGCAACGATCTGCCAGACCGGCAGCCACGATGTTTTTCGCCACATAACGTGCCGCGTAGGCCGCTGAGCGGTCAACTTTAGACGGATCTTTACCAGAGAACGCACCGCCACCGTGACGGGCCATGCCGCCGTAGGTATCCACGATGATTTTACGACCGGTCAGACCGCAGTCACCCATCGGGCCACCGATCACGAAACGGCCAGTCGGGTTAATGTGGTATTTGGTACCGGCGTTCAGCCATTCTGCTGGCAGGACAGGTTTGATGATTTCTTCCATCACCGCTTCCTGCAAATCTTTCAGCGAGATGTCTTCAGAGTGCTGAGTAGACAATACCACGGCATCGATACCGACGATTTTGCCTTCGTCATACTGGAAAGTGACCTGGCTTTTCGCATCCGGACGCAGCCATGACAGGGTGCCTGACTTGCGCACTTCAGCCTGACGCTGCACCAGACGGTGAGCATAAGTAATAGGTGCTGGCATCAGTACGCTGGTTTCGTTGGTCGCATAACCAAACATCAGACCCTGGTCGCCCGCGCCTTGTTCCAGCGGATCACTACGGTCAACGCCCTGATTGATATCCGGAGATTGCTTACCGATAGCGCTCAGTACTGCGCAGGAATTGGCATCGAAACCCATGTCGGAATGGATATAACCAATTTCACGAACAGTCTGACGTGTGATTTCTTCAACGTCGACCCATGCGCTGGTGGTGATTTCACCGCCAACCAGGACCATGCCGGTTTTGACATAAGTTTCACATGCAACACGTGCTTTTGGGTCTTGCTCTAAAATTGCGTCCAGTACCGCGTCGGAAATCTGGTCAGCGATTTTATCTGGATGTCCTTCCGAAACGGATTCGGACGTGAAGAGATGTTTAGCCATTATGTTCTTTACCTTACATACGACGGGTTAGATATCACTGCATAGCACTGGGGAGACTGGCAGATGAGGAGCAGAGCTCGCCATTGTCGCAATGCGTCCTGCATGTCCCCATTAGGCAAAGCCTTGAAGCAGTTTGCGCGTTAAACCACCCAAGCGTGTGGACGGATTAACATCTGGATGGCTATTTTAGGATAGCAGGCGTTCTGAATGCCAGTCATTTTTGTGACGGAGTGGGTGTTATTGTGCGGGTTTGCAGTGATATTCACGGTCTGAAACTATTTGTACTGCATTTTCATTTTGCATTTACAGCGTGTTATCGGTATAAACGGCGCGCGCTATGCACATTTCTGCAGGCCCTGCAGAAGCAGCGTATTCCAGTAATTACTGTTTTCTCAGCTCGAATGCCCGCGGGTGATGCGTGGCACGTGTGGAGGTGGTTAGTTTAATGACCCACTTTTTACCGTTTGTAACATTTCAACAGCATCCCCTGCAGCCTTTATTGCGTTCTGCAGCACTTCTTTCAGACCTTCATTCAGAAAAGCGTCTGTCATCTCTGCGATGTTTCAGACAGCCTGATTACAGACAGGTCAGTCACCGACATCGGTACGCTACTCAGTAAGCTCAGGTCTGCGTGAACATCGCATTCCCGACATATAACTGATGTAGCCTGCAATCTCCCGGGGCATTTGCTCCTGATTTCTCCCGACTCGTTACACGGAGTCTAAAAACGTGTTTTACAATGATATGAGTGGAAAACAGTCCCGTGGCTGTGGCTCGCAGGGTTTTATCCTGTCTGAAAGCCAGCCTTGCGGGTTGTTCTCACCTGTTGTTACTGCGATAGTGGCTGGCCATGTTGTCAGTATAGAAAGAGGATTTACCTATGTCTGATGACATCCAGTCCCACCGTCCGTCACACGCGGGCGATACTGTTTCTTTGCGCTCCATGCAGGAGGTTGCCGTGAACGATCGTGATGCCAGCAAGATGCTGCGCACTTACAACGTTGCCTATTGGGGTAACAACTATTTTGACGTCAACGAACTGGGCCACATCAGTGTCTGCCCGGATCCTGACGAGCCTTCTGCCCGTGTTGATCTGGCACAACTGGTGAAAGACATGCGTGAGCAGGACGGTCAGCGTCTGCCGGCACTGTTCTGTTTCCCACAAATTTTGCAGCACCGTCTGCGTTCGATTAACGCGGCGTTCAAACGTGCGCGTGAATCGTTCGGTTATGAGGGTGACTACTTCCTGGTTTATCCGATTAAGGTTAACCAGCACCGCCGCGTGATCGAATCGCTGGTGGAATCCGGTGAACCGCTGGGTCTGGAAGCTGGCTCGAAAGCTGAACTGATGGCCGTTCTGGCGCACGCCGGGATGACCCGTTCCGTGATCGTGTGTAACGGCTACAAAGACCGCGAATATATTCGTCTGGCGCTGATCGGTGAGAAGCTCGGTCATAAGGTGTATCTGGTTATCGAGAAGATGACGGAGATTAAACTGGTGCTGGAAGAAGCCGAACGTCTGAACGTGATCCCACGTCTGGGTGTGCGTGCACGTCTTTCCTCGCAGGGCTCCGGTAAATGGCAGTCCAGCGGCGGCGAGAAATCCAAATTCGGTCTGGCGGCCTCTCAGGTTCTGCAACTGGTCGAAATGCTGCGTGAAGCAGGGCGTCTGGAAAGCCTGCAACTGCTGCATTTCCATCTGGGTTCACAGCTGGCGAATATCCGTGATATCTCGACCGGTGTACGTGAGTCTGCGCGTTTCTACGTTGAACTGCACAAGCTGGGCGTCAACATTCAGTGCTTCGACGTGGGTGGTGGTTTGGGCGTGGATTACGAAGGCACCCGTTCGCAGTCTGACTGCTCGGTGAACTATGGCCTGAATGAATACGCTAACAACGTCATCTGGGGTATCGGCGATGCCTGTAACGAACATGGCCTGCCACACCCGACGGTGATCACCGAGTCTGGCCGCGCCGTGACCGCGCACCATACCGTGCTGGTCTCCAATGTGATTGGTGTTGAACGTAACGAGTTCAAAGAGCCGGTTGCGCCTGAAGATGATGCACCGCGCGCGCTGGGCAGCATGTGGGATACCTGGAACGAAATGCACGATCCGGAAAACCGCCGCTCATTGCGTGAATGGCTGCACGACAGCCAGATGGATTTGCATGATGTCCATTCGCAATACGCACACGGTATTCTGGATCTGACGCAGCGCGCCTGGGCGGAAGATATCTACCTGAATATCTGCAACAAAATTCAGGATCAGCTGGATCCGAGCAACCGTGCACACCGCCCGATCATTGACGAATTGCAGGAACGTATGGCGGACAAACTGTACGTCAACTTCTCGCTGTTCCAGTCGATGCCGGATGCGTGGGGTATTGATCAGTTGTTCCCGGTGCTGCCGCTGGAAGGTCTGGATAAGCCACCGGTAGGTCGTGCTGTGCTGCTGGACATCACCTGTGATTCCGACGGCACTATTGATCACTACATCGACGGTGACGGCGTAGCCACAACCATGCCGATGCCGCCGTACGACCCTGAGAATCCGCCGGTGCTGGGCTTCTTTATGGTCGGTGCGTATCAGGAAATTCTCGGCAACATGCATAACCTGTTCGGCGATACCGCAGCGGTAGATGTCTTTGTCTTCCCTGACGGCAGCATTGAAGTGCAGCAGTCCGACGAAGGCGATACCGTGGCGGATATGCTGGAATACGTGCAGCTGGATCCGAATGTGTTGCTGGCCCGTTTCCGCGATCAGGTAAAAGAAACTGATCTGGATGCGGAATTGCAGGCGCAGTTTGTTGAAGAGTTTGAATCCGGATTATACGGTTATACGTATCTGGAAGAAGATGAATAATTCGTTGAAATAATACGTCGTATTACCGTCCCAATAAAATGGCGAAGGGGTCCCCCTTCGCCATTTTTTTACTATTCATAATTGACAACAAAAGTACCGGTGGCAGAGAAGCGTCCTACCGAAATATTCCTGGAATCGCCGACCAGTTGCGCGTTGAATTGTAATTGTTTAGATGAGGGCATATTCAAATCAGTCACTGAGTAAACGGAATTGGTGTCGTTAGGTTTTAACTGACTGCCAGAACCCGTGGTGATTTTCACACCTACCCCGGTTGCCGCACTTGACGTCACCGAATTACCCAACAACATATTGTTCCCCGGCGCGACAATATTCGTCGTCACCCGGGTCTTAAACATGTTCACATTCGTACAGCCGGAAGCATTCAGGCTGAATTTCATCACGCTGGTAGCCCCTGAATTGACTTTTGCTGCACTGTAATCCCCCAGCGGGATAGTACCGCCGCCCGCACTGCTGACCAGCGCAGTACAGGTTGGGGTTTGCACGGGGAAGGAGAAAGTACTCATATTCAGACTAATATGATGGTTGTCAGAGTCCTCCTTACCCACCCTGAATCCACCAATATAACCCGCCGAAGCCGGTCGAATGGAGGTTACGCCTGCGGGTATACCGGTGAACTGGGGGGTCTGAAAAAGCACAATATAGTAATCATACCACTGACCCCCATCCATTGAGCTTTCCATATTGGAGGTATACTGTGCCGTGCTTTCATTTTCAAGGTAAAAATAAGGCATAAAAGCTTGAATTCTGTAACTGGCCCCGGTGCCTCTGATTTGAACTGAATAAAGGATCCCCGGGATATTGGTGGCATATAACCCCGCACTGGGGGAAGCCCCCGCGTAATCGTCAACCTGAGGAATGGCGCCGGCGATCCCATATAAAATCTCACCAGAATCGCCCGCGCGACAATCGGTACGCGCATTCCTAGTTGTGGTTGCTTTTTGATTTAAGTCCGTAATCATTTGCGTCCTGGAAACGTGCGGTAACAGGGAAACCACAGGGCCGGAAAAGCTTAGTGTGGCGGTGTAGGGAGCGTCCCTGAAATAACATTCTTCTGCCGCCTCAGCCGGTTTAACGGTTAAATCCCCCGTTAGTACTAATAAAACGGTAAAAATGAATGTGCGGATGAAACGAGACGACCGTATATACACTGTATTAAAAGGTAAATGATTATTCATAGCTAACACTCACTAATACTTTTGATGTAACCCGGCCTGCTGAGACAGCGCCTGTATTCTGATAACGTGTGTAGAAGTGATAGTCCGTTATTTCAGCAACGGGTGTTGCGGCGTTTATCGGGAAATTCACATCGGAAGAACCGTCTGCCTCCAGCACATTGGTGTTGTATTTCTGGGAAAATATCACCAGGCCCACGTTATCGGCGCCATCTGCTGCACCGTCTGTTTCGCTGATAAATACCTGTTTAGAGCCAGGTGCGAAATTTCCTGATTGCGGGGCAAAACTGAAATGAACATTCTCTATCACATCCGTGCATTCGCTCAGGCTAACAGTGAACGGATAACCGCCCAGCTGATCAGTGGGTAATATTGGCGCAGGCGGGGAACCGCGATCATCAAAATAATTGACGCTGACGGTAGGTAAATGAATGGCGCCGCCATTTTTTACGGTTAAGTGGCAGGTCGTCTCGAGAATATTAGCTTGTATATTCAGGTTGAGATCACTTTCTGCACTGGTGACGAAAGGAAACCCCACGGCTAATACCGTTAACAAACGTAATAATGTATTATTCATATTCACCGGGTGATTTATCATATTCCTTCCATTAGTCTTTGCTCGGCGATTTATTGATAGATAATCACAAACGTGATCGGTGCAATAAAGTTCCCTGGGGTAACATTTGATAGTGTACTGCCTGCTGCAATCACCATTCGGGCATTCATATTCAGGGTTGTGCCCGCAGTGGTGAGTGTGACCGTTTGCGGTGTGGCTCTGTCGACACAACTGAACTGAGTGCCGCTGTCAGGTGCATTCCGCCAGAGTTCAACCGCAGTCGCCGCTGCAGTGCCGCCATTGTTGGCAAATGAATCACCACTGGCTCCGGTACCGGAGCAGGCTCCTGCTGTTGGGTTGGCGGTGATCTCGGCGGATTTAACGCCGGAGCAATCGCTGAAAACCAGTTTAAAAGGCTGAATTTTACTTTTCTGTTTCAGTTCTGATTTATAGACATCATTAAAGTTAATGGCGGATGTCGGTGTCCCTGATGAGTCTTGAATCTGGGCAGCACAAGTCCCTGCTTCAATAGTAGAAGTAAAAGTAGCGGTTAAATTTTCAGTCGGCGTGAGCTCAACGGCATGTGCTGAACACGTCATGATGAATGCTGCTGTAAGCAGTAAAATTTGATTGGGTTTCACGTTATTCTTCTCCATGCAGATCTTTCATAACCTGATTTTTTCTATTTTATTCATAGTTAAAGTTAAAGGTGGCAACGGCGCTGAAATTCCCCGTTGTTCCTTTATTTGATTGCGTTTCTTGCAGGCGTGAAATCAGGGTGACCTCTTTTGCATTGATTTCTGCGCTGCTCCAGTTGAGCCGCTGGCTGTCATTGGTGGAGTTAATCACAAAAGGCTGGTTTGAAGCCGAAGCCCGTGCAATAGAAATGCCCAAAAATGAGGATGCCCCTTCACCTGAAATTCCATTAGTAATCAATGTGTCAGCATAATTTGACTGCGTGCCCTTTATGGTGGTTTTAATCGATGTGACTCCCGCCGGGCATTCCACAATTTTTATTTTGAAGGTTGCCGTAGCAGCAGTATCACCGGCAATAATTTTATCTAACCCTACCTTTCCACCCGAACCAACAGGAATGGTATTGTTAATGCCATTTCCTGAACCGCCTTCCAGTCTCATTTCACACGTCGTTTCAATAATATTAGCGCTAAAAGTAACGTTAACATTTTGTGCGAAAGTCGGTGTCATGTTTATATTGATAAATAAAGCTGAAAATATCGAGAATGATATTCTGTATCCCTTTCTCATTCTTTTTCTCCTGTTTATTCTATTTACCTGGAAATCAATGGGTGATTTTGCAAAGGATGTTTTTTAACATGATTGTCATGTTCACTTTTTCCGGGTTTTCCGGGATGGAATAATTAATCTGACAGGATTGGTCAGACTGACTTCCCCAGACAACATGCAGTGTCCCTTTATCATCGATACCGCGAATGAAAGCCATTCCGCCCTGGCCCATATTTCCCACGAGGATGTTTTTATCATTAAAAACATCAGCACCTAAAGGAATGAATCCGTTATCGGAACGTTGCAACTCCATAATAACTGAGCGGCCTTCATCGGTTTCGAAATTAACTAATACCACTGAACCACTGCGCGGGTAGGTAATCGTGCTGGTATTAACAATATTAACGTCGGCCTCCAGTGTGCTGATGTCCAGACCCACCGTATTTTCCTGATAGGGTGAAAGATAAGGTGTGATTGCATATCCGTTACTGTCAATCCGACCTTCACCCGTACTCATTTTTGTGCCCTTCGCCCCTTTGGCGCTGACCAGTGCCAGCGTATCGGAGTCATTGATGTTTCCGGGAGCAAATGTAATCCCGTCAGCATGAATAACCATGCCTCCGCTGGAGCCGAAAGACGCCTGCCGTCCTCCGTCATCGGTTAAAGAGGCGGAAAGACTCACGGGGCCGTAAGCGCTGTTATAGCTTCCGTATCCGCCAATTTGATTTAAATTCTCTGAGTCGGCGAGTGAAGATGACGTATTAACGCTGTAGTTGTAGCGATTATCCTCGCTATAACCGCCAGCACTCATGTCCATTTGCGAGGAGCCTTTAAAGTCAGTGCTTATGCCGGCATTTAGGTTGGTAAATCCACCGGGACGTTTACCCTGCGTGAAAATGTTTTCCAGAGGAATACTCAGATTAACATACAGTCGATTATCCTGGTCGCCATTCTCGTTATACTCACGCTGAAGGGAAATACTATAGTTTGCCCAACGATAGCTATTGTTATATCCGAGAGAAAACTGAGACGTTTTCTTATTTTGATTCCAGTAAGTTTCCCAACTGCCCGTCATATAAAGAGAACCATAACTCTGTTCACGATATTCCAGAGGCTGGTTAACATTAATTTGTATCTGGTTTTTCATTCTGTCGTAATTTTTAAAAGTTTCCTCTTCATTCATTGGATCCCGGCTGAGTTCATCCTGAAGTGAAGCGGCATCGCGTAAGCTCAGATAGTCCTGTGTCGAAAATCGGTAAGCCGCAACATTCAGCGACGTATTGGTTTCAGTCAACAGCTTATTGTAAGAGATTCGATAGCTCTGACCGTCGAGTGACCGGTCGTCGTCGATATCGGCACGGGAGTGGGTAATGTCGAAGGCAAATGCACCCGCCGGGGTATTCATCGCAACCCCTGTCAGCAGGGCAAGGTAGTCCGATGACATCGCTTCAGCACCGGCATAGCCGGTGAAGGTATTATTGATCCCATAATAGCCAGTCAGCACCGCCACCTCGGGGGAGTTGCTGGATGAACTCTCATTGAGTTTGCCGAAGCCTACATCCCAGCGGCTATTACCGGGGCGTAACATCTGTGTGACCGAGGAGAAGGGCACTGAGAAAGAACGCCGGGTGCCATCTGATTCTTCTACTGTCACGTCTATACTGTTGCCATAACCCGTTGGGTTAATGTCATCAAGAGCAAAAGGTCCCGGCGGTACGGTGGTTTCATAAATCACCGTACCGCTCTGGCGGACAGTCACTTTCGCATTACTGTTTGCGGTGCCGCGGATCACTGGCGCATAGTTGTTAGATGAACCCGGTTGCATGCGGCTGTCACTGAACACCCTGAATCCTCTCAGATTGATGGAATCAAAGGCATCGCCCTGAGTGTAAGTATCACCCAAAACGAACTGGGCTTTTAATCCGGTGATATCGTGCTGAACATAAGCATCCTGACTGGTATAGGACAGGCCATTTTCCTGATCCCAGTTGGTTGAACCTCTGGCACGAAAACGCCAGCCAGATAAGTTCGCGCCATAATTCAGCCCTGCATAGGCGCTGTCGCGAGAATCTCCGTCAGCGCTTGAACGGTAGGCATTCATGTCGTAAGACAGCATGAACGCTGGAATGCCTTCTTCCCACAGAGCCGGATTGACATAACCAGAAGGACGTTTTGCGAGATAAATCTGCGGAATAGTAATATCCAGGCGTTGTTCCGATGAATTGAATTTGACCTTTGAATGACTGAGTTTTTCGGTCAGATTAATGCACGTGGTTTCCCCGCCTTCCGGCGAAATATCTGCAGTATCTTCTTTATCGATATCGATGAGGATATCTAACTGCTCAAGCAATTTTTGCGTGAGACACGGGCTGGCAATATTCGTCCCGTTATCAACGAAATTGACTTTAGAATTTAGTTTTAATGAACCGTTAATAAAAATACCGACGCTGTAAACGCCTGGCACAACAGGATTTCCCTTGCTAAAACGGCGGGTGTCTATTTTTTCACTGTTTGCTGTGCTGTAGAGAAACTGACTATCAAACTCTACATTTTCATCATCGTCTCCAACTTGATCATCGGATTTATCATTAGTAACCGCAGTTTCCGCCACGGACCTGGGTGACCACACAGCGCTGACGCCTATAGTCAAAGGAAGCAGTAATAAACCCGTTGTGATTTTATTTTTTTTCATAATATTGCTTTTTTTATGAATCAGATGGCGTCAGGGTTTTATTTAAAGGGATACTTCGTATTTCATATTTCCGCCATAATCATTAATTGCGGTATAATTTATCTTCCCTGCGTTTACCGTCGTCGTCAGCCCGTCGACTTTCATCAACTGAGTGGAATCGGGGGCGATCATTTTTGTCTCCAGTTCGTACTTGCGGCCATTCGCATTCAGAAAAGCTTCGTTCACAGTGACGAAGTAAGGGGTAGCATTTTTCACTTCTGCAAAAACCTGTTGACCGTTTTTCACTATTTTCCATGTCAATGCCGTCGCTGCTTCAGAAGCGGAACCCTTCAGCCCCTCAGGACGATAAAACAACTTTATGCGGGTACGAAAAGCCAACTGAAGCAAATTTTCATCGGTACTATTTTGGGCTTTAGGAGGAACTTCAAGAACGTTAAACCAAAATACAGTTTCTTTATCTTTGGGCAATTCGCCCCCAAAGCTGGAAATTTTCACTGTCTGGCCTTGTTTGGCGTTCATTCGTGAAATAGGGGGGGTCACAAGGAAAGGAATTTTCATCTCCTGCGGATTCACATCCTCGCGGCCATCATCCAGCCAGGATTGAACCAGCAAGGCTTTTTCTCCGCGGTTATCCAGTTTCACCGTAATCTCTTTCGCCTGAGCCGGATAAATAATCCGGGTGCCAGAAATGACAACATCTGCACAGACATCACAAGCAATAAACCCCAGAACGGCAAGGCAGAATGAAATGATTTTTGGTGTCGGTATAAAATTCATATTTCCCTCTATTAAATTTTATAATAAAAGCGCACCTGTTTGTTCATCGGGTACGCTTAATCATTAATTAACGTTGAATATTATTCGTAGTTCATAGTAAAGGTGACGTTAGTATTTACTTTACCCGCCTGAACACTATTTGTTGCAGACCAGTCAGCACTGGGTACATAGGCTGCTTTATAGGCAAACACACCACGACCTTCGACCAGAGCCACGCTTTGTGCCACATCAGTCGGGTCGCCGATCAGAACCTGGCTAACGTTGGTTGCTGTGTTGTTGTAAAGCGCAATACTGACGTTTTGCGCACTACCAGAGACGGTAGAGTCAGGTTTCAGCGTACCGCTGGACAATTCAGCAAATTGCTGTGAAGAGAAGCTGACGGAGGCTTTCTTCACTGATTCGGCGCAATCATTCAGCATTAACTCGAACTCTTTGGCACCGACACCGCCAGCAGCGCGAGTGGTGACATCCACTGCCGCTTTCGTCACCACAGGCATTGAGATAGTGACATTATTCGCTGCAATACCGTTGTTAGTGGTGATTTCACAGGTCGTGTCAGAGACCGCACCATCAAAGGTAATTAATCCCAAATCCGTTGCCTGGGCAGATAAGCTGCCGAATGCCAGACAAAAGACGGATAAAGGGAAGAGCGTCTTAATTTTTTTCATGAAATGTCCTTTTCATTATGAAAATAACAAAATAGTAAGGTGAAAGTATTAGTGGACTAAATAAGCTTTTTTCAAAGACTTACTAAGGGGGGGGTTATAATTACGTTGTTGTTTATATCAAGTTGTACACACTGCAATATGGATGTAACTAAATATTTCATTGTGGGGTGTGTAATTAATCCTATAATTATTTTTTAAGTATTGAATTTTATTATGAGGGAAGTTATTAATTATCAGATAAAGAGATCTTAAGGATCGATTTTTCTAATTGAAATGGAAAAGTGCATGGAAATATATATCAAAATATATGATGGATTTAGTTTTAAAATCCGTGAAAATGATAAACAAATTGTGCTATTGAAAGTGGATAAGGTAATCAGGTTTTGTTTGCTTGCATAACGTACAGGTGTAATGACATGCTGAAGAGGAGGGGAGGCAGAAAGGAAAAATATTAAGGCACCCGAAGGTGCCTGGATGATTAACACGGAAATTAAAAGTCAGAGGCCCGACGCTTTTAGTGACGAACCGCAGGATGACTTCTTATGCATCTCTTTATTATTTCCCGGCAGCAATACGCTCGCGAATATGTTTAGCACGTGCTTCTGAAGACGGGTGATCATCAAACCAGCCGATGCTGCTGCCCTGATCCAGTTTTGCCAGTTTCTCAAAACTGGTTGCCAGACCTGTCGGGTCGATACCGCGTTTTTTCAGCAAATCAAACGAGTAATCATCCGCTTCGGATTCCTGTTTCTGCGAGAACTGCGCATTGACGTATTTCTCGCCCAGATCCGCCAGTTGCGATTGTGACAATGTTGCGCTGACGCCGCCGAGTGACGAAATCGCGGAACGTGCCGCCGTGGCGCTGTAGGCGACCTGCATGGCTTTACGGGTATGGCCGAGTGCGACGTGGCCCATTTCATGGCCGAGCACGCCTTCCACTTCATTGTCGTTCATTATGTCCATCAGGCCGCTGTAAACGCGGATACAGCCGTTGGCCATTGCCCAGGCATTGACGTCTTTGGTCAGGTAAACCTTATAGTTGGCGGGCGTGCCGTTAATGTTATCGCCCAGTGCTGCGGAGATTTTTTTCAGGCGCTGTGCGTATTCGCTGCTGTCGGGTGCTATCTGCGCCTTTTTATCCATTTCTTCACAAGACTGCACGCTCAGCGTTTTGACGTCGGCATCGCTCAGGGTATACGCCTGATAAGCCTGCGCGCCGGACTGCATTAAAGTGTCGGTATTGACGGTCGCACAACCGCTGACCAGTGACGCGGTAAAAAGGCTTAACAGAAGAGGGTGAAATTTCATCAATTTGTGTTCCCAGAAAAAGTTAACAAAACAGAAAATGTAGCCTGAAAAAGGCTCTGGTTGTAAGGATAGCGTTAAGGTAGGTTTTTCACAGTGCACGATCTATAGTGTAAGTCCGAAAAAACGCCCTGATTTAAAAGCGGATTTTGTGAACTTAATCACGAGAGTGATTAGAGATTGCCGTTTTAATGCCGAGTCTGAGAAAATGACTTTCTTGACTGCTTTTTTAATCCGACCTGGAGTAGAACATGTCCTCTCGTAAAGAGCTTGCGAACGCTATTCGCGCACTTAGTATGGATGCCGTGCAGAAAGCGAATTCCGGCCACCCTGGCGCCCCTATGGGCATGGCAGACATTGCCGAAGTGCTGTGGCGCGATTACCTGAATCACAACCCGACTAACCCGCACTGGGCTGACCGTGACCGCTTCGTGCTGTCCAATGGTCATGGTTCTATGCTGATTTATAGCCTGCTGCACCTCACTGGCTATGATCTGCCGATGAGCGAACTGGCTAACTTCCGTCAGCTGCACTCGAAAACCCCGGGCCACCCGGAATACGGTTATACGCCTGGCGTTGAAACCACTACTGGCCCGCTGGGTCAGGGCATCGCGAACGCCGTCGGTTTTGCTATCGCAGAACGTACGCTGGCAGCGCAGTTCAACAAACCAGGCCATGACATTGTCGATCACCAGACTTATGCATTCCTGGGCGACGGCTGCATGATGGAAGGCATTTCTCACGAAGTGTGTTCTCTGGCCGGTACCATGAAACTTGGCAAACTGACCGCGTTTTATGATGACAACGGTATCTCCATCGACGGCCACGTAGAAGGCTGGTTCACCGATGACACTGCGGCACGTTTCGAAGCTTACGGCTGGCATGTTGTACGTGGTGTTGATGGTCACAATCCTGACTCTATCAAAGCGGCTATTGAAGAAGCGCACAAAGTTACCGACAAGCCTTCCCTGCTGATGTGTAAAACCGTGATCGGTTTCGGTTCGCCGAACAAGGCCGGTACTCACGATGTACACGGTGCCGCACTGGGCGCAGCCGAAGTGGCCGCTACCCGCGAAGCACTGGGCTGGAAATACGCTGCGTTTGAAATCCCGCAAGATATCTATGCGCAGTGGGACGCGAAAGAAGCCGGTAAAGCCAAAGAAGCGGCGTGGAACGACAAGTTTGACGCTTACGCTAAAGCGCACCCTGAACTGGCAAAAGAGTTCAAACGTCGTGTGAACGGCGAGCTGCCAGCAAACTGGGAAACCGAAGCACAGAAATTCATCGAACAATTGCAGGCTAATCCTGCGAACATCGCCAGCCGTAAAGCCTCCCAGAATGCGCTGGAAGCTTTCGGTAAAGTGTTGCCTGAATTCCTGGGCGGCTCTGCTGACCTGGCACCAAGCAACCTGACCATGTGGTCTGGTTCGAAGTCTATCGGCGACGATCAGGCAGGTAACTACATCCATTATGGCGTACGTGAATTCGGTATGACCGCGATCACCAACGGTATCGCGCTGCACGGCGGTTTCCTGCCGTACTCTGCGACTTTCCTGATGTTCGTGGAATATGCGCGTAACGCCGTGCGTATGGCCGCACTGATGAAGATCCGCAACGTGTTCGTGTACACCCATGACTCCATCGGTCTGGGTGAAGATGGCCCGACGCACCAGCCGGTTGAGCAAATCGCCAGCCTGCGCGTTACGCCAAACATGAGCACCTGGCGTCCTGCGGATCAGGTTGAATCTGCCGTGGCATGGAAATACGCCATCGAGCGTAATGACGGCCCGGTTACCCTGATCTTCTCCCGTCAAAATCTGACCCAGCAACCACGTACCGCTGAACAGCTGGCCAACGTGGCGCGCGGGGGTTACGTGCTGAAAGATTGTGACGGTACGCCAGAAGTGATCCTGATCGCGACCGGTTCTGAAGTCGGTATCACGGTAGAAGCGGCAGACAAACTGGCTGCTGCGGGCACCAAAGTGCGCGTGGTTTCTATGCCGTCTACGGATGCCTTCGACAAACAGGACGCGGCTTACCGTGAATCTGTCCTGCCGAAAGCCGTTTCTGCGCGCGTTGCGGTTGAAGCCGGTATTGCTGATTACTGGTTCAAATACGTTGGCCTGAATGGTGCTATCGTCGGAATGCACAGCTTCGGCGAATCTGCGCCAGCAGAACTGTTGTTCAAAGAATTCGGTTTCACTGTTGATAACGTTGTTGCTCAGGCACAAGCGTTACTGAAGTAATCCCGCTTTCTTAAAACTGCTTAAAAGCACCTTCGGGTGCTTTTTTTTCGCCTGCATTTTCATGCGCCGGTTCTCAGTTTCGTACGAAATGACGCAGGTCAAACCCTTCTGACGCGGACTCGGTTACACTGCCTGCATTCTGAAAATGTTTCATTCGGTCATTTTTTGCGAAAAATCACTGTCGAAAAGGTGACGAAAAAGTAAAATCACTGTGAATACACAGAATTGACTGGTGTTTTTTTCAGCGATCGGCGCGATTAATGCGGGGTTGTTCTACGAATTATTCCTTTTATTCATCGTTTGGTTTATTCTCAGCTGAACCGTTTCAGTCAGGCTATTTGAGCTTAACATCGTCACCAGGTTGTTATCGTGCCTGAAACTGAAACTTTTCTGCCGCATGCATTGTGCGGACAGATGATGATGGTGATTCACCGTAAACGCACGCTGCATTACTATAGGTGTTACTGATATTGAGTAACAACCGTGTAACAGGGAGATGTATGCCAATACGTATTGCAATTAATGGCTTTGGTCGCATTGGCCGTAGCGTATTGCGCGCGTTATACGAATCCGGGCGTCGGGCGGAAATCTCCGTCATTGCCATCAATGAAATCGCCAGCCCTGAAGGCATGGCACATCTGCTTAAATACGACTCCAGCCACGGGCGCTTTGCCTGGGATGTCCGCCAGGAAGGTGAAAACCTTTACGTCGGCGATGACTCCATCCGTTTACTTCATCAGTCTGATGCCAGCCAGTTGCCGTGGGGCGAACTGAGCATTGACGTCGTGCTTGATTGCACTGGCGTTTATGGCAGCCGTGCAGACGGTGAAGCCCAGCTTGCGGCCGGCGCCAAAAAAATTCTGTTCGCGCATCCGGGCGCTCATGATCTTGACGCCACGGTGGTTTACGGTGTGAACCACCAGTTGCTCGAACGTCAGCACCGCATTGTGTCCAATGCGTCCTGCACCACCAACTGTATTATCCCTGTGATCAAACTGCTCGACGATGCTTTTGGCATTGAGTCCGGCACGGTAACGACCATCCATTCCTCAATGAATGACCAACCGGTTATCGATGCGTACCATGCGGATTTACGCCGTACGCGCGCCGCCAGCCAGTCCATTATCCCGGTCGATACCAAGCTGGCCGCAGGGATCACACGCATCATGCCCAAATTCTGCGATCGCTTTGAAGCGATCTCGGTGCGTGTGCCGACAATCAATGTCACAGCCATTGATCTGAGTGTATTTGTCGAGGGTTCTGTGACGGTAGGCGAGGTTAACCAGTTGCTGCAAAAGGCTGCAACAGGTGCTTTTCGTGGTATTGTTGACTATACCGAACTACCATTAGTCTCGACAGATTTTAACCATGATCCCCATAGCGCCATCGTAGATGGAACGCAGACGCGGGTAAGTGGACAGCACCTGATTAAGACACTGGTCTGGTGCGATAACGAGTGGGGTTTTGCCAACCGAATGTTGGATACAACATTGGCAATGTCCGCTAGCGGTTTCTAGTACGGCTGTTCCGGTCTCCCGACCGAAACGGCCTTCAAGCAACTTTAAAGAGAATCAACGAGAGGATTCACCATGTCTGTTATTAAGATGAGCGATCTGGATTTAGCGGGTAAACGCGTACTAATCCGTGCCGATCTGAACGTGCCAGTTAAAGATGGCAAAGTAACGTCAGATGCACGTATCCGCGCTTCTTTACCAACCATCGAAATTGCCCTGAAACAAGGCGCACGCGTGATGGTTACCTCGCATCTGGGTCGTCCGACTGAAGGCGAATATAACGAAGAGTTTTCTCTGCTGCCGGTTGTTAATTACCTCAAAGAGCATCTGAAATCCCCAGTACGTCTGGCGAAAGATTACCTTGATGGTGTTGAAGTTGCCGAAGGTGAGCTGGTGGTTCTGGAAAACGTTCGCTTTAACAAAGGCGAAAAGAAAGACGACGAAGCCCTGTCCAAAAAATATGCTGCCCTGTGTGACATCTATGTGATGGACGCATTTGGTACCGCGCACCGCGCGCAAGCTTCTACCCACGGCGTGGGCAAATTTGCTCCGATCGCCTGTGCCGGTCCGCTGCTGTCTGCAGAGCTGGAAGCACTGGGTAAAGCGCTGGGTAACCCGGCACGTCCGATGGTGGCTATCGTTGGTGGTTCTAAAGTTTCTACCAAACTGACCGTTCTGGATTCCCTGTCTAAAATCGCTGACCAGCTGATCGTTGGCGGTGGTATCGCGAACACCTTCGTGGCTGCTCAAGGCAACAACGTCGGTAAATCCCTGTACGAAGCAGACCTGGTCGGTACCGCAAGCAAATTGCTGGAAACCTGCGACATTCCTGTTCCTACCGATGTTCGCGTGGCGACTGAGTTCTCTGAAACAGCCGTTGCAACGGTGAAGTCTGTTAAAGACATCAAAGATGACGAACAAATTCTCGACATGGGCGATGAGTCTGCATACCGCCTGGCTGAGATCATTAAAAACGCTAAAACCATTCTGTGGAATGGTCCTGTAGGCGTGTTCGAGTTCCCTAACTTCCGTAAAGGGACCGAAATTGTGGCGCAGGCTATTGCTGACAGCGATGCATTCTCTATCGCAGGCGGCGGCGACACACTGGCAGCTATCGATTTGTTCGGTATCGCTGACAAAATTTCCTATATCTCCACTGGCGGTGGCGCATTCCTGGAATTCGTTGAAGGGAAAGCACTGCCAGCGGTTGTGATGCTGGAAGAGCGTGCTAAGAAGTAATGAACCCTGAACGGGGAGCATAATGCTGTCCGTTCTTCTTTGCCGCGCGGGGGGCTGCACAGTGGAGCCCGCGCGACATAGCAAACCGATTCAATCCATCTACGGCCGACGAATACAGGACAAAGAACTATGTCTAAAATTTTTGATTTCGTAAAACCAGGCGTTATCACTGGTGATGATGTACAGAAAGTTTTCGCTATTGCTAAAGAAAACAAATTTGCTCTGCCAGCGGTTAACTGCGTAGGCACCGACTCTATCAACGCCGTTCTCGAAGCTGCTGCGAAAGTCCGTTCACCGGTTATCGTCCAGTTCTCTAACGGTGGCGCTGCGTTCATCGCCGGTAAAGGCCTGAAAACTGACGTGCCACAAGGCGCGGCAATCCTGGGTGCAATCTCTGGCGCACACCACGTGCATCAGATGGCAGAACATTACGGCGTGCCCGTTATCCTGCACACCGACCACTGCGCGAAAAAACTGCTGCCATGGATCGACGGACTGCTGGACGCGGGTGAAGCTCACTACGCGAAAACCGGTAAACCACTGTTCTCTTCTCACATGATCGACCTGTCTGAAGAGTCTCTGGAAGAAAACATCGAAATTTGCAGCAAGTATTTAGCTCGCATGGCAAAAATCGACATGACTCTGGAAATCGAACTGGGTTGTACCGGTGGTGAAGAAGATGGCGTAGACAACAGCCATATGGACGCATCTGCACTGTACACTCAACCGCAAGACGTTGATTATGCATACGAAAAACTGAACGCCATCAGCCCGCGTTTCACTATCGCTGCGTCATTCGGTAACGTACACGGTGTTTACAAACCAGGTAACGTTAAACTGACTCCAACGATCCTGCGTGATTCTCAGGAATACGTGTGCAAGAAACATAACCTGCCACACAACAGCCTGAACTTCGTATTCCACGGCGGTTCCGGTTCTACTGCAGCAGAAATCAAAGAATCTGTAGGTTACGGTGTTATCAAAATGAACATCGATACCGATACCCAGTGGGCTAACTGGGACGGTATCCTGCAGTTCTACAAGAAAAACGAAGCTTACCTGCAAGGTCAGTTGGGTAACCCGGAAGGCGCGGACAAACCTAACAAGAAATTCTATGACCCGCGCGTATGGCTGCGTTCTGCACAGTCTTCCATGGTGACTCGCCTGGAACTGGCATTCAAAGAACTGAACGCAATCGACGTACTGTAATTCTTACGCTTCCGGTGCTTGACCACCGGAATGTGAGGATAATCGTCAAAGGGGCTTAGGCCCCTTTTTTATTGCCTGCTTTCCGGCCACAATAGCCCGTTATCCGTGTTTCGCCAGAATCCCCGAAGAGAGAGCCATGAAGCCAAAATCTGTCACCCTCGATGATGTCGCGCGCCACGCCGGTGTGTCTTATCAGACCGTTTCGCGCGTCCTGAATCAGGCTGCACACGTCTCGGTCAGAACGCGCAACAAAGTCGAACAGGCAATGGCTGCGCTGAATTACGTCCCGAACCGTGTCGCCCAGCAACTGGCGGGCAAACAAAGTTACACGCTTGGGCTGGCGACCACCGAGCTGGCGCTACATGCCCCGTCGCAAATCGCGTCGGCAATGAAAACCCGCGCAAACCAGCTAGGTTTCAACGTCGTGATATCGATGATTGATAACCTGAGCCTTGCCGCGTGTCGTACTGCGGTGAATGAACTGATGTCGCAGCGTGTCGATGGCGTGCTGATTAACGTGCCGCTGTCGAATGAGGACGCAGACGCGATCGCACAGCTTTGTGGCAATTTACCGGCGCTGTTTCTGGATGTCGATCCGCAGGCCGATGTGTTTAAAATTCTGTTCGATCCTCACTGCGGGGCAGAGCAGGGCGTCGAACATCTGCTGGCGCTCGGACATCAGCAGATCGCCGTACTGACCGGCCCGCTCGAATCCATATCTGCACGCTTACGTTATGAAGGCTGGCTGAATACGCTGGCATTGCACGATATTACGCCGTGCACGGTTCAGCATGGCGACTGGAGCGCGGCTTCGGGTTACCAGCAGGCGTTATTGTTGCTCAATCAGCCCGCACGCCCTACGGCGATTCTGGTCGCCAATGATCAGATGGCGCTGGGCGTACTGCGCGCTGTCCATGAGTTTGGCCTGCGGGTGCCGGAGCAAATCTCGGTGATGGGCTATGACGATACTGAAGACAGCGCATTTTTCTTCCCGCCGCTGACCACCATCAAACAGGATTTCCGCCTGCTCGGTCACGAGAGCATTAACCGGCTGGTAGAGCATCTGCATACGCATGGCGATCACCCGCAGTCCTCATTGTTACTGCCCACTTCTTTGGTTGAACGCCATACAACCGCCAGACCGGGTACAGACACTGTGTCGCAGGAAACTTTATCGCAGGAACTGATCCGCATCGCACGTCAGCTCAGCGCGCTGTAAATCTTTTTTAAGAACTGACTGACGCGGAATTTGTGATCCGCGTCCCTTTCCCGCATCCCCGCACTTTACTTACTCTCTCCGGTTACGCATGTTTATATTATTGTGAGCGCATAACAATTTACCGGGGAGATATTATGAATCCATCAGCGGAAGATAAATTATCATCGCTGGCCACTGTTCTGGCCCGCCGTGACTGGGAAAAACCGGCCTCGACGCAGTGCAACCGATTACCCGCACACCCGCCGTTCAACAGCTGGCGAAATGCAGAGGAAGCGAGAAACAACAAGGCTTCAGAAAAAATTCGTAACCTGAATGGCGAGTGGGCGTTCAGCTATTTTAACCGTCCTGAAGCCGTGCCGGAGCAATGGCTGCAACAGGATCTGCCTGATGCCGATGCTGTGCAGGTGCCGTCAAACTGGCAGTTAGCGGGTTATGACGCGCCGATTTATACCAACGTGCAGTACCCGATCCCCGTCAATCCGCCATTTGTACCGGAAGAAAACCCTGCGGGTTGTTACTCGCTCACAGTTTCTGTGGATAATGACTGGCTGAGCAGCGGGCAGACGCGCATCGTGTTTAACGGCGTCAATTCTGCGTTCTATTTATGGTGCAACGGTCAGTGGATCGGCTATTCCCAGGACAGCCGTTTACCGGCGGAATTCGATCTCAGTCATGTGCTGCACGCGGGTGAAAACCGTCTGGCGGTGATGGTGCTGCGCTGGAGCGACGGCAGTTATCTGGAAGATCAGGATATGTGGCGCATGAGCGGCATCTTCCGTGATGTCACCTTGCTGCATAAACCGGCAGAGCAGATCACCGATTTGCAGGTGCGCACGCATCTGTTCCACGGCTTCACGCAGGCCGAGCTGGAAGTACAAGTCAGCGCCGCGGTACCACAGGACACCGCAGCTGATTATCAGGTGCGCGTCCAGTTATGGCAGGGCGATAAACCGGTCGCAGAACATCAGCAACCGCTCGGCAGTGAAATCATTGATGAACGCGGGACGGCATTTGACCGCACCACGCTGCGTCTGCCGGTCAGCCGGCCCGCATTATGGAGCGCTGAACAGCCCGCTTTATACCGTGCTGTCATTTCCCTGATTTCGCCGCAGGGCCAGCTTATTGAAGCCGAGGCCTGTGACGTCGGTTTCCGTCAGGTGGAAATCAGCAACGGGCTGCTGAAAGTGAACGATCAGCCGGTGCTGATCCGGGGCACCAACCGTCACGAGCATCATCCCGAAAACGGTCAGGTGATGGACGAAGCGACGATGCGCCGCGATATCGTGCTGATGAAACAGCACAACTTCAACGCCGTGCGCTGCTCGCATTATCCGAACCATCCGCTGTGGTACCGGCTCTGTGACGAATACGGTCTGTACGTCGTGGATGAAGCCAATATCGAAACCCACGGCATGCAGCCGATGAACCGTCTGTCGGATGATCCGGTGTGGTTCAACGCCTTCAGCGAACGCGTGACGCGCATGGTTCAGCGCGACCGCAATCATCCGTGCATCATCATCTGGTCACTGGGCAATGAGTCCGGTCATGGCGCCACTCATGACGCGCTGTACCGCTGGATCAAATCTGTCGATCCGACCCGCCCGGTGCAGTACGAAGGCGGCGGCGCCAACAGCGCGGCGACCGACATTATCTGCCCGATGTATTCCCGCGTTGAGCAGGATCAGCCGTTCCCGGCTGTACCGAAATGGTCGATTAAAAAGTGGATCAGCATGCCGGACGAAACGCGTCCGCTGATCCTCTGCGAATACGCCCATGCGATGGGCAACAGCTTTGGCGGCTTTGATAAATACTGGAAAGCGTTCCGTCAGTTCCCGCGTCTGCAGGGCGGTTTTGTCTGGGACTGGGTTGATCAGAGTCTGCTGCGCACCAGCGAAAACGGTGAGCGTTATATGGCCTACGGCGGCGATTTTGGTGATACGCCAAATGACCGGCAGTTCTGCATGAACGGTCTGGTATTCGCTGACCGCACGCCGCATCCGTCCTTGTTTGAAGCCCAGCGCGCCCAGCAATTTTTCCAGTTCTCGCTCACAGGCACTTCGCCTTTGACGATTGAAATACAAAGCGAATACCTGTTCCGGCACAGTGATAATGAGCAGTTAGTCTGGCGCATCGAACGTGACGGCGAAGTCATTTCACAGGGCGAGGCGGTACTGAATATCGCGCCCAACGGCAAACAAACCCTGAATCTGGGCGATATACCGCAGGCAGAAGGCGATTTGTGGCTGAATGTTGCGGTATACCAGCCACAGGCAACTGCGTGGTCAGAAGCCGGACACCGTAGTGCCTGGGATCAATGGCAGTTGCCGCAACCGCTGATATTGCCGGTGCCGGAAAAAATCTCTGCCGCCACGCCGGTTCTCGATCAGCAAGGTGATGTGATTTCCGTACTGCACGGCGCGCAGTGCTGGCAGTTCAGTCAGCAAAGCGGATTGCTGGAACAGTGGTTCGATGGCAAAACGCCGCGTCTGCTTTCTGCGCTGCGTGACCAGTTTGTCCGTGCGCCGGTGGATAACGATATCGGCGTCAGCGAAGTCACCCGTATTGACCCGAATGCCTGGGTTGAGCGCTGGAAAGCGGCGGGTATGTACCATCTGGAATCGCGTTTATTAAACATCTCAGCCGATCAGTTACAGGACGGGGTAGTGATCACGACCACTCACGCGTTTATGGCGGAGGAAGAAACGCGACTGCTGAGCCGCAAGATTTTCCGCATTGATAATCAGGGCGAACTGCATATCAGCGCGGAGGTTCGCGTGGCATCAAACGTGCCGTCACCGGGGCGCATTGGCCTGACCTGTCAGTTGGCTGAAACCGCAAAAAACGTTAGCTGGCTGGGCCTGGGACCGCATGAAAACTACCCGGATCGCCGTCTGGCTGCGCAGCACGGGCGCTGGAATTTGCCGCTGACAGAGATGTACACGCCTTACGTTTTCCCGACCGAAAACGGTCTGCGCGGAGAGACCCGTGAGCTGGATTACGCCGGATGGACGCTGCGTGGCAATTTCCACTTTGGCCTGAGCCGCTACAGCCTGCAACAGTTGATGGACACCTGCCATCGTCACCTGTTGCGTGAAGAAGAGGGCACCTGGCTGAACATCGACGGTTTCCATATGGGCGTCGGCGGTGATGATTCGTGGAGCCCGAGCGTCAGCCCTGATTTCCTGCTGACAGCCGGTCAGTACCATTATTCGTTCACCTGGAAACGTGCCTGACAGCCTGCGCCGCCGTGTTAATCCCCGGCGGCGCGATATTCAGACGTAAGGAAAATGCTTATGTATTACCTGAAAAATACTAACTTTTGGATGTTCGGGCTGTTCTTCTTCTTTTACTTTTTCATCATGGGTGCCTACTTCCCGTTCTTCCCGATCTGGCTGCATGATATTAATCAGATCAGCAAAAGCGACACCGGCATTATCTTCGCCAGCATTTCGCTGTTCTCACTGTTGTTCCAGCCGGTGTTTGGTTTACTGGCGGATAAACTGGGGCTGAAAAAGCATTTGCTGTGGATCATCACCGGCATGCTGATCCTGTTTGCGCCATTCTTTATCTACGTGTTTGGGCCGTTACTGAAAATTAATATCTATCTCGGTTCGGTGGTGGGCGGGATTTACCTTGGCCTGATTTACAACGCCGGTGCGCCTGCGATTGAAGCCTATATCGAGAAAGTCAGCCGTCGCAGCAGCTTTGAATTTGGCCGTGCACGTATGTTCGGTTGTGTCGGCTGGGCGCTTTGCGCATCGGTGGTCGGCATCATGTTTACCATCAACAATGAATTTGTGTTCTGGCTCGGCTCCGGCTGTGCGGTGATCCTAGCCATCCTGTTGCTGATCGCCAAACCGGAAGTCACGTCCAGCGCGCGCGTGGCCAACGAACTGGGGGCGAACAGCAAACCGTTCAATCTCAAACTCGCCCTCGAACTGCTGAAAGACAAGAAGCTGTGGTTCCTGGCGCTGTACGTCATCGGTGTTTCCTGTACGTACGACGTGTTCGATCAGCAGTTTGCCAACTTCTTTACCTCCTTCTTCACGTCATCTTCTGAAGGGACGCGCGTCTTTGGCTATGTGACCACGATGGGCGAACTGCTCAACGCCAGCATCATGTTTTTCGCACCGCTGATAGTGAACCGCATTGGTGGCAAGAATGCTTTGCTGCTGGCCGGTACCATCATGTCAGTGCGCATCATCGGCTCGTCTTTCGCGTCATCGCCGCTGGAAGTGGTGGTGCTGAAAACCTTGCACATGTTTGAGGTGCCGTTCCTGATTGTCGGTTGCTTCAAGTACATCACCTCAGTATTTGAAGTGCGTTTCTCGGCGACGATTTATCTGGTGACGTTCTGCTTCTTCAAACAGGTGGCGATCATCTTTATGTCCGTTTTCGCGGGCAACATGTATGACCGAATCGGTTTCCACGGCACCTATCTGATCCTCGGAGTCGTCGCGCTGACCTTCACGGTGATCGCAGCCTTTACGCTGAGCGGCCGCGGCCCCCTTCAGGCATTCAAAACCCCTGAACCGTTAAAAAACAGCCACGCAAATTCTTAATTTATCTGAACTCTTTGCTGCGAAATTGGCACTTCATCGCATTGTTAGTTAACCTTACAGAACACTTGCTGCCTCGTTAAACGGGGCAGCTTTGGTTTCTTGCAGCCCGTGAGGGTGTAATTTTGGGGTACTTTAAATGGATGATTTAAACGTTGTGGGCAGCATCAATAATGCTGGCAACTGGTTGGTGAGAAACCAGGCGTTACTGCTTCATTACGCGGTGAATATTGTGGCAGCGATCTTCATTCTGATTGTGGGGATGATTATCGCCCGTGTCGTTTCCGGTGCCGTCAGCCGGGTCTTAAAAGTTCGTGGTATTGACATCACCGTTTCCGACTTCCTTTCCGCCATGGTGCGTTACGCGATTATCGCGTTCACGCTGATTGCGGTTCTGGGGCGGATTGGCGTGCAAACCACGTCCGTGATCGCCGTCATCGGTGCCGCCGGTCTGGCCGTCGGTCTGGCATTACAGGGGTCGCTGTCCAACTTTGCGGCCGGCGTTTTGCTGGTGATCTTCCGTCCGTTTCGTGCCGGTGAATATGTCGATCTCGGCGGCGTGGCCGGTACCGTCACTCAGGTACAAATTTTTTCCACTACCCTGCGTACGCCGGACAACAAAATCATTGTGGTGCCGAATGGTAAAATCATCGCCGGTAACATCATCAATAATTCACGCGAACCGACCAGCCGTATCGAGCTGACGGTGGGCGTGGGTTATGACTCTGACATCGATCTGGTGAAAACGATCCTGACCGATATCATCACAGCCGATCAGCGCGTTTTGAAAGATAAAGACGTCGTGGTTCGCCTCAACGAAATGGCAGCTTCAACCCTGAATTTCATTGTGTACGCCTGGACCAGCAACGGTGATGCACAGAACGTGAAATGGGATCTGCTGGAATCGTTCAAACGCGCGCTGGATAAAAACAATATCAATATTGCGTATCCGCAGATGGATGTTCACCTGTATCAGGTGGCGAATGCGGCGGGCAACCAGCAGGAAGAACGACGCACTTTCGAATAAAGTATGCTTCCCGGATTCAGATTTTCTCAGGCGCCTGCGGGCGCCTTTTTCATGCCTGAAATATCATCCTGCCACTGATAAGCCAGTCTAATGACCGATTAGAAATATCCATTTCCTCTTATACCGGCTAAGCCCTTACACTGCGCGCAATCTCTGTTATTCACTCTCTGAAGGATATCCCATGCTGGCTATTTTCCTGCAAGGACTGGCGATGAGCGCCGCGATGATTTTACCCATTGGCCCGCAGAATGCATTTGTGATGAATCAGGGCATCCGTCGTCAGTATCATCTGATGATCGCCGGTTTGTGCGCCCTGAGCGACATTGCGCTGATTTGTGGCGGTATCTTTGGCGGCAGCGCGCTGCTGAGCAAATCCCCGACCTTACTGATGCTGGTGAGCTGGGGCGGCGTGGCGTTTTTACTCTGGTATGGCTGGGGCGCGTTTCGTACTGCCTTCAGCAAAAATCCCGAACTGGCGCAGGCCGAAGTGGCGAAGCAAAGCCGCTGGAAAATCGTGGTCAGCATGCTGGCGGTCACCTGGCTGAATCCGCACGTTTATCTCGATACTTTCGTGGTGCTCGGCAGTCTGGGCGGCAGCCTGAGCCATGATGAGCGTTCGTGGTTTGCGCTCGGCGCGGTCAGTGCGTCAGTGATGTGGTTCTTCGGGCTTGCGATCCTCGCCGCCATGCTCGCGCCCTGGCTGAATACCGGCAAAGTGCAGCGCGTCATCAACTTTATCGTCGGTGCAATTATGTGGGGAATTGCAATACAACTGGCGCGTCAGACCGGGGTATTTTGAGTTTTGTCACTAATCTTAGTTTCTGTTGTAACGGATTATGCTACGGTTTCGCAGATTGTTTGACCTATCTATTGCCAGATCTTTGATGATTAATGGAGGCACTGTGAAACTGAAAGCATTGGCTGTAGCAGCGATGTTGGGATTAGGGACATTACCGCTGGCGTTACAGGCGGCAGAATTACCTGCCGGGCCGCACGTCGTGACGTCAGGCACCGCAAGCGTGGATGCCACGCCGGATATCGCGACGCTGGCGATTGAAGTCAGCGTGTCGGCGAACGATTCAGCCAGCGCCAAGAAGCAGGCTGATGAACGCGTGGCAGAGTACTTTGCTTTCCTGCAGAAAAACGGCATTGAGAAAAAAGATATCAATGCGGCCAACCTGCGTACTCAGCCGGAATATAACTACCTGAAAGATGGCACGTCACAGCTCAAGGGCTACCGCGCCGTGCGTCAGGTTCAGGTAACTTTGCGTCAGCTCGACAAACTGAATGAACTGCTGGATGGCGCGCTGAAATCCGGCCTGAATGAAGTGCGTGCGGTTGAACTGGGCGTCGCCAATCCGGATAAATTCCGTGATGAAGCGCGTCAGAAAGCGATTGAAAACGCCACGCAGCAGGCAAAATCGCTGGCCGAAGGTTTCCATACCAAACTGGGGCCGGTTTACAGCATTCGTTATCACGTTGCTAACTACCAGCCGATGCCGGTGGCGCGTATGTATAAAACCGCCGAAGCCGCAGGGCAGAGCGATGTCGCGCAAACCTACGAGCAGCAAAGTATTCATTTCGACGATCAGGTCGATGTGGTATTCGAATTGCAGCCTCAGGCACCTGCACCAGCCCCGGCTCAGTAAGAATGATTCTGTAAAAATGAAAAAACCCGCTCCGGCGGGTTTTTTGTTTCTGACCTTTTATGTTGCCTGTCGGACTTCTTTATCGGCTGAAAAGGTCACCTGTTTCTGTGCTTCCAGCACCCGCAATCTTTCTGTCAGCGCCTGGCTGATCGAGGCATAAGCGGTACTGCCCAGCGCCAGACGTAGTGGCGGACTGACGGCATCGGCAGCGGTGATCATCGCCCGGACAGTATTTACCGCGTCACCTTTAATGGCGAAATCACCGGATGCAATCGCCCGGCGTACCTCACCGGCGGGTGTCTTTTCGTAGCACGGCAAGGGCGTTGCATGATCCAGCCCGGCGCCAAATTCTGTGCTGGTCGGGCCGGGTTCCACGATCAGGAAATCAATGCCAAACGGTGCCACTTCCTGCGCAACGGATTCGACAAACCCTTCAATCCCCCATTTGGTCGCATGATAAAGACTGAAGTTGGGATAAGCGATCTGTCCGCCTTCCGATGAAACCTGCACAATCCGGCCGCCACCTTGTCCGCGCAGGTAGGGTAAAACGGCGCGGATAAGCTGGATCGAACCCACCAGGTTAGTGGCGATCTGCCTGTCGATTTGTTCGTCACTGGTTTCTTCGCCTGCGCCGAACAGGCCATAACCGGCATTGCTGACCACGACATCAATACGTCCCATCTTAGTGAATGCGCCGGCAACGGCTGCTCTGATTGCCGGAGTGTCTGTGACGTCGAGCGTGATGCTATGCAACTGATCGCCATAGATCGCCTGTAAGGCGTCAAGCGCACCCGGCTTGCGTAAGGTGGCGATCACCCGGTCACCGCGCTCAAGTAGCTGTTCAGTGAGCAGGCGTCCAAGGCCGGTCGATGTGCCGGTAATAAACCATGTCTTTGCCATTATCAAATGCCTCTGTTGCAGAAGTTGCCAGACATTCAGGGTAGGGCAATACTATTGTTGCGTTAATACCCAATAACCCGCATGAACAGGTGAATATTCCACACCAATGAGCAAACCATTATTGAGCAAACCGACCCTGGCAGAACTCAGGGCCTTTATGGCCGTTGCTGAACATCGCAGTTTCCGCCGCGCCGCCGATCTTTTGGGCATTACCCGATCCTCGCTCAGCCATATTATGCGCGGGCTTGAAGATCGTCTTTGCGCACGCCTTTTGCACCGCACGACGCGCAGTGTGTCACTGACCGAAACGGGTGAACGCCTGCTGAAACGGATTAATCCGCTGATGAACGGGCTTGATGCGGCGCTGGAAGACGTGGCGGGCGAGCCGGGGCGGCTGACGGGTGAATTACGTATCAACGGCAGCGAGGGCGCTATCCGCTTGTTGTTGCGCAATATTGTGCCGCAATTCATGGCGCGTTATCCCGGTGTGGCGCTGGATCTGGTGGCGGAAGGAAAGCTGGTGGATATTGTCGGGGAAGGGTTTGACGCAGGGATCCGGCTGGGAGAAGCGGTTCCACGGGACATGATCGCCGTGCGACTCAGCCCCGACATGCGCTTTCTGGCCGTGGCTTCGCCGGATTATCTTGCGGCGCATCCCGCCCCTGAAACGCCGGATGATCTCGCCCGCCATCAGTGTCTGCGTCAGCGCCTGCCCAGCGGAAAACGCTATCGCTGGGAGTTCCACAAACGCGGACAGGAAGTGGCGGTGGACGTGCCGGGAAATCTGACGCTGGATAATACGCAACTGATGATTGAGGCCGCACAGGACGGGCTGGGGATCGCGTATGTTCCTGAAGATTATGCGCAGGTTGCGCTGAAAGAAGGGCGGCTAATCGCAGTGCTGGAAGACTGGTGCCCGCCAATCCCCGGTTTGTTTCTCTACTTCGCGGGCAACCGGCATGTGCCCGCGAGCCTGCGGGCATTGATCGAGATGGTCCGGGAGAAAAGCGATTAAACGCCGCTTTTCACGCCGGATAATTCTGTCAGTCCTGACGCAACACCTGATGTCCGTGGGCGATCAGTGCATCGGTGACTTTACGCATCATGCGGCTTTCGGGCGCAAAACGGTGCCAGTAAAGCATACGGCGCTGGAACAGGCCGGGCGTCAGGTCGATCAGCTCGCCGCTTTCCAACTCTTTCTCGATTTGCAGATGCGGGATCATGCAGCAGGTGGTGCCCTGACGGGCCAGTTGCACAAAGGCTTCCGACGAGTTAACGATGTGGCACGGCACGCTGCCCGGCGATAAATCGAAGTTCTGTTGCAGGAAGGCCTGATGCATATCGTCCAGATGGTCAAACGCTACCGCAGGCGCTTTCAGCAAGGCGGAGCGGGTAACGCCGTTCGGGAAATAGCGATCAGCAAAAGGTTTCGAACCCACAAACAAATAGTCCAGCGCACCAAGCTGATCCACCAGACAGCTCGGCAGTGGCTGGGGCTGAATACTTACCGCGCCCACCACTTCACCACGACGCAGACGTTCCTGCGTGCGCGTTTCATCTTCCACCTGTAAATTCAGGCGGATAGGGGAATCAACCAGCACTGATTTCAGCGCCGGTAACAGCCAGGTTGCCAGACTGTCGGCATTGACCGCCAGTGAAAGCAGCAGAGGTGTATCATTGCTTTCATTGTTGCTGTCACTGCCAAGCCACTCTTCTTCCAGTAATTCCACCTGATGTAACAAGGCCAGTAATTTCTGTCCCTGTTCAGTCGGCCGGGGTGGAACGGTACGAACCAGCAGCGGCTGGCCGAACAAATTTTCCAGTTGCTTGATGCGCTGAGAGACGGCCGATTGTGTGATGCAAAGCTTCTGCGCTGCGCGCTCAAAACCGCGCTCACGGATCACCGCGTCCAGTGCCTGCAGCGTTCTATAGTCCGGGCGTTTCATCGGAGTTCTGTCCCTTAGATTTAATTTTATCCGAACACTATGCCACAGATTGTCAGGATTTGTGGTGAGGAAAATCTTTGTGTTTGCAGCACAATTGCACTTAATAAGTGTGATCTGGCTGCGGTGTTGTTTATCCAAATTGCCGGGACATGCTTTATAATCACCGGCACTCTTCGTTCCACCGAACTATTCACGCCACTTACGTGTTATCAGACAGAGAAGCCATTATGACGCAGGAAGAATTGAAAAAAGCAGTCGGCTGGGCCGCACTGGATTACGTCACGCCGGGCACCATTGTCGGTGTCGGTACCGGATCCACCGCCGCACATTTCATTGATGCACTGGGTTCCATCAAAGGCCAGATTGAAGGTGCGGTTTCAAGCTCCGATGCTTCTACCGCAAAACTGAAGAGTCTGGGTATTCATGTTTTCGACAGCAATGAAGTGGATTCGCTGGATGTGTATGTCGATGGCGCGGATGAAATCAACGGCTCGATGCAGATGATCAAAGGGGGGGGCGCTGCGCTGACCCGCGAAAAAATCATTGCCGCGATTGCCAAAAAATTCATCTGTATCGTGGATGCTTCCAAGCAGGTTGATGTGCTGGGTAAATTCCCGCTGCCGGTGGAAGTGATCCCAATGGCGCGCTCTTATGTTGCGCGTGAACTGGTTAAACTCGGCGGCCTGCCGGAATACCGCCAGAATGTGCTGACAGACAATGGCAATGTGATCCTTGATGTGCATAACCTGAACATTCTTGATGCCGTCGCGATGGAAAATAAGATCAACAGTATTGCCGGTGTTGTGACTGTCGGCCTGTTCGCCAACCGGGGTGCTGACGTGGCGCTGGTCGGGACTTCTGAAGGTGTCAAAACCGTCAAACTGAAGTAATCAGAATATAAGCAGAAGATCTGGCTGCTTTAGGGCAAGGCAGCCAGCCTAAGCCTCGTCATTGCACTGTCATAACGCAATGTTATGAAGATGATAATTTTCTGACTGAATCATCTTTTCTTCAAAGGCTTTAATTTGGTGACTTATGTCACATTTCTGTATTTCTCCTCCTGAACGTCTGGCACAGTAAAATTGAACCAGCATGAAATGCTAAAAACCGGCAGGCGTGCTGAGCCTTCTGCTGGGGGGCAGGCAATCGTTTGTATTGATGATGGCGGATTTTTTGTTATGTTGACTGTGAGCAGTCATCTTGCAGTTCGAATTCAGCCAGAAAAATATAGGGTCGGGAAATGGCAAAAGTATCACTTGAGAAAGACAAGATTAAATTTTTGTTAGTGGAAGGCGTCCACCAAAGTGCGGTTGATACACTCCGTGCCGCGGGTTACACCAATATTGAATTTCACAAAGGTGCTTTAGACACGCAATCGCTGAAAGAATCGATCCGTGATGCGCACTTTGTTGGACTCCGATCGCGTACTCAGCTGACTGAAGAAGTGTTCCAGGCAGCCGAAAAACTGGTGGCTGTTGGGTGTTTCTGTATCGGCACCAATCAGGTAGATCTGAAAGCTGCGACCCGTCGCGGTATTCCGGTCTTTAACGCACCCTTCTCCAACACCCGTTCGGTTGCGGAAATGGTGCTGGGCGAGATGTTGCTGATGATGCGCGGCATTCCTGAAGCGAATGCGAAAGCGCACCGTGGTGTCTGGAACAAGCTGGCGGTCGGTTCATTCGAAGCGCGCGGCAAGCGTCTGGGTATCATCGGTTACGGCCACATTGGCACGCAGCTGGGGATTCTGGCGGAAAGCCTGGGGATGCGCGTCTTCTATTATGACATCGAAAGCAAACTGCCTTTGGGCAACGCGCAGCCGATTGCCACACTGGAAGAATTGCTCAATACCAGCGACGTGGTCACGCTGCATGTGCCGGAAACAGCCGGAACCAAAGACATGATTTCTGAAGTGCAGCTGGCGCAGATGAAGCCTGGCGCGTTGTTAATCAACGCCTCACGCGGTACCGTGATCGACATTCCTGCTCTGTGCAATGCGCTGCGTAACAAACATCTTTCCGGTGCGGCTATCGACGTCTTCCCGGAAGAACCGGCGACTAACAGTGACCCGTTCAATTCTCCGCTGTGTGAATTCGACAACGTATTGCTGACGCCGCACATCGGCGGTTCGACGATGGAAGCGCAGGAAGGTATCGGCCTCGAAGTGGCAGGCAAACTGGCGAAATACTCTGACAACGGTTCTACACTGTCAGCGGTTAACTTCCCGGAAGCGTCTCTGCCAGCGCATACCGAGAAAGCCAGCCGTCTGCTGCATATCCATGAAAACCGTCCGGGTGTGCTGACCAGCATCAACCAGATTTTTGCGGAACAGGGCATCAACATTGCTGCGCAGTACCTGCAAACCAGTCCAGAAATCGGTTATGTGGTGATTGATGCAGAAACGGATATCAATACGCTGACTACCGCGCTGCAACTGATGAAGGCGATTCCGGGAACCATTCGTGCCCGTTTGCTTTACTGATAAGCCTTTCTGAAACAGACAAAATACCAACCGCCGAAAGGCGGTTTTTTGTTTTATGGCATCAGGGCGTTAAAAAATGTCTGCAGAGGGAATAAAGGGGGGATCAAAACGTCAGAAGTAAAAGGACAGGGTAATCAGACCGCAGAGGATCATTGATGAAAAAGTGATTTCGAACAGGTAGCGGCGCAGCATCATCTGTCAGTACCTCAGGGCAGAAAACGGAGAAAAAAACACCCGGCGAACCGGGTGTTAAATTTTTCAGTCTTGATAAGAGTGAACAGATTCGTTCACAAAGACTTCTTAGTGACTTCTTATGCTGCCGGAGTTGCTTTAGCCGGAGCAGCTTTCTTAGCATGTTTCACGTGCTTTTTAGCCGCCTGCGCCTTCTGAGCAACAGGAGCAGCTTTCTTAGCGTGTTTCACGTGCTTCTTAGCCGCCTGCGCTTTCTGAGCAACAGGTGCCGCTTTTTTAGCGTGTTTCACGTGTTTCTTAGCCGCCTGCGCCTTCTGAGCGACTGGTGCTTTTTTAGCGGCTTTTTTGTGTTTCTTGGCAGCTTGCGCTTTCTGAACAGGTTTCTTGTGTGCTTTATGCTTAGTGGCATGAGCCGGAGCTGCGGTGGTTGTGGTAGCAGCAGGTGCCGGCGTTGCGGTAGTTTCAGCAGCGAAAGCGACAGAAGACAGGCCCATTGCAGCGGCTACAACCAGAGCTAATACTTTTTTCATCTTTAATTCCTCAGGGATCTTGGTTTGTGTGTCTACCCCACTGCGGGGCCGATGTGAGAATAATAGGCGTGACAAACCTTGCTGTCCGTGAGTGATTGGTTTCGGCGTGTAACGGTATGTATAAAGATAAAGTATTATCAATTTCAATTGGTTGGGGTTTTAAAAAGCGAGGGAGAGGTGCGGGTTCCAAGCTTAGTTACAACATACTTATGAGGTGTGCTTTCTATTTCTGGCTGGCACTCTGCTTACCGTGGATTTATATCGTCTGGCATCACCATCTCCACACTTTTCCAGGCGTGATGACCTCAGGTAAAGGCACATCCCAGTGTTCCACCGGTAAAGCATCGACATGCTGACAATCGTGCGCTAATCCGATCGGATACGGCCCGCCTTCTTTCCAGCGCTCAAGTGTGCGGTCATAAAAGCCACCACCCATACCTAAACGTTGCCCCGCACTGTCGAACGCCACCAGCGGCGTCAGGATGATATCCAGCTGCGCCAGCGGGATCACCTGCGTGACATCCAGTTGTGGCTCAAGAATGTTGAGCCGGTTGCGCACCAGCGTCGTATCGGGCGTATAACGCAGAAAAAGCAGATTACCCGGCGAGAAAGGGTGCAGCACTGGCAGACAAAGCTGTTTGCCTTCGTTCCACAAACGGGCGATCAACGGTGCGGTATCCAGCTCACCATCAAAGGACAGAAACAGGGAGACTGAAGTGGCGGACTGAATTTTCGGATGGGTTGCAACGCGTTCTGCAGCCTGCAGCGCAAAATGAGTTTGCTGTTCAGCGGTCAGCGTATTTCTGCGTTGGCGTATTTCACTGCGGATGGTTTGTCGGGCAGAAGCAAAAAGCGGCGTGTAGGGCATAGATACAAACACCAGAAAGGGATGTACCAAAAAGAAAGGGGAATCTCCGAGATGCCGTCGCAGGCTGTAACCCTTGAACCCATGGTTCAAGGTGAACGTGCTGTCGCAATCTTTAGGCTTCTCGGACGGACCGAGCATGCGCACCGATTACGGATCATCACATTCTGTTGGTACTAATTATCGGCTCAGGGGACGGGCCCGCTGGCGAACATCTCAGAGAAATTTTTTACCGTTTCTGACGACCTGTGACCAGTCAGTCAGCAACGTGTGTTATTCGAAAGGCGCCCCTTCACGTTCAGAGATCCGGCCTTGTTCGAGCAATGCCTGCTCGATGGTTTGTTGCAACATCCGTATACGTTGTTCCATATTGGATGCGTAGTCGCGCGTTTTCAACCTTTCCTGAGCAAGTTCGTGACATACGTTCAATGCCGCGATGAATACCAGTTGCTCCGTATTGGTGACTCTAGTGCGAACTTTCAGATCTTGCAACCGCTGATTAAGATCTTCAGCTGCCAGATTCAGTGCTTCCTGTTGTTCTGGCGGACAATTCACCCGTAAAGAGCGACCAAAAATTTGAATATCTACCGGTTGTGCAGACATGCCACCTTCCTGCTGATTTATTCGTCCGCCCCAACGTGACCACTACGACCTGGCGCAGGATGTTGGAAGCGGGCGCCACTATAACTATCTCAATACCAGGTTACAACCCCATGACCGGCTGACTGCTGCCCGATTGTTCAGAGCGTGCCATTCATGTCTAAGACCACCCCATCACGGGCTGCTAATCTGGTACTACGACAGACCTTGGTGGTAGCATAACACGAACTTAACCTGCCAACGATGGCGAATGCGCATGTCTATAGAGAATACTTACCCTACTTACGATTCGTTGGATCAAAACCTGAAACAACAATCGGTTGCTTTGACCGCAGCAGAAATGCACGGTTTGATCAGTGGTTTGCTGTGCGGTGGCAATCGCGACGGCAGCTGGCTGACGATGGTGCATGATCTGACTAACGAAGGTATGGCCTTCCCGCACACGCTGGCAGATTTGCTACAACAATTGCGCAAAGTGACGTCAGACACTCTCGAAGATGACAGCTTCGAATTCAAAATGTTGATGCCCGACGATGAAAAACACATCTTTGAGCGTGCCGATGCGCTGGCCGGATGGGTTAACCATTTCCTGCTTGGCCTGGGCATGATGCAGCCAAAACTCGCCAAAGTGAAAGGCGAAGTCGGTGAAGCGATCGACGATTTGCGCAGCATCGCGCAACTGGGCTACGACGAAGATGAAGATCAGGAACAACTGGCGCAATCTTTAGAGGAAGTGGTGGAGTACGTCCGTGTTGCCGCCATTCTGTGCTTTGGTGAATTTGGCCACAGCCGCCCGACGGCTGCGGAAAATCACCGTACTTTGCATTGATGGTACATTGCATTACATAAACTGATTGCACTCATTAAAACGATTTCAGGAGAAGGTGATGACTCAGCAAGAGTACGAGAATCGTCGTCAGGCGCTGTTAGCGAAGATGGCCCCGGGAAGTGCTGCGGTAATTTTTTCTGCGCCCGAAGCACCACGCAGTGCCGACAGTGAATACCCGTATCGTCAGAGCAGTGATTTCTGGTACTTCACCGGTTTCAATGAGCCGGAAGCGGTATTGATCCTGGTGAAAAGTGATGAAAATCATAACCACAGCGTCCTGTTTAACCGCGTCCGTGATCTCACCGCTGAAATCTGGTTTGGTCGTCGTTTAGGTCAGGAAGCCGCGCCCGCCAGGCTTGGCGTGACCAAAGCGCTGCCTTTTGATGATATCAACGATCAGCTTCATCTGCTGCTTAACGGTCTCGACGTGCTGTATCACGCACAGGGCGATTACGCCTATGCGGATGAAATCGTTAACCGTGCCATGGAAAAACTGCGCAAAGGCTTCCGTCAGAATCTCTCGGCCCCGGCCACTGTCACCGACTGGCGTCCGTGGGTGCATGACATGCGCCTGTTCAAATCGGCTGAAGAGATTGCCGTTATGCGCCGCGCCGGACACATCACCGCGCTGGCCCATACCCGTGCGATGGAAAAATGCCGTCCGGGCATGTTCGAATATCAGCTTGAAGGCGAGATTCATCACGAATTCACCCGTCACGGTGCACGTTATCCTTCCTATAACACCATTGTGGGCGGCGGCGAAAACGGCTGCATCCTGCATTACACCGAAAACGAATGTGAACTGCGTGACGGCGATTTAGTGCTGATCGACGCCGGTTGTGAATATCAGGGTTATGCGGGTGATATCACCCGCACGTTCCCGGTGAACGGCAAATTCAGCAAAGCGCAGCGCGAAATCTACGACATCGTGCTGGCGTCAGAATATAAAGCGCTGGAAGTGTTCGGGCCGGGCAGCAGCATTCAGGCCGCGACCGAAGCCGCAGTTCGCGTGATGATTGAAGGTCTGGTCAAACTGGGCGTGATGAAAGGTGACGTTGAAACCCTTTACGCGGAGCAGGCACACCGCCAGTTCTTCATGCACGGTCTTTCCCACTGGCTGGGGCTGGACGTTCATGATGTCGGCCATTATGGCTCAGTGGATCGCAGCCGTACGCTGGAGCCGGGCATGGTGCTGACCGTTGAACCGGGTCTGTATATCGCGCCGGATGCCGACGTACCGGAAGCATACCGCGGCATCGGTATCCGTATTGAAGACGACATTCTGATCACCACCACCGGTATTGAAATTCTGACCGGCGATGTGGTGAAAGAAGCCGATGATATTGAAGCGTTAATGGCGGCGGCAAAGAAATAATATGAGCATCGTAATTGTTGGCGGCGGCATGACCGGTGCCACGCTGGCGCTGGCGATTTCTTCGCTGACGCAGGGACGTTTGGCGGTGCATCTGGTGGAAGCCACTGCGCCGGAACATCACGGACACCCGGGTTTTGATGCCCGCTCGATTGCACTGGCGCAGGGAACCTGCCAGCAATTATCGCGGGTGGGGATCTGGTCTGCCCTGGCGGCAATCGCCACGCCAATCCGTGATATCCATGTCAGCGATCGTGGTCACGCGGCCTTTGTGAATCTCAATGCCGCGCATTATGGCGTTGAGGCGCTGGGGCAGGTGGTTGAGCTGCATGAAGTTGGCAAACGTCTGTTTGCGTTGCTGAAAAATGCACCCGGCGTCACGCTGCATTGTCCGGCGAAAGTTATGGATGTCGCGCGTTCACAAGATTCCGCCAGCGTGACGCTAGACAGCGGTCAAACGCTGACAGCACAGCTTTTGGTGGCCGCTGACGGTTCGCATTCTTCGCTGGCAAAAGCCTGCAATATTGGCTGGCAGCGTGAAGATTATGGCCAGATTGCCGTCATCGCCAACGTGGCGACCAGCGAGCCGCACAACAATCGTGCTTTCGAGCGTTTCACCCAACACGGTCCGCTGGCACTGCTGCCGATGTCCGATGGCCGCAGTTCACTGGTCTGGTGCCATCCGCGCGAAGCGAAAGGCGAGATCGATAACTGGACTGAAGCACAGTTCCTCAGTGAGCTGCAAAAAGCCTTCGGCTGGCGGCTGGGTACCATGAAACAGGCCGGTAAACGGTTCAGTTATCCGCTGCAATTACAGCAAGCCAATAGTCACATCAGCCACCGTCTGGCGCTGGTTGGCAACGCGTCGCAAACGCTGCATCCGATTGCCGGACAGGGTTTTAACCTCGGTCTGCGTGACGTCATGACGCTGGCGGAAACACTGGCTAATGCTGCTGCACAAGGTGCCGATGTCGGCAGTTACCGCGTGCTGAGTGAATATCAGCAGCGCCGTCAGCCCGATCAGCAGGCAACCGTCGGCGTTACCGATGGTTTGATCCACCTCTTTGCCAACCGCTGGCTGCCGTTAATGGTCGGGCGCAATCTCGGTTTACTGGCGATGGAAGGCATTACGCCATTACGCGATGCTTTCACTCGCAGAACGTTAGGTTGGGTTGACCGTTAATCCCTACAGGAAAAATTATGCAATCTTTTGATGTGGTTATCGCCGGTGGCGGAATGGTTGGTCTGGCGCTGGCGTGCGGATTACAGGGCAGCGGTCTGCGTGTTGCCGTGCTGGAAAATCAGCAGCCGGATCTTGATACGCCATTGCCGGCACAGCCTGGCTTGCGGGTTTCAGCGATCAATGCTGCCAGTGAACGTCTGCTGAAATATATCGGCGTCTGGGACAACATTATTGCGCAGCGTGCCAATGCCTATCAGGGGATGGAAGTCTGGGATCGCGACAGCTTCGGCAAAATCGCGTTCCGCGGTGAAGAATACGGTTTCAGCCATCTGGGTCATATTATTGAAAATCAGGTGATCCACCGCGCCTTGTGGCAACGTGCGGAAAAATCTTCCGACATCACGTTGCTCGCACCAGCCACATTGAAGAATGTAGCTTGGGGCGAAAACGAAGCGTTTATCACCCTTAATGATGATCGCCAGCTCAGCGCGCGTTTAGTGGTCGGCGCGGATGGCGCACAGTCGTGGCTGCGTAAGCACGCCGATATTCCGCTGACCTTCTGGGATTATCGCCATCATGCACTGGTGGCGACCATACGCACTGAAAAACCGCACCAGTCTGTCGCAAGGCAGGTATTCCACGGCGAAGGTATTCTGGCATTTCTGCCGCTGGCAGATGCACATCTGTCTTCTATCGTCTGGTCAGTGTCACCGGATGAAGCGCAGCGCCTGAGTGCGCTTGAGCCGGAAGAGTTCAACAAAATCCTCGCCAGCACCTTTGACCTGCGTCTGGGTATTTGTACCGTAGAAAGCGAGCGCGTGACCTTCCCGCTGACCGGCCGTTATGCCCGCAGTTTTGCCGGACAACGTCTGGCGCTGGTGGGCGATGCGGCACACACCGTGCATCCGCTGGCCGGGCAGGGTGTCAACTTAGGTTTTATGGATGCCGCAGAACTGGCCTCCGAAATCAAACGCCTGCAAAAAGAAGGCAAAGATTTCGGCCAGCACATGTACCTGCGTCGTTACGAGCGTCGTCGTAAACACAGCGCTGCGCTGATGCTTGCCGGGATGCAGGGCTTCCGCGAACTGTTTGCCGGTGACAATCCGGCCAAAAAACTGCTGCGTGATATTGGCCTGACGCTGGCGGATTCCCTGCCGGGCGTGAAGCCGAAACTGGTCCGCCAGGCAATGGGGCTGAATGATTTACCGGAATGGTTACGGGACGATTCGCTTCGATTGAAATAATCTAATTTTAGCTCAATTTTTCCATTACATTTTCTAATTCGGGGCCGGATTTCTCATTCTGCAAATGGTGAGAAATCCGGCCTTGTCGTTATATAACATCGATACTTTTGATGTTTATTTGTAGATTTTGCGCCATAAACCCCAGTTTGCCAGTCAAAAACTCTGCACAATGCCCTTGTGAGATCACTGACATTCGTTCCGCTCTGCATATTTTAACTTATGGTTAGCAGGGAGATTCAGTGGTAAGTTCGAGCAAGGGTATCGTTTGCGCTCCCTGTCATTTTCAACTTTCAGGCAGCCTTTTCGTCATGGGGAATAAGATGGTTAAGCAGACTCAGCTTTATGAACAACATGTTGCGTGCGGTGCGCGTATGGTCGATTTCCACGGCTGGATGATGCCTCTGCATTACGGCTCCCAACTGGATGAACACCACATCGTGCGTCAGGATGCCGGTATGTTTGACGTCTCGCACATGACCATTGTCGATCTCCACGGTGCCCGTACCCGTGAATTCCTCCGTTACCTGCTGGCGAACGATGTCGCCAAACTCACCGTTCCCGGCAAAGCGCTCTATACCGGTATGCTCAATGCGTCCGGCGGCGTGATCGACGACCTGATTGTTTACTTCCTCAACGAAAATTATTTCCGTCTGGTGGTTAACTCCGCAACCCGCGAGAAAGATCTGGCATGGATTTCGCAGCATGCAGAACCGTACGCCGTTGAACTGACGGTGCGTGATGATCTGGCGCTGGTCGCTGTACAGGGGCCGCAGGCGAAAGAAAAAGCGGAAACCTTGTTTACCGCCGGGCAAAAACAAGCTGTCGCGGGCATGAAGCCGTTCTTTGGCGTGCAGTCCGGCGACCTGTTTATCGCGACAACCGGTTATACCGGCGAAGCGGGTTATGAAATCGCGCTGCCGCAAGAGCAGGTGGCGGATTTCTGGCAGAAATTGCTGGCAGCAGGCGTGAAGCCCGCCGGTCTGGGCGCGCGCGACACGCTGCGTCTGGAAGCCGGTATGAATCTCTACGGTCAGGAAATGGACGAAGGCGTTTCGCCGCTGGCGGCCAACATGGGCTGGACCATCGCGTGGGCGCCGGAAGACCGTCACTTTATTGGCCGTGACGCACTGGAAAGACAGCGCGAGCAGGGCACCGAACAGCTGGTCGGCCTGGTGATGACCGAGAAAGGTGTATTGCGTAACGAACTGCCGGTGCGATTCACCGACAGCGCGGGCAACACGCTGGAAGGCGTGATCACCAGCGGGTCATTCTCTCCGACGCTGGGCTACAGTATTGCACTGGCACGCGTTCCGGCAGGCATTGGCGAAAATGCCATTGTGCAGATCCGCAACCGTGAAATGCCGGTAAAAGTCACCAAACCCGGTTTTGTCCGTAACGGCAAACCGCTGGTGCAGTAACGAATTCGTGATAAAAATTATCCGGTTAACGCTGAATTAAGCACTTTTTTGGAGAAAGTAACATGAGCAATGTTCCAGCAGATTTGAAATACGCATCCTCCCACGAGTGGATACGTTCAGAAGGCAACGGCGTTTATACCGTAGGCATCACCGAACACGCACAGGAGTTACTGGGCGATATGGTTTTCGTTGATCTGCCAGAAGTCGGCCGTGAAGTTGCCGCCGGTGAAGACTGCGCCGTGGCTGAATCCGTCAAAGCGGCGTCAGATATTTACTCTCCAATTAGCGGCGAAATCGTTGCAGTTAACGGCGAACTGGAAGGTTCTCCGGAGCTGGTCAACAGCGAGCCATACGGCACCGGTTTCCTGTTCCAGATTAAAGCGTCAGACGAAAGCGAACTGGCTAAGCTGCTTGATGCAGAAGCCTACTCAGCGTCCATCGACGAGTAATTACACATTGCATTACCCGCCCCGCAAACCGCTTGCGGGGCAGTTCCAGACCCGTAGCTTTTGTCAGTATCCCAAGACACCTCCAGCAGATTTCAGGAATGCGTAGCAAATGACTCAGACTCTCAGCCAACTCGAACACAGCGAAGCCTTTATCGGCCGCCACATCGGTCCGTCTTCTCAGCAGCAGCAACAGATGCTGGAAACGGTCGGTGCGGATTCTTTAAATGCGCTGATCCAGCAGATCGTTCCGGTCGATATCCAGTTACCAGGCCCGCCGGCTGTCGGTGATGCCGTCACGGAACATCAGGCGCTGGCTGAGCTGAAAGCCATTGCCAGCCAGAATCAACGCTATAAATCCTACATCGGTATGGGTTACAGCGCGGTGCTGACACCGCCGGTTATCCAGCGCAATATGCTGGAAAATCCGGGCTGGTACACCGCGTACACGCCGTATCAGCCGGAAGTATCACAGGGCCGTCTTGAAGCGCTGCTGAACTTCCAGCAACTGACTTTAGACTTAACGGGGCTGGATCTGGCTTCTGCTTCTTTGCTTGATGAAGCGACTGCCGCAGCTGAAGCGATGGCGCTGGCAAAACGTGCCAGCAAACTCAAAGATGCCAACCGTTTCTTCGTGGCAGACGACGTGCATCCGCAAACGCTGGATGTGGTGCGTACCCGTGCGGAAACCTTCGGTTTTGACATCATCGTTGATAAAGCCGAAAAAGTGCTCGAGCTGGAAGGCGTGTTCGGCGTGCTGTTGCAGCAGGTTGGCACCACCGGTGAAGTTCACGATTACACCGCGCTGCTGGGCGAACTGAAATCCCGCAAAATTATTACCAGCGTCGCCGCTGACATTATGGCGCTGGTGTTGCTGGCTGCACCGGGCAAGCAGGGCGCAGACGTGGTCTTCGGTTCCGCGCAACGCTTTGGTGTGCCGATGGGCTACGGCGGCCCGCACGCGGCATTCTTCGCCTGTGTAGACGAATTCAAACGTTCCATGCCGGGCCGTATCATCGGGGTTTCCCGTGATGCCGCAGGCAAAACTGCACTGCGTATGGCGATGCAGACCCGCGAGCAACATATCCGCCGCGAAAAAGCCAACTCCAACATTTGTACCTCGCAGGTTTTACTGGCGAATATTGCCAGTCTGTATGCGGTATTCCACGGTCCAGAAGGCCTGAAACGCATTGCGTCACGTATTCACCGTCTGACCGACATTCTGGCCGCTGGCCTGAAACAGGGTGGCCTGACGCTGCGTCATAACACCTGGTTTGACACGCTGACTGTTGAAGTCAAAGACAAAGCCGCTGTGCTGGAACGCGCACTGAGTTTCGGTCTGAACCTGCGTACTGACATTCACGGCGCAGTCGGTATCACCCTCGACGAAGCCACGTCCCGCGAAGACGTTCAGGTTCTGTTCGCTGCCCTGCTGGGTGACGACAATGGTCTGGATATCGACAAGCTGGACAAGGCGGCATCGACCGACAGCAACTCTATTCCTGCGGCGATGCTGCGTGTGGATCCGATCCTGACCCATCCGGTATTCAACCAGTACCACAGCGAAACCGAGATGATGCGTTATATGCACCGTCTGGAGAAAAAAGATCTGGCGCTGAATCAGGCCATGATCCCGCTGGGTTCCTGCACCATGAAACTGAACGCTGCGGCAGAAATGATCCCGATAACCTGGCCGGAATTTGCCGATCTGCACCCGTTCTGTCCGACAGAACAGGCTGGCGGTTATCAGCAGATGATTGGTCAGTTGTCACAATGGCTGGTTCAGCTCACCGGTTACGACGCAGTTTGCATGCAGCCAAACTCCGGCGCGCAGGGCGAATACGCGGGTCTGCTGGCCATCCGTCGTTACCACGAAAGCCGTAACGAAAGCGGCCGTCACATCTGCCTGATCCCAAGTTCAGCGCACGGCACCAACCCGGCTTCCGCGCAGATGGCGAGCATGACCGTCGTAGTGGTCGCGTGTGACAAACAGGGCAACATCGATCTGAGTGACCTGCGTGAAAAAGCGGCGAAAGCGGGCGATGAGCTGTCTTGTATCATGGTGACGTACCCTTCAACGCACGGCGTTTACGAAGAAACTATCCGCGAAGTTTGCCAGATTGTGCATCAGTACGGCGGTCAGGTTTACCTCGACGGCGCGAACATGAACGCACAGGTCGGCATTACCACGCCGGGTTACATCGGCGCGGACGTCTCGCACCTTAACCTGCATAAAACCTTCTGTATTCCGCACGGCGGCGGCGGTCCTGGCATGGGCCCGATTGGTGTGAAAGCGCATCTGGCGCCGTTCGTTCCGGGTCACAGTGTGGTGCAGATTGACGGCGTGCTGACGCAAAACGGCGCGGTTTCTGCGGCACCGTTCGGCAGTGCTTCCATCCTGCCAATCAGCTGGATGTATATCCGCATGATGGGCGCGGAAGGTCTGAAACAAGCCAGCCAGGTGGCAATTCTGAATGCGAACTACATCGCGACCCGTCTGAAAGACGCGTATCCGGTGCTGTATACCGGCCGTGATGGTCGTGTGGCGCACGAATGCATTCTGGATATTCGTCCGCTGAAAGAGACGACCGGTATCAGCGAAATGGATATCGCCAAGCGTCTGATCGACTACGGATTCCACGCGCCGACCATGTCCTTCCCGGTGGCCGGTACGCTGATGGTTGAACCAACCGAATCAGAAAGCAAAGTGGAACTGGATCGCTTCATTGATGCGCTGCTGGCGATCCGCAGTGAAATCGACCGCGTGGCGCAAGGCGAATGGCCGCTGGCAGACAACCCGCTGGTGAATGCACCGCACGTGCAGAACGAGCTGGTCAGCGACTGGAACCATCCGTACACCCGCGAAGTCGCGGTATTCCCGGCCGGTTACGACAACAAGTACTGGCCGACGGTGAAACGTCTGGATGACGTGTACGGGGACAGGAATTTGTTCTGTTCGTGTGTACCGATGTCAGATTACGAGTAAGACGCCGATCTGCTCCTCGCTGAGAAGGGTGAGGAGTAAAAAACTCGGGCTGCTCCCTCCCCTGCGAAGGGGAGGGTTGGGGTGGGGTATTAAGGTCAGAATCCAAAAATTAAAGTTAGCTTTGTCAAAGTGTTAGTCCTTAAAACCCCCTCCCGGCCTCCCCCTTCGCAGGGGGAGGAGCTAAGCCAAATTCCCCTTTCTTTCTGTTTCTCCTACACTTTCCTCATTTCCCCCAATGGAATCTTACACTCATGAAAATCGCTCTCGTCACCGGCGCCAGTCGCGGCATCGGCCGTGCAACGGCTCTTCTTCTTGCGCAGCAGGGTTACGCCGTCGGTGTGAATTACGTGAATAACGAAACCGCAGCGCAATCTGTCATCGATGAAATCCATCAGGCTGGTGGCAAAGCCATCGCGCTGAAGGCTGATATTGCCGATGAAGCGCAGGTTGTCGCGATGTTCAAACAGTTGAGCGCCGAACTCGGCCCGATCACCGCGCTGGTGAATAATGCCGGGATTTTGTTCCAGCAGACCACCATTGAAAATCTCTCTGCTGCACGTATCAACAAAGTGCTGACGACTAACGTGACCGGGTATTTCCTGTGCTGCCGCGAGGCGGTGAAAATCATGTCACACCGGCATGGCGGAAAGGGCGGGGCGATTGTGAATGTGTCCTCGGCGGCTTCCCGTTTAGGTGCGCCGGGTGAATATGTCGATTACGCGGCATCGAAAGGTGCGGTGGATACCCTGACAACCGGTCTGGCGCTGGAAGTGGCGGCGTACGGTATCCGCGTTAACTGTGTGCGTCCGGGTCTGATCTACACCGAAATGCATGCCAGTGGCGGTGAGCCGGGGCGTGTCGATCGCGTGAAAGCCAATCTGCCGATGCAGCGCGGCGGTCAGCCGGAAGAAGTCGCACAGGCGATTGCCTGGTTGCTGTCGGATTCCGCCTCTTACGCCACCGGCAGCTTTCTCGATCTGGCTGGCGGCAGATAGTCAGCGTAAATCATCGATAGCGGGGTTCGCTCCCCGTTCACTCCCCCAAAACGGTCAAATCCACACAAACGGTCATTAACGGTCATTAAATTGCACGAGGAATTGTGACCGTTTGCAAATCTGTTGCTGTTCTGTTGCAACGCAAATGACGATTTAATGCCGTTCCCACCACAGATCCAAACTTTAACATTTCATCTTTTCTCACCTTTTCGTGACAACTATCACAGGACGATTGTGGCAAAAAATGCGCACAGTCGCCTTTGAGGCACTGCGCATTCCATAAACATCCGGCTGCGTATCCTATTTGACATCGGGAAAGAGGAATCACCACATGCTGCCAGTAGAGCGACATCGATATATCACCGAAATTCTCAGCCAGCGCGGACGCATTCTTGTGCAGGAAGTGGCGCAGTTATGCCGCATCTCGCTGGAAACCGCGCGGCGGGATCTGGCGCTGCTGGAAAAGCGTGGCGTGCTGTTACGCAGCCATGGCGGCGCGGTGTTTAAAGAACATTCGGCGGCAGAAAAAACCTATGTGCCGTCGCAGATTGAACAGGGTGAATCCTTTCGTGACCGCAGCAATCAGTCACCGGACAGCAAAACGCGTATCGCCAAACGGGCGTTACAGCTGATCAATCCCGGCGATTGCCTGCTGCTCGACAGCAGTTCCAGCAGCTGGTTTCTGGCGCGCCAGTTGCCTGACATTCAGCTGGTGGTGCTGACCAACTCGGTGCACATCATTCAGACGCTGGCGGTGAAAGCTAACGTGCGGGTGATCGGACTGGGCGGCGAATACTCGGCGAAATACGAAGATTTTGTCGGTGTGCTGGCCGAACAAATGCTGAAAGAGTTCGTCATCAACAAACTGTTTTTCTCCTGTCACGGTATCAGCCACGAAGGCGGCATCCGTGAAAGCAATGAACATCACGCACGGCTGAAACAGCAAATGCTGCTTTCCTCCGAGCACAAAATTTTGCTGGCTGACTCCAGCAAATTCGGCCGCCGCTCTTTTGCGCGGATCTGCCACTACCGGGAAATCGACACACTGATAACAGACCATCTGGAGGATGAAGAATTCCGCCAGGAACTGGCCTGGAGCAACGTTAACGTGATTGAAGTTTCTCCGTCACCCCTACAGAAAAAAACTAAAAACAGCCGCAACGGCCCGTTAGCTGCGGCACATAACTGACCTCCCAGGAGAGTAAACATGATCAAGAAATCCGTTCTTGCCTGCCTGTTCGCCACAGCCATGTTGTCCCTGTCTGCGCACGCCGCCGACAAAATTCGCATGGGCGTGGTGGTGAAAGTCGGCGGTAACGCCTGGTTCAACGCGATGGAAGCCGGGATCAAAAGCGAAGCGGCCAAACGCGGGATCGACGCGTGGCAGGTCGGGCCGACCAGCGCGGATCCGGCGTTACAGGTGCGTGCGATTGAAGATCTGATCGCCCAGAAAGTGGATGTGATCGGCGTGGTGCCCAACGACGCCCGCGTGCTGGAGCCGGTACTGAAACGCGCTCACGACGCCGGGATCAAAGTCATCGTGCATGAATCGCCGGATCAGAAATATGCCGACTGGGATTTCGAAATGGTCGATGCCACGCAGCATGGCATTAATCACATGATCGCGCTGGCGCAGTGCATGAAAGAGAAGGGCGACTATGCGGTGTATGTCGGAAGTCTTACCGTGCCGCTCCATCAGAAATGGGCTGATGCCGCCATCAATTACCAGAAAGAACATTATCCGGATATGCATCTGGTCGGTGACAAATTTGGTGTCGGCGAATCCCTTGATGACAGCATCCGTACCACCAACGACCTGATGTCCAAAGACGCCAACCTGAAAGGCATTCTGGCGATCGGCTCGCAAGGCCCGATTGGCGCAGGCCGCGCGGTGCTTAACCGTGGCAAAACTGACGACATCTGTGTGTTCGGGCCATTCAGTCCGGGTCAGGGCGCCAGTCTGGTGAAAGCCGGGGCCATCAAAGGCGGCTTTATCTGGAACCCGATGGTCGCGGGTGAAGTCTTTGTGCGCATCGCCGAGAAGCTGGAGAAAGGCGAAAAAATCACTGACGGCATGACCATTGAAGGCATGGGCAAAGTGAAAGTCGATGAAGCAACGCACACCATTCTGGGCAACGAAACCGAAAGCCTGGACAAAGCTAACCTGCCGAAACTGGTCAAAATGGGGCTGTAATCATGGCAATCTCCGAGATCATTCAAACAGAGAACGCGCCGCTGATTGATGTGCAAAACCTGTCGGTGACGTTTGGCGGGCAGCGTGCACTCAACGACATTTCCCTGCGGCTGATGCAGGGCGAAGTTCACTGCCTGGCGGGCACCAACGGCTGCGGGAAAAGTACGTTGATCAAAGTGATCTCGGGGGTTTATCAGCCGGATAACGGTTGCCAGATCACGCTCAGTTCGCCGTCGCAGGGCAGCCAGAGTTTCAGCAAACTCTCTCCGGATCAGGCACGTCAGTTTGGCGTGCAGGTGATTTATCAGGACTTGTCGCTGTTCCCGAACCTCAGCGTGTTCGAGAACATCGCCTTCGACCACAACTTACAAGGGCTGATGGGCTGGTATCGTCCGTCACGCCTGCGGGAAACCGCGCAGCGCATTCTGACTGAACTGAATTACACGCTGGATCTCGACAGCAAAGTCTCGGCGCTGCCGATTGCCCAGCGCCAGCAGGTGGCGATTTGCCGTGCGCTGGTCGCCGATGTGCGGTTAGTGATTATGGATGAGCCGACTGCCTCGCTGACCCGCACCGAAGTGAATCAGCTGCTGCGCACCGTGCATTATCTGAAAAGCAAAGGCATCAGCGTGGTGTTCGTCAGCCATCGCCTCGATGAAGTGCTGGAGATTTCCGACAGCGTCACGGTGATCCGTGACGGCAAAAAGGTCGGCACATTCCCGGCCTCTGAAGTCAGCAGCGAACGCCTGACCGAACTGATGACCGGCCTGAAACTCGATTACCGCCTGAAAGCCGCCAACATGAATGACGAACGCATCATGCTGGAAACCGACAAACTCAGCCGCGCAGGCCAGTATCACGACGTCAGTTTCAAACTGCATGCCGGAGAAGTGCTCGGTTTATGCGGGCTGCTAGGATCGGGCCGCACCGAACTGGCACTCAGTCTGTTCGGCATGACCAAACCTGACAGCGGCAAAATCTACCTCGACAGTAAGCCGGTGCGTTTTCGCAGCCATGAAGACGCGATCAAATCCGGCGTCGGTTATGTGTCGGAAGATCGCCTGACGCTCGGCCTGATCCAGCAACAATCGGTGGGCGACAACACCGTGCTGGCGATCATGGATCAGCTGCGCAGCCGTTTTCATCTGATCGACGAATACCGCAAAAACAAGATCATCCAGCAGTGGATCGAAAAACTCGGCGTCAAAGTCGCCAGTCCTGAACAGGCGATTTCCACCCTTTCCGGCGGTAATCAGCAAAAGATCGTCCTCGCGAAATGGGTGCTGACGCAGCCGAAAATCCTGATCCTCGATTCGCCAACGGTCGGCGTCGATGTCGGTGCGAAAGCCAGCATTTATCAGTTGATCCATCAGCTGGCGGAAGAGGGGATTTCCATCCTGCTGATTTCCGACGAAGTGCCGGAAGTCTATTTCAACTGTGACCGCGTGCTGCATTTCAGTGAAGGCACGGTGGTTGGCGAATATCTGCCGGGCGCGATTACCCAGCAACAACTTGCGGAGGCGGTCAATGCTTAAGCTCAGCCGGTTACGCCCGTCCAGCAACGAAGGTTACTTAGCCTGGGTATTGCTGGTGGTGATCGTCACCTTTTCCTTACTCACCAACCAGTTTCTGACTTTACAGAACCTGCTGGATCTGACCGAAAGCTACGCCGTCAGCGGCATCTTTGCCCTCGGCCTGTTCGTGGTGCTGGTCACCGGCGGAATCGATATTTCGTTCGCCGCCGTGGCTTCTGTCGTGCAGTACCTCATCGCCACGCTGGCGATTCACTACGGCCTGAGCAGCCCGACCGGCAGCATTTTACTGGCGGTCGCCATCGGCACGGTGCTCGGGATGATCAACGCGATTCTGATCTACTGCCTGCGCATCGTGTCGATCATCGTCACCATCAGTATGCAGTCGCTGCTGTTTGGCATGCTGATGTGGCTGACCAACGGCACCAGTCTGTATGACCTGCCGGACTGGCTGACGACGCCAATCCGTGTGCTGCCGTTCAGCGTCGGCGAACAGCATTATCAGATTGGATTGCCGGTGGTGGTGATGCTGGCAGTCGCCGGGCTGAGCTGGATCCTGCTTAACAAAACCCATCTCGGACGCCAGTTATTTGCCGTCGGCGGTGATCAGGAATCCGCGCGCCGTATCGGTATTCGCGTCGGTTTGCTGCATCTTTTTGCCTACGGTTATCTCGGCGCGATGGCGGCGATTGGCGGGCTGGTGCAGGTGTATCGCGTCGGTGAAGTGGTGCCGAATGCACTGGTCGGCGGCGAGCTGGATGTACTGGCGGCAGCAGTGCTCGGCGGTGCCAGCCTCAACGGCGGCAAAGGCAGCGTGGTCGGCACCCTGATGGGCGTGTTCCTGATTGGCGTGCTGAAAAACGGCCTCAACCTGATCGGCGTTTCCAGTTACTTCATGAACATCGTTATCGGCGTGGTGATCGTCGCGGCCATTACCGTCACCCATTACAAGAAACGCAAAGAAACCGAAGTCGGCTTCGCCTGAGGAAAACCGCTATGTTCGCAAAAAGCAGAAATGTGAGTCTTAAAGCGAAGCCCGATGCGCGGCCTCGCCTGAAAATCGCTTCCCTGAAAATAGATAACACCACGCTGGGATTATCGCTGTTATTGCTGGTGGTGATCATCGGTTTCAGCCTGGCGATGCCGGGGCGGTTTTTCAGTGATGCCACCTTTATGAGCGTCGCCTTCCAGTTGCCGGAACTCGGTTTACTGACGCTGGCGATGTTTATCCCGATCCTCAGCGGTGGTCTGAACCTGTGCATTATCGCCACCGCTAACCTGACCAGCTTACTGATGGCGTGGGTGTTTCTCACCTGGATGCCGCCGGATGCCAGCATGGCGATGCAGGCGGTCTGGCTGACGCTGGCGCTGGTTGGCGCAATGATTCTGGCGCTGGTGATTGGCATGCTGACCGGCGCGCTGGTGGCGTATGTCGGTGCCCATCCGATTCTGGTGACGCTGGCGACCATGACCATGGTGAACGGCGTCGGCATCTACCTTTCACGCGGTGCGGCGATCAGCGGTATGCCGGACATCGTGCGCTTTATCGGCGCGGAAACCCTGCTCGGCGTTCCGGTTCCGCTGATTATCTTCCTGCTGACTGCAGCCTTAATCGCGGTGTTTTTAGAACGCACCCGCCTCGGTAAATACATCTACATGAGCGGCAGCAACATCAACGCCACCCATTTCAGCGGCGTGAATACCCACCGCGTACTGATCGCCATCTACGTGATTTCCAGCATGTTATGCGTGATTGCCGGGCTGATTATGATGGCGCGTTTCAACTCGGCGCGCATGGGCTACGGCGACTCGTATCTGCTGCTGACGGTGCTGGCCATCATCCTCGGCGGCACCGATCCCAACGGTGGCTTCGGCAAAGTCGCGGGCGTGGTGCTCTCGCTGATTGTCCTGCAGGTGATTTCCACCGGCCTGAATCTGATGAACGTCAGCCCGCATTTCAGCCTGGCGATGTGGGGCGCAGTACTGATTGTGGTGCTGGCGCTGAAATTCTTCCGCAGCCGTTATCTGCAAAAAAGGGCAGGGCGAATGAGCGCTGCCAAAGCGCGGGCGGCTCAACCTTAAACACTTTTTTAAAATTGCCTCTGACTTAGGAAAACATCATGGAATACAAAATTTCTCCGTCGCTGATGTGCATGAGCCTGATCGACATTAAACAGCAACTCGAGGTGCTGAACCGTCGCGCTGACATGCTGCACATCGACATCATGGACGGGCATTACGTCAAAAATATCACGCTGTCGCCGTTCTTTATCGAGCAGATCCGCCCGCATACGCCGCTGGTTCTGGACGTGCATATGATGGTGGAAAACCCGGCTGACTTTATCGAGCCGATAGCCCTTGCCGGTGCCGATTTTATTTGTCCGCATGCCGAAACCATTAACCGCGACGCGTTCCGCATCATCAACCAGATCCGTTCGCTGGGTAAAAAAGTCGGCGTGGTGCTCAACCCCGCGACACCGGTGGAATACATACAGCACTACATTCATCTGCTGGATAAAATCACCGTGATGACCGTCGATCCGGGTTACGCCGGTCAGCCGTTCATCCCTGAAATGCTGGGGAAAATCGCGCAACTGCGCGATCTCAAACAGCAAAAAGGCTACCGCTATCTGATCGAAATCGACGGATCCTGCAACCTGCGCACCTATCAGGATCTGATGGGCGCAGGCGCGGAAGTGCTGATCGTCGGCAGTTCCGGCCTGTTCACGCTGGACAACGATCTGGATGTTGCCTGGGACAAAATGCTCGATCAGATGCGTCAGGCGCGTCACGCAGCCTGAGGGCAGGAGAGCCGTATGCCGCACTTTCTTGGAGTGGATGTCGGGGGCACCAATACCCGTTTAATGCTGATGGACAGCCAGCAAAATTTTCGCGGCTACCACAAAACCCCGACCCAACGCTGGGCGGGGCAGTCCGATCCGTTACAGGGGCTGGAAAACCTGATCACGGCGTATTTGCAGGAACAGGATCCGCATCATCAGGTGGCGCAGGTGATGCTCGGGCTGCCGGGCATATTGTCCCGCGACCGCCAGACCGTGCTGTCGCTGCCGTTTATCTCCGCACTGGATAATCAGCCGGTGGCGGCGTTGCTCTCGCAACGCCTGCATCTGCCTGTGGCGATGGACAAAGACGTTAACCATCTGATGTGGTGGGATTTAACCCAGCACAGCGCACTGCCGGATGTTGCCGTCGGGCTGTATCTCGGCACCGGGCTGGGCAACAGTTTGTGGATCCACGGTGATTTTTACCACGGCGCGCACGGTGGTGCGGGTGAACTGGGGCACATCCCGCTGGCGGGGAATCCGCTGCTTTGTCCGTGCGGCAAAACCGGCTGCGTCGAAACGCTGACGTCCGGCAACTGGCTGACCGGCTGGGCACGGCAACATGCGCCGCAGACACCGTTCGCCGACCTGTTTGTACGTCATGCGGGGCATGTGGATTTAACTGAATTTGTGGCACGACTGGCGCGCACCGTCGCCAGCGAAATGAACATTCTGGATCCCGAATATCTGGTGCTGGGCGGTGGCGTGCTGGCGATGGAAAACTTCCCGCTGGCCGAACTGGAACAACAGTTACGCAGCCATTTACGCAGCCCGTATCCGGCGAACGGTCTGACCATTCATTTCAGCGCCGTCACCGACGAGACTGGTTGTCGTGGCGCTTGTTTAGCCGCACAGCGCGTTTTTCCGTCGCAGCCAGCTCTGGCCGCCGGAACATTTTCCTTCAGGAGAGAGGCATGAACAAAGGCAAGGTATGCGTATTTGGGTCTTTCAACCTCGATATCGTCGCAGGCATGGCGCGTTTCCCCAAACCGGGGGAATCCCTGATTGCCCGCAACAGCATGATGGGCGCGGGCGGCAAGGGCGCCAATCAGGCGGTCGCCGCACTGCGTGCCGGTGCGCGGGTGCATTACATCGGTAAAGTTGGTCGCGATGATTTCGGCATGTTTGCCCGCCGCCATCTCGACAGCGCCGGTTTCGATGCCGTCACGTTGTTTTCCACCAGCGAATGCCCGACCGGCAACGCGCTGATTTATGTCGCCGGAGCCGATGCAGAAAACATGATTGCCGTTGATCCGGGCGCCAACCTGACGGTCACCGACGAAGAAGTCGAACAATGCCGTCCGGCCGTCGCCGCCGCTGATATCCTGCTGACGCAGCTCGAAAATAACCTGCCTGCGATTGAAAAACTGATCGGCATCGCGAAGGAAAATGACACCTACATTATCCTCAACCCCGCGCCGTTCCAGCCGGTGTCCGACCATCTGCTGTCGCAGGTTGATTTACTGACGCCGAACGCCACGGAATGCACGCTGCTGACCGGCATTGAAGTCCGCGATATTCCCTCTGCCCAACGCGCCGCCCACGCGCTGCACGCTAAAGGGATCCAGGCGCTGATCATCACACTGGGCACGCAGGGCGCATTGCTTTCAGTCAACGGCGAAACGCAGATTATCCAGGCCTGTCCGGCGACCCCGGTCGACACCACCGGCGCAGGTGACGCCTTTAACGGCGCGCTGGCCTCCCAGCTTGCCGCTGGCGCCACACTCTCCGAAGCCGCGCAGTTCGCATCCGCCTACGCCTCGGTTTGTGTGGAAAGAGCAGGCGCGGCGGCATCGATGCCGACGTATGAAGAAGCGCGGGAGAGGATGGGGGTTGTGGTGGTTTGAAGCGGGTTTTCTTTACTACTCCCCCTGCGAAGGGGGATGTTGGGAGAGGGCCGACCGGCGTTATTCCTGCGAGACATCTTCCAGATTTCAAAGTAACTCCCTGTAATTCCATCCAGCCCATTTCATTCGAAAAATGGCAGGAATATAGTCGCTTCGCTGCGGAAGAACCGTAGTCAGAATTAGCGTTCTGGATCAGATTTACTCGATTGCACTGTGGCATAATGCCGCAGGTTTTGAGTCACCTGTAAATTATGGTGGTTCAGGCAGGGGCTTCTCAGAAGCGCCGGTTTTCGAGTCCGGTAACGCTAACTCTGTCTGAGCCACCACCCGAGGTTAGCGTCTCGTGTGGGGCAAAACATAATTTACTCGAGACTTTAAAATGACCGATTCAATTACCGAAACCACCCATCCCGAAAATTCCCTCACCGTTTTCCGTGCCCTGATTGCCGATTTGGATCTGAGCCATTTCACCGATCCCCAGCTTTACGATCTCGGCGCTGTCGCGTCTGAATCCGCTGAAGGGCTTTGCCAGGGTTTGCTGTGCCTGAGTGAAGGGCTGGAAAATAGCGAACTGTTGCCGCCGGAAGGCGTTTCGCAGGTGAGCGCCTATCTGAAAGCCTCTGCGCATCTGCTTCCGGCACTGTTTGAGTTGTCAGAGAAGGCGGGGATTGCGTTAACGAAAGCGAAAATGGGGGGGTAATCTTTTGCTCATCCCCATGCAAAAGCTGCGGGTTTTTCTTTGCTCCTCCCCCTGCGAAGGGGGAGGCCGGGAGGGGGTTTTAAGGGCTAACTCTTTTCAAAGCACACTTCAACTTTTTGATTTTGCTTTAATACCCCACCCCAACCCTCCCCTTCGCAGGGGAGGGCGCCGACTGCGTTATTCCTGCGAGACATCTTCCAGATTTTATCTTGAACGTTATTACAACTTTATTTTAACCATATATATAACAATTTACTCACACGTCCAAAATCAATGCGGAGGCATTGGCTGGGATCTAATAAAGATATTCTCAATTTAGATAAAAATTTATTATATTAAATTTGATGATGGTTATTATTGCATATAGTTAAGCGAAAGCATTACTGTTTCAGACGATTGATTTTTAAATTACAAAGAGGTAGTGTTTGTATGGTGAATTTATTATTTCAATAAGGATATTTAAATGGCAATTCCAGCTTATTTATGGTTGAAAGATGACGGCGGTGCGGAAATCAAAGGGTCTGTGGATGTAAATAATAGAGAAGGTAGTATTGAGGTCACAGGTTTTTCACATAAATTTACGATTGCCAACAGACCCTTTAACCGGAAGCATTACAGCAACGCGTAATCATTCTGCGATGATTTTCCAAAAAGAGTTTGATTCATCATCACCTTATTTATATAAAGCGGTTTCAAAAGGCCAAACTTTAAAGTCAGCAGAATTTAAATGGTATCATATCAATGATGCAGGGCAAGAAGTTGAGTATTTCAATATATTTATCGAAGGCGTTAAGGTTGTGAGCATTTCCCCGCTGATGCATGATATTAAAGATCCAACCAAAGAAAAGCACAATCATCTTGAAGTTGTTGAACTCCGTTACGAAAAAATGACGTGGAAACATTGCGATGGGAACATCATGTTCACAGACTCATGGAATGAAAGGGCGTAAATTATGTCCAGACACCCTGTAAAAGGTGTAAATCAACATCCTCCTTATGATATATCTGCAATCATCCCCCCAGGCATATCTATGAGTAATCATATGATGACGGCTCGTTTACACAAAGGTCCATCTGCATTAACTTATATATGGTTCTATAATCAGGTCAGGAATCATGGACCCTGGGACTATAAACAGTTGGGTGGAAAATATGAAAATTTCGGGAATTTTCATTACGGGGCTGTAGGAACAGCAGCAGGTATTTCACCTGGTGTTTTATTAAGAGGTGCTGGCGTGGCTCAAAAATTTGCAGGTACAAATGATCCTGAATGGGATTCTTATGAGGGACCAAACTCCCATTGGGATGATCCTAAAGATCAGACATGGATAAGAGCAGGAATTGATTATGCAAAAAGAACGGGTTTTTAGGAAAATATATATTTTCATCGTGTTGGTTATAGCTTTCCTGGGGTATTTAATTAAGGTGGTATTAGATTTTTCACCTTATGAACAAACGATTATACGAAAGGAAAGTATAGGCGAGTTTAATACCCTTTATGTGACTGAAGGTAGTGCGGGTGCAACGACCCAAAATACGTATAAATATTATCTTTATCCATCTGTAAAAACAGAGAAAGAGTTTCTGGCGGATGTCAGAGATTATCCTTCTGTTCTTTTTACTTCAGATTCAAATGTCCAAATGCAATTGAAGGGCAGATATCTCTATTTTACAGTTAAAGGAACTATTTATAGTTTTACCAACCAATCTGATTCTGTCTTTATATACCTCAACTCAACCCCATTTTAGTGGGGTTTTATCCGTATGTTACCGTTCAATCTTAAACCCGACCTCTATTTTGTTCAGTAACAATGCTCATATTTCATTCAAATAACCATCACATTCCCGCCATGTGGCTGACACAAATGCAGGACAGGATAGGCACCTTATTTCGCTGACCGGTACCCTGTAATGCGCCGCACGTTGTTCCCTTATCTGATTTTGCTGCCGACGCTGATTTTTCTGTTTTTATTCACCTATTACCCCTTATTTCAGTCAGCGACGGACAGCCTGTTTGACAGCCGTCTGTCGTCAGACGCGCCGCCGTTTGTCGGTCTGCAAAACTATTTGCGCCTGATCCAGGATTCAGTCTTCTGGCGCGCGCTGCTCAATAATCTGGCGTACATCCTGATGACCGTGGTGCCCGGCATTATTCTTGCGCTGCTGCTGGCGGTTGCGCTGTGGGAAAACACCTCGCTGAACCGCTGGCTGCGTACCGCGTTTTTCTTCCCGATGATTATCCCGCTGGTCAGTGCCGCCACCTTGTGGTTGTTCATTTTCATGCCCGGTATGGGGCTGCTGGATTACTACCTGGCGAAAGCATTCGGGCCGATGAATAACAATTATCTCGGTATGAGCAACAGTGCGCTGATTGCGCTGAGCGTGATCGGCGTGTGGAAATTCGCCGGTTATTACATGCTGTTTTTCCTCGCCGGATTGCAGTCGATCCCCGCCTCTGCACGCGAAGCGGCGCTGATGGAAGGGGCGTCGCGCCCGCAGGTTTTCTTCTATATCACGCTGCCGTTACTGCGCCCGACCATCAGTTTTGTGGTCACTATCGCGCTGATTTATTCGATTACCCAGATAGATCACGTCGCAGTGATGACACAGGGCGGGCCGAATAACGCCACCACCGTCTTGCTGTATTACATCCAGAGTCTGGCGAATGACACCCATGATTTAGGCAAAGCTTCGGCGGCGACATTCCTGACGCTGGTGCTGCTGTTTGGTTTTTCGATGCTGAATCTGCGTGTGCTGGAAAGAGGAGCTCACTATGAGCGTTGAAACGTCTGAAGCGCCGGTGATGACCGGTAAAAAATTGCGGGCGGGCGTGCGTTCGCCATCGATGTTATTGCGCGGTGCGCGCCGTTCGACACTGCCGGTTTTACTGCTGTGCGCGGCCTTTTTATGGATGGCGCCTTTCCTGTGGATGCTGTCGTCAGCATTCAGTGAAAGCAGTTTTTCGCCGGATATGGCCTCGCTGTTGCCGCGCTTCCCGCTGACGTTGCAAAACTTCCGTGATGCGTGGGACAGCGCCGACTGGCTGCGGCTTTACGCCAATACCCTATTCTTCTCCTTCGGCACCTTTCTGGTTCAGCTGGTGACGATCACCACTGCCGGTTACGTGTTCGCATATCACGAATTTCGCGGCAAACAGACACTGTTCTACCTGCTGCTGATCCAGCTGATGATCATGCCGGTGATTATGATGGTGCCGAACATGATGATCCTCAAACAGTTCGGGCTGCTCAATACATTGACCGGCGTGATGATGCCGTATTTCGCCTCAGCGTTTGGCGTATTCCTGATGCGTCAGGCATTTCTCAGCATTCCCCGTGAAATCGAAGAAGCCGCGCTGATGGAGGGCTGCCGCTGGTGGCAGGTGGTGTTCCGCGTGCTGATCCCGATGTCGTGGCCCGCCATCCTCGCCTTTGCCACTGTCAGCATTACCTATCACTGGAATGAATACCTGTGGCCGCTGATGGTGCTTAACGATCCGGACAAACAGGTGCTGACCGTCGGACTGGTGTCTTTCGCGATGGGTGCGGAATCGGGCGGGCAGTGGGGCTTAATTACTGCCGGAACGCTGATGGTGTGCCTGCCGCTGATGCTGGCGTTCATTATTTTTCAGAAACAGTTCCTGAAAAGCTTCGGCTTCTCGGGCATCAAATAAAGGAGTCATCCATGTTTTTAGCTCAGATTTCTGACATGCACTTTCGCAGCCACGGCCGCAAACTGTATGACTTTATCGATGTGAACGGCTGTAACGCCGAAGTGGTCAGCCAGCTTAACGCGCTGGAAGAACAACCGGATGCGGTGGTGATCACCGGCGATATCGTTAACTGCGGTTTGCCGCAGGAATATGAAGTGGCGCGCCGCACGCTGGGCAACCTGCGCTATCCGTTGTTTATCATTCCCGGCAACCACGACGACAAAGCGCAGTTTCTGGAAGCGCTGCATCCGCTGTGCCCGCAGCTCGGTACTGATCCGCAAAATATGCGTTATGCCATCGATGATTTCCCGATGCGTCTGCTGTTTGTCGATTCCAGCCTGGCCGGAGAATCGAAAGGGTACCTGACGCTCGAAACGCTGGCGTGGCTGGAAGGTCAGCTGGAGCAGGGCGGCGATAAACCGACGGCGGTGTTTATGCACCATCCGCCGGTGAAAGTCGGTTCGGCGCAGATGGACGCGATTTCCTGCGAAAACGGCGATCAGCTGCTGGCGCTGATCGACCGCTTCCCGTCACTGGTTCGCGTGTTCTGCGGCCACACGCACCGCCTGATTTTCACCCAGTACAAACAGGCGATCATCACCACCATTCCCGGCACGGTGCATCAGGTGCCGTATTATCATCACAATCCGGCACCGTTTTATAACCTCGAACCGGCGGCCTGCGTGATGCACCGTCTGGTGGATAACACCGGGCTGGTCAGCTATCTGCATCCGCTGTCGCAATATCCGGGGCCGTATCTGTATGACGCGCAAATCAGTTGCCCGGCGGATGAGCAATGATGTCTGGCATTCGTCTGGAAAATATTACCAAACAGTTTGAAGGCAGCACGGCGGTGAATAAGCTGTCGCTGGAGATTGCCGACGGCGAATTTCTGGTGCTGGTCGGGCCGTCGGGGTGTGGAAAAAGTACCTTGCTGCGCCTGCTGGCGGGTCTTGAAGAGGTCAGCGACGGGCGCATTATGCTCGACGGCAATGACATCTCCGGGCTGTCGCCGCGCGAACGAAATTTCTCAATGATCTTCCAGAACTACGCGCTGTTCCCGCACATGACCGTGGAACAGAACATCACCTTTGGCATGCGTATGCGCAATGAGCCGAAAGATCAGCACCAGGCGCGGGTGGATCGTGTAGCGGGATTATTACAACTGGAGCCGTTGCTCAAACGTAAACCCGGCAAGTTATCCGGCGGTCAGCGTCAGCGTGTGGCGATGGCGCGCGCCATTGTGCGCGATCCGAAGCTGTTTCTGATGGATGAACCGCTGTCGAATCTCGATGCACGGCTGCGCACGGAAGTGCGTGACGGCATCATGCAACTGCATCAGCAACTGAAAACCAGCACCGTTTATGTCACTCACGATCAGATGGAAGCCATGACCATGGCGGATCGGATCGCGGTGCTGGATAAAGGCCATTTGCAACAAATCGGCGCGCCGGAAACGTTGTACGCGCACCCGGCCAACCTGTTTGTCGCCGGATTTATCGGCACCCCGTCGATGAATCTGTTTCTGCTGCCGTGCGCCGCTGGCGTGCTGACAGTCGAAAACCAGCCGGTCCGTCTGCCGCAAACTGAACATGCGCAGGCGCTCGATGAGGTGTATCTGGGCATCAGACCCGAACACATCAGCGACCGGCCGGTGGAAGGCGAAAGCCTGCAATTGCAGGCGACGCTGACCTATCGCGAACTGCTCGGCGCGGAGTATCTGTGCCATGCCGACACGCCGCTCGGGAAAATCCGTTACGTACGTAAAAACCAGCTGCGGGAAAACAGCGGGGACATTCCACAACCCGGCGACCGCATTACTTTGTATTTCTCTTTGCACGACCTTCATCTTTTTTCAGGCCAAAACCAGCAGAATCTGCACCGGGAGAATCACCATCATGCGTAAAGTATCTGTGCTGGCGCTCGCCATCGGCTTTATTGCCGCAGGCACGGCGTCCGCCAAAGAAAATATCGATTTCATGTTCCCTGCGCCGGTTGACGGCAAGCTGACCATGGAAATGACCCGCGTTATCAAAGAATTTAACCAGTCACAAAATGATGTGGAAGTGCGCGGGATATTTACCGGCAGTTATGACACCACCAAAGTGAAAGCCGAAGCGGCAGCGAAATCCGGCCAGCCACCGGCGCTGGTGATCATGTCGGCTAACTTCACGGCGGATCTGGCGATCAAAAACGAAATTCTGCCGATGGACGAACTGTTCAAATTCGGCGACCAGAAAGCCACGCCGTTCCTGACGCAAAACTTCTGGCCCGCCATGCGCCAGAACGCTCAGCTTAACGGCGTCACTTACGCAATCCCGTTCCATAATTCGACGCCAATTCTCTATTACAACAAAGACATGTTCGCCAAAGCGGGCATTACCGCGCCGCCGAAAGACTGGGATGAATTGCTGGAAGACTCGAAAAAGCTGACGGATTCGGCGAAAGGTCAGTGGGGGATCATGTTGCCATCGACCAACGATGACTACGGCGGCTGGATTTTATCGGCACTGACCCGCGCCAATGGCGGCCAGTATTACAACGCCGATTATCCGGGCGAAGTGTATTACGACAAACCATCCACCCTGGGCGCGCTGCGCTTCTGGCAGAATCTGGTATACCGCGACAAAGTGATGCCGTCGGGTGTGCTGAACTCCAAGCAAATCAGCGCGGCGTTCTTTTCCGGCAAACTCGGCATGGCGATGCTGAGCACCGGTGCACTGGGCTTTATGCGTGAAAATACCAAAGATTTTGAGCTGGGCGTGGCGATGATGCCTGCCAAAGTGCGTAACGGTGTCACCATCGGCGGGGCGAGTCTGGTGAGTTTTAAAGGCATTTCCGATGACCAGAAAAAAGCGGCTTATACCTTCCTGCAATATCTGGTCAGCCCGAAAGTGAACGGTGCCTGGAGCCGCTTTACCGGCTATTTTTCACCGCGTATGGCGTCTTATGACACACCGGAAATGAAAGAATATCTGGCGAAAGATCCGCGTGCGGCGATTGCGCTGGAGCAGCTGAAATACGCCTATCCGTGGTATGCGACGTATGAAACCGTGGCGGTGCGTCAGGCGATGGAAAATCAGCTGGCGGCGCTGGTTAATGATGAGAAAGTCACGCCGGAAGCGGCGGCGGCACAGGCACAGAAAGACGCCGACACCATCCTGAAACCTTATGTGGAATCAACGGCACTGACTGTTCCAAAGTAGGTGATCTCGCTCCTTCCCCTTTACGAGGGGAAGGAGCAAAAAAATTACTTCAGCCAGCCCTGCTGGTGGGCGTTGTCCAGATGGCTGCGGATATGCAGCCACAGTTCAGGATGGATATCGGCGATAAAGGCATTACGGGCTAACACCTGCTCCAGACGGATATTGTTCTCCACCCAGCTCTGCCCCTGATTATTCAGGTTCATGATCATCGGCATCACGCGGTCGATCACCAGCGCAAAGCGCGCTTCCGGGGTTTCACCCGCTTCGTATTCATTCCACAAATCCAGGAATTGTGTGTTCAGCGGTGCAGGCAGCAGGCCGAACAGGCGTTTCGCGGCAATGATTTCCTGATCATGAACTGCTGCGCGGGCAGCGAGATCGTAAACCAGCACATCACCGGCATCGATTTCGACGATGTCGTGGATCAAAGCCATACGGATGACTTTATTGATATCAACGCCTTCCGGTGCGAAAGGGGCCAGGGACATTGCTGCCACGGCGAAATGCCAGCTATGTTCTGCGGAGTTTTCCTGACGCTCAGTGCCTAACACTTTGGTGCGACGTTGCACGCTTTTCAGTTTGTCGATTTCCATCAGGAACTGAAAAACTTCGGTCATTGCGCCGAAATTCAGCGGGGTAGTGGCTGCAGACATACTAAAACCTTAGTCATATTGACGGCATGGTAAACGGCGTTATTTCACTTTTCCGCTACACCTTAGTCGCTTGATATAAAAAAATCATGTTTTTGGGTGCGGAAAATGCATGTGTCTCAAAAATGGAATCTGAATAAATTATAAACAAATTGAATGAATTGAAGGGCTTCACACAACGGGGTGAATGAAATGATGATCTGCCTAAGAGACTGTTACATCAGATAATACTCATTTTAAGCTTACAGATGTACACTGGAATGGTTCTCAGTTAATCTGACTCTGTTGGACCGTTTTATTAACAATCATTTTCCCTTTTTTGTCTTGAGGATTCTCAACGTATGGGTAAGTTGTCTCCATCCCCACAGGGATATCCGTGGGCCGAAGAAATTGCCAACAGCCTGAGTCACGGCGTTGGTCTGGTTTTCGGGATTGTCGGACTGGTGTTGTTACTGGTTCAGGCGACAGGCGATAACGCCAGCGCCATGGCGATCACCAGTTATAGTTTGTACGGCGGCAGCATGATTTTGCTGTATCTGGCCTCCACGCTGTATCACGCGATACCGCATCAGAAAGCCAAATACTGGCTGAAAAAACTTGATCACTGCGCGATTTATTTGCTGATCGCCGGAACCTACACGCCGTTCCTGCTGATCGGGCTTAACTCCCCGCTGGCAAAAGGATTAATGGCGGTGATCTGGGGGCTGGCACTGTTCGGCGTGATTTTTAAACTGGCATTCGCGCACCGTTTTGAGGTGCTTTCGCTGGTCACCTATCTGACGATGGGCTGGCTGTCACTGATTGTGATTTATCAGCTTGCGACCAAACTTTCTCTTGGCGGTGTGATATTGCTGGCGCTGGGCGGCGTGATATACACGCTGGGGGTTATTTTCTACGCCTCGAAACGCTTTCGGTTCGGCCACGCGATCTGGCACGGATTTGTGCTCGGCGGCAGCGCCTGCCACTTTTTAGCCATCTATTTTTACGTCTGATGTGTTTAATTCAATTCAGTAAAAGGAAAGCGGAGCCTGATGCTCCGCTTTTTTGTGCCTGCTATTTCTTACCCGCGTCGTCCGACCACCATTGCACCAGTGAAGGCACCGGCCGCAGATCGTAATGCGCTTCGCCCAGCAGATGATTGAGGATTTTCGCCGATCGCCACGCAGTCAGTGTCAGTTGCCCCTCGGCGCTGCCGTGGCTGTGAATACCGGCATTCACCGCGTAAATGCGGTTCTGCTCCGGGCCGTCCCAACGCAGATTGAAATTCGGCTGCAGCGGCAGATGCTGCTCGCGGTCATAAGGAATACGATCCAGCAATGGCTCGAGATAATCCGGCAAACCGGGACGATAGCCGGTTGCCAGGATCACAATATCGGCACTGAAATGTTCCTCGCATTTTTCCAGCCCGTGTTTTGCCTGCAAACTGAAATCGCCAGCCGCATTACGCACGATATGATCCAGTGCACGGTGCGGCAACAAACGCACGTTACGCCGCTGATGCAGCACGTCGAAACGGTGATAAAGCTGCTTGTAGATGTCTTCCAGCGTGTGATAACTGATGCCATCAGAGGGCAGTTTTTGTGTTTCGATTTCCTGCTCGCGCACCTCTTCCGGCAGCGTATAAAAGTAATTCACATACTCCGGCGTGAAATATTCATTGGTGAAAATGGATTCATCCAGCGGCTGGAAGTTAGGGCGTCGTGATATCCAGCTCAGTTCGGTGAACTCGCCCCAGTGGCCGCTCAGCGCGTTGAGAACGATGTCGGCACCGCTTTGTCCGCCGCCGACAACGACCACACGTTTACCGGTGAAATCTGGCTCACGTAGTTCTATTTCTGCGGCGTGAAAACAGTTATCACCCAGCGCCGCCCGTGCCGGTTTTGGGATCCACGGCGCATGGCCGGTGCCGAGGCAAATATTGCGCGCGCGGTGCTCGCCTTTTTCACTCTGTACGATAAATTCCTGTCGCTTATCGTCGAAATCAATGCGCTCAACCGGTTCGGAAAAATGCAAACCCGCAATGCGGTCACACGCCCAGCGCAGATAGTCGGAAAACTCATCGCGGCTGATGATCAGCTGTTCCGTGGCCAGAAAACGGTAAATCTTCTTCTGATCAACCAGATAATTAATAAACGAAAATTCGCTGCGCGGCGCAACGGTAGTGACCAGATCCTGCAGGACGTAGGTCTGCATGGTCGCCGTGGGTAATAACATACCGGGATGCCAGCTAAATTCCGGGTTAGCATCAAAGAAAGCGGCGTTGAGTTTTTCTGTGTCTTTTGCCATGGCGGCGAGACTTAAATTAAAGGGGCCGATACCAATACCAATTAAATCCTTCACGGGCATCTTTCTGTTCCTTATGTTTTTAGGATATTTTGGAAACGACGTTATTAAGCATAGGTCAGCCGACAGCGGCTGACATTTTTCTCGATAACTTATCGAAATATTTCTAAACTCAGTCAGTTCGCCCTCTCTTTCTTAATGATTTAAAAGGATTTGCTATGACCCGCCTGCGCCGTTTTAAACAAGTTGATGTGTTCACCGCTGAGCCACTCAAAGGCAATGCATTGGCCGTGATATTGGATTCGGAAGGACTGACGGATGCCGAAATGTTTGCGATGGCCCGCTGGACCAATCTGGCGGAAACGGCGTTTGTGCTCAAACCGGTTTCACCCGAAGCGGATTACCGTGTGCGGATTTTTACGACCGACAAAGAGCTGCCGTTCGCCGGACATCCGACGCTGGGCACGGCGTACGCGCTGTTGCAAAGCGGGCTGAAGCCAAAAAACGCGGGATATCTGGTGCAGGAATGCGGTGTCGGGCTGGTGCAGGTGAAGCAACTGGCAGATGGCGGTCAGGCATTTTCCGCGCCGCCTGCGCAGATGAAACCGCTGGCGGCTGAACATCACACCTTGCTGGAAACCGCGCTGCGCGGCGGCAATATTCAGGCTGATGTCATGCCGGTTGCGGTTGATATGGGCATCATCTGGCTGGTCGTACGGATGGAAAGTGCGCAGGATTGCCTGAACATCACCGCCGATGCCGCGGCAGTCAGCCAGCTACAAAAACAACTCGGGATTAACGGCATCGCGGTCTATGGTTTACACGATAAAAATGGCCCGGCGGATTATGAAGTGCGGGCGATTATCGATGAGGACGGTGTGCTGAAAGAAGATCCGGTCACTGGCAGCGCCAATGCCTGTCTGGCCCGGGTGCTGAAAGCGGCGAATTTCCCGGATGGCGCTCACATGGCACAAACTTACCGCGTGCGTCAGGGCACCAAACTCCAGCGCGATGGCCGCGTGACGGTCACGTTTGTGGATGGCGAACCCTGGATCGGTGGCGATACCTGTACGCTGATCGACGGCACGTTAGATCTCTGATCAGCGGGGCGTCAGCCCGTGCTGTGCCGTCTGTAACAGATGAATAAATGCCTGCATGTACGGCGTGGCGTTCAGGTTATGGCGGTGCAGCAGCCAGGTGCGGTTTTTTACCGTCGCGCCGTCCACGTTAATCGGGCGGCGGTAAAAATGCTCGGGCAGCGGTAAATAAGTGGCGACAATCGCGTAACCCAGCCCGTGTTCCACCATCGCCATGCACACTTCCAGTTTATCGACTTCCATCGTGATAGTCGGCGCATGGGAAAAGTTGGCATTCCACCAGCGCTCAATCAGTTGTGTCACGTGCGGGCCGTGATGAATTTTTATCTGCGGCATGTGCGGCAGCAGGGCGAAATCAAAATCCTGACGGTTGATCAGTACGTAATCATCTTCCTCAATCAGATGCTTGCCTTCCTTCCAGTTAAAATCGTCCTTGACCAGCGCCATATCAATTTCCCCGCGCAACAGTTTCTGAATGATTTCCTCGCTAAAACCACTCATCAGATTCACGCGGATCCCCGGATGTGTCTGCCGGAACTGGCTGAGTAACGGTGGCAGACGGTAGGCTGCATAGTTGCTCGACACGCCCAGCGAAATCTCTCCCTGCTGTTCCTGATCCAGACTGTGCAGATTGAGTTTCAGTTGCTGTAAATCGTTGAGCACGGTCAACGCGTGTTGCGCGAGATATTCCCCCTGCGCGCTGAAGACCAGTCCTTTTTGTCCTTCTTCAAACAGACGGATCGCCAGCTTGCGTTCAATCTGGCGCAAACGGTAACTGAGCGCGGGCTGCGAGGTATAAAGCTGCTCTGCCGCCCGGGTAATGTTTTTATGCTGATATACCGCCCGCAATATCAGCCAGTCTTTCTCGTTCATCGTTTTCCGCCGCCAGTAAAATCCCTCAGTCATAAAATAATTTTTGCGTAAAAGACGCAACAGATAAAAAGGCTCAATTTGACCGAAAACGTCAAAAGCCCTATTTCTGTAAGGCACAGAGACGACTTATCGCAGTGCCAGATTGTATTCATCCGAAAATAATTTTTGGTTTTTGCACCATCGCAGGGAATAAACATGTCGAATTGCACTACATCAGTTCATCACGCCGGGGAACAGAAAACTCAGATTATTGCGGCTGTGGATTCACTCGCCGCGCAGGCCAGCGCGCTGGCGATGAATATTCATGCCAACCCTGAACTCAGCTTTGAGGAAGTCGAATCTGCGGCGGCACTGATTGCACCACTGCGCGCGGCGGGGTTTGAGATTGAGGAACAACCTGGCGGCCTGGCGACGGCGTTTCGCGCAACCTATGACAGTGGCAAGCCGGGTCCGGTGGTCGCGTTGCTGGCGGAATACGATGCGCTGAAGGATCTGGGGCATGCCTGCGGACATAACCTGATTGGCACGGCATCCGTGACGGCCGCGCTGGCGCTGAAGCAGCAATCGCATCTGCTGACCGGCAGGCTGGAAGTGATCGGCACACCGGCAGAAGAAGAGGGCGGCGGCAAAATTATTCTCAGCGAGAAAGGCATTTTCGACCATGTGGACGCCGTAATGATGTTCCATCCGCGCGACAAAACCATGGTGGTGCGCGGCGGGCTGGCGTGTGTCGATGCGGTGTTTAAATTCTATGGCAAAGCGGCGCATGCGGCGTCGGCACCCCAAAACGGCATCAGCGCACTCGATGCGGTGATCCACACTTTCAACGGCATTAACGCCCTGCGTCAGATGTTCACCGACGATGTGCGCGTGCACGGCATCATTTCCGACGGCGGCAGCGCGACCAATATTGTTCCGGCTTATGCGGAGGCGAAGTTCCTGATGCGGGCCAGTACGGTCAGAGGGCTGAGCATTGTTAAACAAAAAGTGTTTGATGCGGCACAGGGCGCGGCGCTGATGGCCGGTGCGCGGCTGGAAATTGAAGAAGGGCTGACCTACGCCGAGCGCAATAACAATCTGACGCTGGCGGAATACTTTAAACAGAATCTGGACATTCTGGGTGTGGAAGTGGTTCCGCCGCCGCTCAGTGGCGGGATCGGTTCTTCGGATATCGGCAATGTCAGTCAGATAACAGCGGCGATCCACCCGTATATCCGTATCGGTGATGTGCTGCCGCATACACCGGAATTTGCCAAAGCGGCCGGTTCCGGAGCCGGTTTGCAGGCCATGTTGCAGGCGGCAAAAGCGCTGGCGATGACGACAGTGGATTTGTGTCAGGACGGCGCAAAACTTCAGGCCGTGCGGGAAGAGTTTTTAAACTGGAAGTCTCATTTTTAACTTAACAATCAAAATAATAACCTTGGGTAAGAGGACAGGATAATGATGAAAAAAACACTGGTGGCTGCCGTTATGGCACTGACGTTTGGCAGTGCGCTGGCACATGCTGAAGGCGAAACTTTGCGTGTCGGCGCAGATTTAAGTTATCCGCCATTCCAGTTCCGTGATGCGGCGGGCACGCCGACCGGCTTTGAAATTGATGTCACCAACGCCATCTGCAAAGAGATGAAAGTGAAATGTGACTATGTGGTCAGCAGCTTTGACGCTGAAATTCCTTCGCTGATCGCCAAAAAAGTGGATTTTATTTCGCCGCAGGGCGCGACCGAAAAACGTCGTAAAGTGATCGACTTCAGCGATTTTGTGTATCACATCCCGACCAAACTGGTGGTGCAAAAAGGCAGCCCGCTGTTGCCGACGCCGGAATCGTTGCAGGGCAAACGTATCGCGGTTCAGCAGGGGTCGATTCAGGAAATGTATGCCAATACTTTCTGGCAGCCGAAAGGGGTGGATGTGGTGGCATATGCCGATCAGGACACCATTTATCAGGATCTGGTGGCCGGTCGTTTAGACGGCGCGCTCAGCCCGGCGGTGGCGGTGACCTTTGGTTTCCTCAACAAACCGGAAGGCAAGAATTTTACCCTGACCGGCCCGGAAGTGCGCGACGACAAACTGTTCAGTATCGGTTCGTCGTACGGTCTGCGTAAAGGCGACGACCATATCAAAAAACTGCTCAATGACGGGCTGGCGAAAATCATTGCCGACGGCACCTGGGAAAAAATTAAGACGCAATACTTCGGTCCGCTGGATATATCCGTTCATCAGGAAAAGGCTAAATAATCATGAGCTTGCGCCCGCCTGTTCGTGAACATTTGTTACCGCTGATGGATGACCTGTTGCGCGAGTTTTCCGGGTTGCACCGGCTTTCCGGCTGCGATGATGCACAACGGGCGGCGCAGCACATGGTGTCTGTGTTGCAGGATCACGGACTGGATGCGCGGCTGATGCAGTGCCCGCTGTATCTCAGCGATCCCCTGGCCGGAAGATTGCGGCTGCCTGAATTCCCGCAATGGCAGTGCGACGCCAAAACCCGTTCGTTCTCGGCTCATTGCCCGCAGGGCGTGGAAGCACAGGGTTATCACGATGACGGTGCCTGTCAGCCGCGTACCGATCTTGAATGGCAACGTTGGGCGCAGGACGTAAAAGGCAAAATTGTGATTGCGGGGCAGGGCTTTGAAGATTACGTGCAACGCCTGTGCGCTGCAGGTGCTGCCGGACTTATCCATATCTGGGGGTCGGCTGAAACCGCATTGCATGAAGAAACCGTCGGGCCGGTCTGGGGGACGCCGGAACCGGATGATTTTCTGCGTTATCCGCGCTTGCCGGTGATTTCCGTTAATCATCAGGATGGTCAGCGTTTGCTGGCGCAGTGTCAGCAACACCCGCTGATGACGCTGGAAATCGCCACGGAACTGAATTTTCACGTTGCTGAATGCGGCATGCCGGTGGTGGAGATTCCCGGCAGTTCGCCGGAGTTCGTTCTCCTTTCCTCACATTATGATTCCTGGCACGAAGGCGTCACGGATAACGCGACCGGTAATGCGCTTTGTCTGGCGATGGCAATTCATATTCATCAACAACCACAAACGTTGCTGCGCGGACTGCGGATTATCTGGTGGCCCGGCCATTCCAACGCCCGTTATGGTGGCTCGGCCTGGTACGCTGACAACTACCGCCAGCAACTGAAACAGCATTGCGTGGCGCATATTAACGTCGATTCACCGGGGTGTAAGGATGCGGTGAATGTTGTGCTCAATGTCAGTGGTGCGGAATCACAGACCTTTTTAAATGCGGCGGTGAAAGCCGTGACCGGTGAACCGGCGCAGCGCATTACCCCCCTGGGCAAAGGCGGCGATCAGTCATTCTGGGGCTGCGGTCTGCCACTGCATTTTGCCTTTCGCGAAGTCCCGCTGGAAAAAAACAGTCAGTCGCCGGGCAGCGGCGGCGGCTGGTGGTGGCACACGCAGGACGACACTTACGATAAAGTGGATCTGGATATTCTCTGGCGCGATACGCAAATCCACGCGCACTGGCTGGAAGGCCTGCTGACACAACCCGCGCTGCCGCTTGATCCGCTGGCTTACCTGAACGGTTTGCAGCAATCGCTGGCAGAACTCGCCGCCACAATTTCACCTGAATTTGATCTCTTTACCGTGGCTGAAAAATTGCAACAATTACAACCTGTTTTGAGCGAACTGACCACGAACTGGCAGGCGGATCCGCAGACCTGGCAGCGGCAACTGAAACAAGCGATCGCCGGTTTGCATCGCCTGCGTTACAGCTCCGTGGATGACTTCCATTACGATCTGAGTTATCGCGGCGGTGCGTTCCCCGGTTTTCAGGAACTGGCTGCACGGCGGGAAGATACCTCGCCGGAAATGTGGCTGATGATGGCAACCCGTTTTCGCCGTCAGCGTGACCGTGCGCTGGCGCTGCTGGACAGCGTGGAGGCTATTTGTCGCTCATGACCAGCAGATACCGGCAGGGCTTGGTGCTGGGATTACTGAATGTGATGGGCAAATCAACGCCGAACGTCAGCGCATCACCCGCGGTTAACGCATATTTTTCATCACCATAATCAATCGTCAGCGACCCCTCCACCATCCATAAACGTTGTTTATAGGCCTGATGGCTCCAGCCCGGATAACTGACGCGAGCCGCCGCTGGCAGCGTAATTTCGACCAGTTCCGCGCCGCCGTTTTCCTCATGCGCCGTCACCTGACGGCGCAGATAACCGATATCCGGATCCTGCCAGACTTCCTGCTGCGCCAGCGGGCGCAAGGGTGCAGGCTGCTCGTTATCTTCTGACAGCAACTGCGCCAGCGACACGCCCAGACTGGCCGCGAGGCGGCCTAACAGACTGGCGCTCGGGCTGCTGTCCTGCCGCTCAATTTTCGAAATCATTGCCTTACTGACGCCCGAACTGCTGGCCAGTTGTTCGAGGCTTAAACCCTGAGATTTTCGCAAAGCCTGCAGGCGCGTGGCGATCAATTGGTCGATTGACATGAGGTAAGTTCCGTTGTTTACTTTTGTGGAAATAATTCTACTATAGTGGAATTTAGTGCATAACGGAAGCCACCGGGGAACGACTGATGAAAATGATTACCTGCACTGAACGCCAGCATGCTGTCGCAATTTTGGATATCTTTAATGATGCGATTCTGACATCTACGGCGCTTTATGATTATAAGCCACGCCATATCGACAGCATGACATCGTGGTTTGCCACTAAACTGACCCATAATTTTCCGGTGATCGGGCTGGAAGACGCGCAGGGGACGTTACTGGGTTTTGCCAGTTATGGCACTTTCCGCGCCTGGCCTGCGTATAAATATTCGGTCGAGCATTCGATTTATATCCATAAAGATCATCGTGGAAAAGGGTTGGGAAAAATCCTGCTGAGCGCGCTGGTGGAAGCTGCCCGTGAACGGGGTGTGCACACGCTGATTGGCGCCATTGATGCGGCTAACAGTGGCAGTATTGCCCTGCACGAAAAAAATGGATTCAGCCATACCGGCACGATTAAACAGGCGGCTTTCAAATTTGATCGCTGGCTGGATCTGGCTTTTTATCAGATGATCCTCGAAACGCCCTTAAAGCCGGTTGCAGGCTGAGGGTGCCGCGCTGAATGAGAAAGCAAGAGCCGGAGGGCGCGGGTGTTCACGGCGATTTATGCTGGCAGTTATCCAGTCGCAAACGTGAGGCATAAAATGTCAGGTAAAACAGAAGTCATCAAAGATAAGGCATGGGGAAATATTGCCTGTGTGCAGAGCCAGGATCCTCGCTGGCAAGCGGTCGTCAACTGTGATGCGAATGCGGATGGCAAATTTGTTTATGCGGTAAAAACCACCGGAATTTACTGCGCACCGTCGTGTCCGTCGCGGCAGCCTAATCCGGAAAATGTTATCTACTTTGATGATGCCGAAGCCGCAGAACAGGCAGGATTCCGTCCCTGCAAGCGTTGCCGTCAGGGGCTGATTTCACTGGCGCAGTTTCATGCTCAGCGTGTGGCTCAGGCCTGCCGGTTGCTGGAACAATCAGCCGACATGATGACGCTGAATCAGCTGGCTGCCAAAGTGGGCATCAGCGCATATCATTTTCATCGCCTGTTTAAAGCACAAACCGGCGTGACACCTAAAGAGTACCAACAGGCGCAGCGAGCACGCCGGGTACGTGAAAAACTGACAGATTCTGCGACGGTCACCGAGGCGATCCACGCGGCGGGCTATCCTTCTGATGGCCGGTTTTACGAAACCTCCGTGGCGACACTGGGTATGACGCCGCAAAATTTTCGCTCCGGCGGCCGTGATGTACGCGTCTGGTTTGCCATCGGCAAATCTTCTCTCGGCGATATACTGGTCGCCGAAAGCCAGCGGGGGATCTGCGCCATTTTGCTGGGAGATGACCCTGAAAAGCTGATTAACGAACTGCAAAACAGTTTTCCGCAGGCAGAATTACTGGGCGGTGATCCGGATTTCGAGCAGCGTATTGCCCTGGTCGTCGGCTTTGTGGAAGCGCCAGAGATGGGTCTGGATTTGCCGCTGGATATTCGCGGCACGGCTTTCCAGCAGCGTGTCTGGCAGGCATTGCGTGATATTCCGCCGGGAACAACAGCCAGCTATGCCGAGATCGCCAACAAAATTGGCTCGCCGAAATCCGTCCGCGCGGTGGCCGGGGCCTGCGCCGCGAACCTGCTGGCGGTCGCCATCCCGTGCCATCGGGTGGTGAAAACCGGTGGCAATATTTCCGGCTATCGCTGGGGGGTAGAACGAAAACGCAGTTTGCTGGCGCGGGAAGAGAAGGGCTGACTATACTGAGCAGACTTTATGATCTCATGAACTTTTTTATAACGAGGGATGCCGTGCCAGCCTGCACTTTACGGATTGCTGAACCCAAAGATATCGATGCTCTTGCTCAATTACATGTTGCCATCTGGCGTGATACTTATCGTGAGCTTGCTCCTCCGGAGGCTTTTGTGGCTCTCGATGTACCGCGTCGGCAAGCGTTCTGGCAGGATAAATTTGCACATCCTGCTGACGGTCAGGGCATTTTTATTGCGGAAACTGATGGAGCATTCGCCGGATTTTGTCTGGCTTCGGCTTCCTCAAACCCGGAATTTGGCGACATGGCAGAAATCAAATTTCTGTATGTTTCTCCGGCATTTAAACGTCGGGGAATTGGCCGACTGTTGATCGCCAAAGCCGCAAAGCATCTTTCCGCTGAAGGTTTTCGCAGCGCAGGGTTGGGTGTTGTCGAAGGAAACGAACCGGCCATTCGTTTTTACCAGGCTTTAGGTGGCCGCGAAGCCGGACGATATACCGATGCCGGGCCACTCTGGCGCTCGCCTAACATAATCTATGCGTGGCCTGATATTACCGTGCTGACTGCACTGTAAATCCCCCTGGCGGTCAAACCCCCGCCTGCGTCAGTGAATAGCGCAGGCAATATTCACCCACGCAGTGTTTCCAGCCGTTGTTTTTGCTGACCTTCCGGCGTGAAATTATCTGCGCTTAACCAGCGTTCAAACGCGGCTTTCGACGCTGGCCATTCATAGTCGAGAACGGAATACCAGCAGGTGTCACGGTTGTGGCCTTTATTGATGATGGCCTGACGGAACATACCTTCATAGTGGAAACCAAAACGCTGTGCGGCCAGTTTTGATGGCTCATTCAGGCTGTGGCATTTCCATTCGCAGCGGCGATATTTCAGCGTATCGAACAGATAGCGTTGCAGCAGATAAATTGCTTCAGTGCCAAAACGCGTGCGTTTCATCAGCGGAGACCAGTTCACCCAGCCAATTTCGGCAACGCCATTCACCGCATCAATGCGCATCAGAGAAACGCTGCCGACTGCGCGTTGTGTCTGCATATCGACAACCGCAAAGAACAGGGGATCCTCACTTCTGGCCTGTTGAGAAATAAACAGATCGCAATCAGCCTGGGTCGCAGGACGATCGACGGAGAGATATGTCCAGTCGCGATTATCATCAATGCTGTGCCAGGCCTTGAAGAGATCCTGACTATGGCGTTCAACGTTCAGAGGCTCCAGACGACACCAGAGGCCGTCAAGCTGAACATGAGAAGGTCGTTCGCGGGGTTGCCAGTCGGGAAGGGCATCACCAATGGGTTGGCCGAAGTGGTTAAGGGTGGTCATAGCGTTTCCATTTTACTCTCAATGAACTTCCATAAAATCAGAATGGAATGACGCCTGCAACCGGCGCTTTAATAAAAATCCGGAAAGCGGGCGCTTAGCCCGCTTCGTTAATACAGGCCAGTTATAAGCATCCGGCACTGCCACAGATCCTGATTTTTTCCTCAACAACTTTTTGCATCGCCAGTTTTCCAGGCACGATGTATTTGCGGGGATCATTAGCATCCGGATGTTGTGCAAAATACTCTTTTACCGCGCCGGCAAATGCGATTTTCAGCTCGGTCGCAACATTGACTTTGCAGATCCCAAGTTCTATTGCCTGACGGATCATGCTTTCAGGAATACCGGACGCACCATGCAGGACCAGCGGGACATCGACCTGCTGACGGATTTGCCCAAGGCGGCAGAAGTCCAGTTTCGGTTCGCCCTGATACAGACCATGCGCGGAGCCAATCGCAACGGCCAGCGAGTCAATGCGTGTGGATTCAACAAAGTGCCTGGCCACAACGGGATCGGTGAAAAAACTGTCGCCTTCGTCTACCACCAGATCGTCTTCCTGCCCGCCAAGACGGCCGAGTTCTGCTTCGACACTGGCATCAAAGGCATGACACAACCGTACAGTTTCACACACGTGTTGGATGTTTTCTGCCAGCGGGAAATGCGAAGCATCAATCATTACGGAGCGGATCCCCGACCGGACTTTGTTTTCGATATCGCCCTGATCTTCATGGTGGTCCAGATGCAGCGCCAGTGGAATGCGATACTTCCGCGCAGCCTCATGGCATATCGAGATCAGGTAGTCTGTACCTGCATAACTGAATGTCCCCGGCGTTCCGGCAAGGATCACCGGAGAACTCATGGCTGCCGCCGTTTCTGCCACGACTTGTACCGTCTCGAGGTTGTGAACGTTGAAAGCCGGGACGGCGTAACCTCCGCGCTGAGCTGCGAGCAGCATTTCCCTGTTTGAAATCAGATACATTTTCTTAGCCTCCCGTCATATCCAGCAAAATCTTTCCCGTCATCGGCTTGCCAGCCAGTGCCGTGACGTCTCTGACAAACTCTGTGGGACGGGCAACACTGGCGATCAGGGGGGCCAGGTTTAGCTTATTCTCAGCAAAAAGCTGTATGGCAAGTCGCCACTCACTGCCCGGCCACGGAGAGGAGTAGTTCATCCAACTGCCGAGCAAGGTCAGCTCTTTGCGCAGGATATGGCCGAAAGTAGTGACGTCTAAAGTCAGGTCTTTGTGTAAGGTGCCGACCAGCGCGATTTGCGCTTTGGGGCCTGCGATATTGAGAGACAAGGCCACGGTTTGCGCTGTGCCTGCTGTTTCAATAATCAGCTGATTAAAGCGCCGTTCATGAGTTTGCTGGCGGATTTCATCGGCGTTGCATATTGCGCTGTTATAAACGTGGCTGGCACCTGTTTCCTGCGCCAGGGAAAGGCGCTGCGGATTGATATCGATCGCTGTCACCGATTTAGCCCCCAGGGCGCTGGCTGCCTGAATAAGCAACTGCCCGATGGTGCCAGCTCCAATAACTATCACTTCTTTACCCTCACAGCCTCCTGCCAGCTTCAGGGCATGCAAGCCAACGGTGAGCGGTTCCAAAAAAGCGCCTTGCAGAAGTGAAAAATTCTCCGGCAATTTAAATAAGTTTTTACGCGAAACCACAATGAATTCAGCATGGCCGCCACTCCGTCGGGAGCCAATAAATTGATAATGCTTACATTGGGAATACGCTGTTTTGCGGCACTCTTCGCACTGAAAGCATGGCAATAAAGGTACGCAGGCCACGGCATCCCCCTCATATAAATCGCTGACTTCTTCTCCGGTGCTAACGACGTGACCACTGAATTCGTGGCCTAATGTGATGGGATAAAAATGTGAACTGCTGGCGAAAATTCGCGGGATATCGGATCCGCAAAGCCCGGAGTAGGCAATGCGAACCAGAACCTCATCGGATGCACTCAGCGTAGGAGCAGGTTGCTCTTCAATAGTTATCCTGCTGTCAGCATGCACAACGACTGATTTCATAGTCAGATTCCTTAAGCGGGGGATTTCCCCCCGCCGCGATGAAAGTTAAGAGTTAGCCAGTGAAGCGGCTGCCCGGCACTGAACGAGATCCACATGTATGCCATGCGCCTCACACAATTCTTTGATTTCCTCCGCTGCCAGCGTAGAGGTGGCAACGGCTCCGCCACAGGCGACTATAATTTTTCGCTTCACGGTAAGGCTCCTTAACAGATTGTTTTAAATATTATTTTTCTAGGTAAGACGTCGGGTTTATTGCTGAGAACATTTTCAGGTACAAACGGCGGATCGTTTCTCAGGTGCCGGGATAAAAATGTGCCGTTCAAAAAGCGCGGATAACTGTTCTTCAGGCGCTGTCAGTAAGCTTTCGAAAAAAACAGGATCCTGTAGCTGGCTGAATAACTGACGTAACAACATCAGCTGTTCGGAAGGATGAGTGACAATCAGGGCAATAATGAGTGTCGCGGGAATCGTTCCCTCATCATCAGCCTGAAAGAATTCCACCGCTGTATCTGGCCTGATCAGATAAATGGCCGGGCTGCGGGCATGGGTGGCTTCGCAATGAGGAATGGCGACGGCGTGGTGTTCAAGCTGAATGCCGGTGGGATATTCAGCCTCGCGATTGACCAGCGCCTGCGGATACGTCGATTCCACCACGCCCTCCTGCACCATGCGCTCACCGATATGCATGAGTGCTTCGTGATAATCCGCAAAGCTGATACCTGTTTTGACGAAGATTTCGCAATTATGCATGGCAGGCTCCTTCGCATATCGTTTGCAACGGCGTGCAGCCGAAGTGATATGCGCGTAAAACGTCCTGAATTTTATCGATGATAAGTTCATGCGGATCGCTGGCGAGTTCGCCGTTCATCACCCGTTCAAACTGAGCAGGAAGATATTGGCTCAGCAGACCAAGCGGGATATCTGTTGAACGCAGGTTGGCCATTAAAACGTCCATCGCCCGGTTGATGCGTGTATGAGGCCAGTAGTAGCGAATTCGATCGGATAAGCTGAAATGCAGATCGATAAGCGAAAGGCTGAATGTTGGGTTGTAATACTTTTTCCAGTAACCGGGTTCATCCAGCATGACGCCATCAATGACCGTCAGGATCTGGCTACGGCATTCGGGCGCAATCAAGACCTGTTCAATGTTGGCCAGGGCAAAGACGGCTTCCCGCAAAGCGAAAGTCAGCGCGGGACCCACTTTCAGGATAGCGAAGTGATCTTTCACCAGGTTGCGGTAGGAATCACGGGTCTGGTAATCGGTGGAATGTGCCTCATAAACCAGTGGTGTAGCCGCAATATAAGCTGACAGATCCTGAGCAAGATCAGACTGATAGTGAATCACGCGGCTGTGATCGAATTCAACGCCGGGCTGAACCACGATGGCGACGATCCGATCTATGGCATCATTGAGCCCGAGTTCACGAAATGCCTGATGGTGCATATCCAGAGTCGCTTTTGCATCTTTGGCTTCAGTGACATGAACGTGCTGAATCGCCGATGACTCACCGCCTGGAACCGGAACTTCAGTACCGATGACATAGGTCAGCAACGCTTTCTGCTGTGCAGTTGCCACTTCTTCTGCGACCTGACATAAACGCGCCGCGCGCTGCGCCACGACGAAAGGATCCAGAGGAACAGGATCGTCTGCACAGGACATGGATGCATCCAGATGAATTTTGCTGAATCCGGCTTCGACATAACGCGCGATAAGCTCTTGTGCTTTTGCCATCGCTGTTTCGGCGTTTTCGTGCTGCCAGCAGTTTGGCCCCAGATGATCGCCCCCTAAGATCAGACGTTGTAATGGGAATCCGATTTTCTCGGCAATGGCGAGAACGAAATCCCGAAAATCAATTGGCAGCATGCCGGTATAGCCGCCAAACTGATTTACCTGGTTGGAGGTTGCCTCGATGAGCACTTTTCGGCCAGTGTGCAAGTCTTCCCGTAATGCAGCTTCAATCACCAGCGGGTGCGCAGAGCATACTGAGCAGATCCCGATCCTTTCGCCTGTCTTGTGTTTAGCAATAATGTCTTTCATTTTATGCCTCCGTTTATTTCCGAAGAGGATCATACCTTTCCGAAAGGCAAACAATAGCGTTTTCTGCATTATGTGATGGTGATCGAAATGTTTCGTAAGTTTATTGCATTCGTTTTCTTTCGTTTCAGGGGCGTCTCGGGGATTGAAAAGATAACGTCTGAGAATGCAGCAAAGGCACATGCGGAGTTGCTATGCTTCACAGCGCAGGGAATTTTTACTCCTCATTAAGGTGCCTTTTGTTTACACTGTGAGGAATATGACCTTTCGGATTACTCATAATGAATACTTATGAACGTCGCAATAAAATCATTGATTTAGTGAATGAAAATGGCAGTGTTCTGGTCACTGACCTTTCGACTGCTTTCGAAGTTTCAGAGGTGACAATTCGGTCAGACTTGAGTTTGCTGGAACAAAAAGGTGCGCTCAGTCGTTTTCACGGAGGGGCGGCAAAGTGGATCGCAAAGGAAACGCCTGGTCACGAAAAACCACTGGATGAAATGGTTCTGGAAGAACGTTATCTTCACGCCAGCGACCCGAAAAAACGCATTGCTCAGACCGCCGCAGGGTTGGTTAAACCGGGGGATACCGTGATCCTCGACAGTGGCAGCACGACCATGCTGCTGGCTGAGGAGTTAGTGAAAGCGGGTGATATCACTGTCATTACTAACAACTTACCGGCTGCGTTTGTATTATCAGAAAACCCGGATATCACTCTGGTCGTTTGCGGCGGAACACTACGCCACAAAACGCGTTCGCTACATGGCAACATCACGGAATATGCGTTGCAGGGCATCGTCGCTAACCTCATGTTTGTCGGCGCTGATGGCCTCGACGCGGCCACAGGGATCACCACATTTAATGAAGGCTATAGTATCAGCGGTATTATGGCTGATGCCGCTCAGCGTGTTGTCGTGGTGACTGATTCGACTAAATTTGGCCGACGCGGATATAACCTGGTGCTGCCTATGGAAAAAATCGACACCATCATTACTGACTCCGCTATCAGCGATGATGTGCAACAGGCGCTCCAACAAACATCGACAGAGATTATTGTCGTTTAATCTTTATCCGGTTTCTGGCTTCAACCTGTGCCGACTTTATGGCCGATGATGATTAAAAGATACTGGCATAACAGAGGGTTGCGCAGACGCGCAAGAAAATTTTTATCTGTTTCAGTAACAGCTATTGATAAGTGGAAGCGGTATTCAAAAAAGGCCGCAGAGCAAGATCCCTGCGGCGACGGAAAAGCAATCAGGATTTTTTGTTATAAACTTCAAAGGTGAAGTATTTCTTTTCCAGCGTCTGATAAGTGCCGTTTTTGTGTATTTCTGCCAGTGCATTATTGATCACTGTCAGATGTGCCTGATCATCCTTACGCAGTCCGATGGCCGTGCCCTCACCCAAATAACGGGTGTCGTTTAATGGCTCCCCGGCGAAGGCATAACCCGTGCCTTCCGGGGTTTTCAGGAAGCCCGTTTCTGCGGCGGCGGCATTGGTCAGCGTCACGTCTATGCGACCTGATGCCAGATCCTGGTTCACGAAATCCTGATTCTGATAGGAAACCACATCCACGCCTTTTTTCTGCCATTCGCCCTGGGCGTAGGCTTCCTGCGTAGTGCCCTGAGCAACACCCACCGTTTTTCCTTTCAGTGAATCGGCTGTGGGTTGCAGGCCGCTCCCTTTCTTCGCGATCAGCACACTTGGCACGTGGTAAAGCATGTCGGAGAAAGTGACCTGCGTTTTACGTTTTGGTGTCATGGACATTGCAGAAAGTACCGCATCAAACTTTTTAGCATTCAGCGCCGGGATAATGCCGTCATAGGCGGTTTCGACCCACTCACATTTCACTTTTGCCTGCTGACAAATGGCGTTACCTAAATCGATATCAAAACCGACCAGCTTGCCATCTGGCGCTTTTGATTCAAAAGGTGGAAATGACGGATCCACACCGAAACGCAATGTCGTCTCCGCATGTGCCAGCCCGCTGGTGGCCGATAATGCCGCGATGATCAGCAAGGGGATTTTATTCACAATTGTTCTCCGGTGATACTCAACAATAAACCCCCGTCTGGCTTTGGCGAGGGTAAAACAGGGTTCTCTGTTTTGAATATGACGACCGTGCCCGTTGTGGTCAAGCGGCAAACTTATGTTCAAAACGGGCAGTGGCGTGATATAGGGATGATTGGTTTTTGGGGAGAACAAGTAAGGGGTTTTTTGGGGTATATAGCAGGGTAATTTCTGTTTTTCATATTAGAAACAACAGGATAAATTTTCCGATGTCTGAGGCTAACCGGCAAAAAAATCGCCTTTACCCACAGGGATAAAGGCGATTTAAGCTTTAACTTTGACTTAATATGACATTGTCAAAGGCTGTTCATTGAAGATTACTTAGTTTTATCGATGGAGAATTTTATTGAAAGGGCTTTGTTATCAAATGACAATTTTTTAAGATCGGGGATCTGTTCGCCTGACTTCACATCAATATAAGACCCACGATAGTCACGTTCAGAATATATGCGGGCGTTATAACCCTCAGCAACCTTTATTGAGGACATCTTACTACCGAAATTAGGCATATATTCCCAATATTCATAACCCCCATCGAGCAATGGAGTATCACCCATAATGTTTATCGATTGGCCATTATAATAACCGTCATAAGCAATCGCTTTAACGACCTGAACAGATGATGCTGCTTTGTTCATGTCGATGCCTGACTGGGTCATATCATAGAGAGGTTTAGATTTAAAATATATATATGAGTAACTACTTCCTTTGAAATGACAGTCTGTGAATAAATATATCCCCAACGAACTTTTTGGCACCTTTACGGACGACACTTCGTCATTGGCTTCAAAACCGTTTTTCATCTTCACATCGGCTAAGCAATCGATGTCCCCGGTGATATCCAGGCTATCACCAGTAGCATTACCGTTCTGGAACAATGTGGCTTTAAGACCGTGCACCTGTTCTGGCTCTGGTTCTGGCTCTGGCTGCGGTTGTGGATCAAAACTGGTGACCACCATTTGGGCCACAACTGCCGGATTAGGTGACACACGCTGAATGACAATGGTTTCACCGATAGAAATGTCTTTTTCATCCGACTTAACGTGTGAAATAGCGCCATCTACAGTCTCGGTACTGTAATCACATTTGCCATTATCGCAGTTGAAAATATAGTTGCCTCTCTTGCTATCATCAACGATTTTAGCAACATAAGAAGAACCATCTGCGCTGTGAAGTTTCGCGTTATCAAAATCAACGAAAATATACGGCACGTTATTGATTTTCGACACGGTCATCGACTTCACGCTGCCATCAGTGATCACTGGGCTAATACCATCAAGCATATCCTGGGTGACCGTAATCTGACCGAGAACAGCCTGATTCGGATACTCACGTTTAACCGAAATGACAGACCCTACTGCCAGGCGGCTTTCAACATTCCCGGTACGGAATGAAGCTTCTTTACCTAAACTTTTCTTGTTGCTGTAGTAATAGTGAGTGCCTTCTGTGCCGAAAAGATATTTCCCGTCAACATAGGCTGTATATGCCGTGCCACTCGTAATTTTGCTGGAATCGAGATTCATGTAAACACGAGTCTGACCATCATCCACACTGACCAGAATAGCTTTCAGATCGGTCTTATCGATAACCGGATCTTCATCTGGTACTGGCACATCGGAATCATCCGGCAGTGGCGTGTTTTTCACTTCTTTAACGATATTACCCAGTTCGTGTTCCGGAGTATCGCCACTGATATCCCACAGGATCGCACCACCGAAGCCCTGATCGAGAATGTAATCCACTTTTTCGCCAATAGATTGCGGATCGTCATAGGTCAGGAATTCTTGCTTGGTTTTGCTGTAGAGATACGGAACGTGCGACTCTGAGTCCCAATAGCGCGTATATTCGCCGCTGTTCAGTTTTTGTTTCAGCACATACCACGGGTTGGTGCCGGTGAAGTCTTTAGCATCATCCCATGCACCTTTCACCGTTGCCGCACCGGTGTTAAACATGCCCGGTAAACCAGGAATCAGCTCGGTTCCAGGGACATAACCCCAGCCACGACCATAATAAGGGATCCCCATCATCAGCTTGGTTTTTGGCACTTGCCAGGTGTTGACGTAAGCATTCATGGTGTCGGCCACGTTCAGGTCTTTATCTTCATCATGGCTGTTTTCATACAGCGGCGCGTTATGGCCGGTTAATGGTTCGAATGCACCGTGGATGTCATACGCCATCACGTTCACGCTATCGAGCAACGGTGCCGTCACGGCCGGGTTGATGAACTGAATATTGTTGTGGTTAGTGGTGACCGCCGCAGAAAGTTGATAGTACTTATCATCTTTTTTGCCCTGGGTATCCAGTTTGGTACGCAGTGACTGGAGCAGTTTAGTGAACTGATTTTTCTCCGTGTCGTTGTCCGGGTATTCCCAGTCAATATCCAGACCGTCGAAATGCCACTGTGCCATGTAGCTGACCATGCTGTTGGCCAGCTTCTCAATACCTGCATCCGTGGCGGTTGCCGCTTCGAAGACACCCTCCTGGGAATTATTCCAGCCACCGACAGAAATCATATGCGCGACATTCGCGGCATCAGTACGCTGCTCAAGGTCTTTCATCAGACCCGGAGCTTTGTCGGTGTCATGCATGGTCACCACACCGTTTTTCACCACCGCAAAACCATAGTTAAGGTGGGTCAGGCCAGAGTAGTCCACTTTATCCGGGGTAAAGAAGTTATGTGCTTCATACACGCCCCATTCCGGGAAGTAACCAATGACTTTACGCTGTGTAGCCACTTTGGCTTTTTCACGGTTCTGCAGGTCGATAGCGTCCTGACCGGTATACGGTGTGAACTGGAAAGTTGCATAAGGTTTGATGTTGATTGCATCGCCAGATACCCATACCGGATCGGTTCCCGGGCTAATACCCTGGTCAACCCACCATTGTGCAGTCCAGTAGTATCCCAGGAAGCGAACGGTATCGCCGCCTTTATAGGTGCGGTTTGGATCGTAATCCTCAGAAATAATAGCCAGTTCCTGTTTTGGCGCGACTTGTGCTAAGACAGTACCTGGGAAGTTGTTTTGCGATGCGTTGGTATACGCAGTCCAGGTGTGACCACCATCTTTGGTGATCATCATTGAGTAATCGAGGCCGGAGAAGGTGTTAGTCTGATCGCTTGCCGTCACAGTGGCAGCAGACGAAATTATTGGGAATCCAATAGCAGAAAACAGGATTGCTTTAGTTAATTTATTTAAGCGCATAGGTGACTTCCTAATTTGTCTATAAACTCGTTTATTAACAAGGATACAAGAAATACGCGCCTTTATATCATTTGCATTATTTGCATAGTATTTAATTATATATTAAGAATGAGTAAATTAAACTTACCCTTAACCATGTGTATTTAAATAATAAAGGTATTCGCATCATTTAAATAAATGTTTTAGCTTCCAATTATAAATAAATGTAATTATTGGGGAGAGGGATTGGAGCTGAACTCACGATCAGCCTCTCGCCATCCCACCAACTGACTCTCTCAAGACCTTGGTTTGGGAAACGTTGGGTCAAAGCGGGGGAGGTTTTGGGTTCATCCGGTCATAAATTGTGGATCTGGAAAGACCCATTTTGAGCGCGACAGCGGGTAAGCGGAGAACCTTAACATTAGATGATGTCATGGCTTATTCTCCTGAATCATATTGGTTTGGATGCAGGAAGATTAGGGATGTGGTGGTTTTTAAAAATATTTGTGCCTTCTCATCTTTTTATTGAAAGTCGCAAGTACTTAATTTTTTATTTTAATGAAAATTAATTTCAAAGGAACTTACGGTTTTTTGATTAAAAGCTTCGACAATATACGTGGGATCATACCAGATTGGGTACAAAATACGCCATGGGAATCAGTGAGGTCCATGTTGGACTATGAAAATACTGATATTCAGCTTTTATCAGAACAGCTCACTGATGAATTCATCTCAACGGCCCCTTTTTTCAGCGTGTAACTTTCATTCACTCCTGCTTGTCCAGCTATTGCCGGGTTTCCGTAAAAAATTGAATTCAATTTTTGTTTGTATACCTAAACGTATACCTAATCTTTAATTTTTAAGCTTGTTCCATGGCATTTTGGAAAGCAAAACCGCCATTCCGCACCAACCACTTACACCAGCAAAAAGCAGGCCTGCACCGACGAATCCCGACAATAGAAAGAAGCTTTCATCTATTGCGTATCCCATCAATATTCCTGCGAGGATAAGTATTCCAGCTACAATCTGAACTTGCCTCATGATTGGAAGAGGATACTTCTTGTCTTCAATCGTCGGAAGATTTGCACTTTTCCAGGCATTAATGCCGCCAGACAACAATAAAACCGTTGCCGGGTCTGCTGTTCTGACCAGTGCATCTTCATTTTGAGCTGTGCGTGAACCCGCCAAACAGTGAAAAATAACAGGATGATTTACAGGCAGGTCCTTGATTTTTTTCCCCAACAAAATATCTGATAGTGGAAAAGAGATAGCTCCAGGAACGTGCTCGCGGAGAAATTCAGCAGGCTCCCGAATGTCGATCAGAGTGCTGCCATTTTTCATGAGTTCATGTGCTTCTGCAGGACTTACAGTTCTTGTGCTCATTTCAAATCCTCAGGGCAGTAAATGTCCTTTAACGTTGCGATAACTTTTCTAATCGATTCATTTTTAATGAAATAATTTCTTCGTTGCTCATCTATGGAACATTCAATCAAATCCTCTTCCTTCATTCTCGCCAGGTGCTGCGATGTGGCTGAAGGACTTAATCCAGTCAGTTTACTTAGATTACCTGCTGAAGTTCCTGGTGAGTCAATGAGAGTACAAAGGATCAATAGTCGGTTAACGTTACTCATGGACTTGAGAAGCCTGGTCGCCTGAGCCGCACTATCTTGCAAAAATTCAAGGTCGGTATTTTTCATATTTTATTTTAGGTTTATCTAATTTAAGTAAAGTCTAAATCAAATGCAGGCATAGAGCAAAAAAATATTTATGAATAAAATGCTCAAACTGTCCACTACATGTTTGCTTTATTTTTCAAATGGTTAAATGGTGATGAGATTGCCCTAACTGGTCACTTACAATGAACCGTTGGCCAAAAAATGCAAAATTCCGGTTTGAACCGATTATTGAGGTGCTTCTCACGATGTTTTTGGCTGCTCTGATTCTGATATAGGAGGCTGAGTGTTTAGTTTATTTCACTCTAATGGCTTACGTTGAATAAGGCATATCATTAGCAAGTCTTTATTGGTATCTAATGAAAGGAGTCGGATGATGGTATTTGAAGAAAAGAAGAAAAAGGCAATAGACCTGATGGAAAATAAGAAGATGTGGCGGAGCAATTATGCGCCCCCCATCTTGCGCTTGTTTTGGAAAATGGGGAGTAAAATGCCACCGCCTCCGTTTGCCCCTCTCTGGCTTAATGAAGTGGTCAACAAAAACTGGCCACAGTTTTAGAGTTTTTCCAGAACAATCGCTCTGACTCATTGGGTGTTAAGCCACCGTTATATTGGTGGGGTCTGAGCTGGCTGTAATAACCAATGATGTAATTTGTTATTGATCTATTTGCTTCGCTAAAATTAGCGTATCCACAGTTCGGTACCCATTCTGATTTCAGGCTGCGAAAAAATCGTTCCATTGGGCT
>NZ_CAWOJA010000004.1:0-153905 GCF_963881615.1 Rahnella sp. CJA17(1/100) | reverse complement strand
GTAGCAGTCCTAAAGAGTAAAAACCCTTATCGAACAGCGTAATACTGTTATCCGGCGCGCTGTCTGCCAGCTTTGCCGCCAGGCGCATCTCGTTCACGTCGTAACTGTCCATCACACTGGCCCGCAACAGGTGACTGCTCAGTTCCATCAGGCAGACCATGCGGACCTGAGGATATCCGCGTTCACCGTGCTGGTTCGAAGCCTTACCGAAGGCCTCCGCATTTTCAGGCGTGTCCTGCGTATGCCAGACTACGCCATCGACGGCATTGAGTGTCAGTCCGTGCCAGAAAGGATGTTTTGCCTCTGCATGCCAGTGTTGCTGAGTGATATCAAACAGAACCCGGATGGCATCTTCACCTAACGTTTTTCTGCGGGCAATAACGGAGCTGGGTGCGGTGAATGAGCGTCCGGTTCGGTCAACAATATCCATCAGATTAACGATATGACTCATAGGCTTATTGTTGAATATGGCCATACCGATAACCAGCCAGACCATGGACTCGAGGGGGAGTTTACGCTTGCGTAGGGTGACGGTGTCAGTGAGAGAAAAAGCTTGCTGAATGAGGTCAGGAGACAGGAGGTCAGCGAGGCTTTGAACTTCATCGGGGGCAGTAAGATTGATAATACCGAGAGCTTGTGAAAGTTCCATTTAAAAAGGGTCCATGATGAGCATGAACCCTTTTTACACGAGCCACCGGATCGGTCAACTGATCCTTAAACGATCGGCATTAGGCGTTTGCCTGACCTTTTTTATTTCTTGCGCGCAGAACGGCAAAGGGTGTGACGTTATTTAAGCAACTGTCCCCATTTTTCCACCCACGGAATCGCAACAGTTTCCGGTTCGGCAGTTTCCATGGCGTCAATCTCCAGCATTTCGCCAATGCGCGATGCGCCTTGTTCCTGCAATAAATCATCCAGCTTATGGCCGCCGCCACAGAAATGATCGTAGCTGATATCACCCAGCGCAATCATGCCGTAACGCAACTCCGGCTGATAGCCCACGGTGTCACGGATGGCGACATACAAAGGCGCGATGCTGTCCGGCAAATCCCCCTGACCGGTAGTCGACGTCACAATCAGCACAAAGTGATGACGGTAATATTGCCAGGCTTCAAGCGTGCCTTCTTCAAACAGTTTCACGTCATGACCCTGGCCTTTCAGCACGGTTTCCGCTTCCTCTGCCACCAGTAACGCATTGCCGTATACCGTACCGACAAAAATTCCGACTTCTGCCATGGGTTTCACTCCTGTGTGATGCCAATATTTCAATCAAAGGGACTAAATTTGTGCACTATCCTGACGGCAAGTTTCTACAAACTCAACCCTTTCAAGCTCAGGGATTTTTCCCTGCCAGCCAAACTGTGTCACCACATTTTGCCAGCGATGATCCCAGCGCGCCTGAATCGACAACGGCTCACCCGTAACCGGATGAGGCAATTGCATATGACTGGCGTGCAGCATCAGCCCGGAACAGCCGAAATGCTGCGTCATGCCCCGGTTTTGCTTTAAATCACCGTGCGCGCTGTCACCAATAATCGGGTGACGCAAATGCGACATATGACGGCGCAACTGATGCTTACGGCCGGTTTCCGGTTTCAGTTCCATCAGACTGTAGCGCGTGGTGTCGTAACGTCCTACAGCCACTGGCATTTCGACCTGTGCGACGACACGATAATGCGTCACTGCAGGCTGTGGCGCTTTATCCGGATCCGCAAACTTATCAGCGATTTTATCCAGCTCTTCGGTCAGCGCGTAATCGAGGGTGCCGTCTTGTGGCACATACCCGCGAACTACGGCGTGATAGGTTTTGTTCATCTGATTATTTTCGAACTGCTGCGACAGCAAACGCGCCACGTCACTGGACAGTGCCAGCAGCAAAACGCCCGACGTCGGCTTATCCAGCCGGTGAACCGTAAACACATGCTGACCAATCTGATCACGCAATGTTTGCATCACAAACACCGTTTCATGGCGGTCCAGCCAGCTGCGGTGAACCAGCATACCCGCAGGTTTATTTACTGCGATAAGATGTTCGTCCTGATACAAAATTTCCAGCATGTCAGTCTTCTATGTTCAGCAAATCGTCGAGGCGTTGCAGCTGAGTCAGCAAACGGAGTGCTTCAGGCATCGCCACTTCAAAATAGGGGGTGATAGCAAAACGGGTTGGCATTGGTGCCTGGGCCTCCAGCAACGCGTACATACGGGGAACCAGCACCCATTGGAGCCATTGTTCAGCAGACAGGGTATCCACTGAAAACGGCTCTTTGCTTTCAAAGGCTTCCGCTTCCGGCGGCGTGGCGTGCCACAATTTTTCATCACGCATGACCTGCTCGATATCTTCTAAAATCTGGCGAACCTGGTTTTCTATATTCATCAATGACTCTCTTCGTTCATGGCCCCGGGCAGCCTCCGCCGGGGGGCGCAAAGCATAACATTGAAGGACTGATGCCCCAACTTTCTGCATCCTATCCAATTTATCTATCCAACCATAAGTTTTTCGTGGTAGCGATAAACGCCCGTTACGGGCAAACTACCGCCACTTTTTTCTTTACAGATCTGTCCACATGTCCGCACAACGCATTCAAAAAGCACACGCAACACCGGCAAAAGCCATGCTGGCCTCCGTCACCGGCTACGCCATGGACGGATTTGATTTACTGATCCTCGGTTTCATGCTCCCGGCTATTACCAGCGAATTTGGTTTGTCTTCCTCACAAAGTGGTTCGCTGGTGACCTGGACCCTGATTGGTGCCGTACTGGGCGGCGTCATTTTCGGACCTATCAGCGATCGTTTCGGCCGCATCCGGGTACTGACCTTCACCATTCTGATGTTCTCCCTCTTCACCGGTTTATGCGCTTTCGCACAAGGGTACTGGGATTTACTGATCTATCGCACGCTGGCCGGTGTCGGCCTGGGCGGTGAATTTGGTATCGGCATGGCGCTGATTGCAGAAGCGTGGCCGGCGGAAAAACGTAACCGCGCCTCGGCCTATGTCGGCATGGGCTGGCAGCTCGGCGTGCTAATGGCCGCCTTCCTGACACCGATGTTGTTGGGCATTATCGGCTGGCGCGGTATGTTCCTGGTCGGACTGTTACCGGCGCTGGCCTCTTTCCTTATCCGCCGCACAATGGGCGAACCGGAAGCCTTCGTAAAACACACTGCCAGCAATAATGATGGCTCACTGTTTAGCCGCATTAAGTTACTGTTCCGCGATAAAGCCACGACCAAAGCCAGCATCGGCATTCTGATCCTGTGCTCTGTTCAGAACTTTGGTTATTACGGGCTGATGATCTGGATGCCGAGTTATCTGTCGAAAAATTTTGGCTTTTCACTGACCAAATCTGGCCTGTGGACCGCCGTGACGGTTGTCGGTATGACCTTCGGCATCTGGCTGTTCGGCATGTTGTCGGATCGTTTCCCACGCTGGAAAATCTTTCTGATTTATCAGATTGGCGCTGTCGTGATGGTGGTGTGTTACGCGCAGTTGTCTGACCCGACGCTGATGTTATTCGCAGGCGCGCTGATGGGGATGTTCGTGAATGGCATGATTGGCGGTTACGGCGGCCTGATTTCCGATCTCTATCCGGTGCGTGTCCGGGCGACGGCCCAGAATCTGTTATTTAATCTCGGACGTGGCGTCGGTGGTTTTGGCCCGCTGGTGATTGGCATGCTGGTGGCACAGGTGTCATTTACCGCAGCAATTACATTGCTGGCCGCGATTTATCTGCTGGATATTTTTGCCACTTTATTCCTGTTGCCGAAAAAGCAGGGGCAGGATGATGTCTTGGGGGCGATCGGCTGAGGAATGGCTGGCGCTTTTGGGCTGGAAGGAAGATTTTACAGAAGTAATTTTTATAGACATAAAAGTTGGGGGCACTGTTTTCACAGTGCCCCCGGTTCGTTTTATAGCAATCCAGCTACCTGAGTGCTCCCTGCTCAATCCCTGAAAACTTTTCCTGCGGTTATCCTAACCGGCTGTCCTTTGCATCGTCCAACTTTCATCCTGACGGTCTGTCCTAAGTCATCCTGACTGATGTCCCTTGGTCATCTGTGACCCGCTCAGCTTCCTTTGTGAGCTCTCTTCTCCGTCCTGGAGGTGTCCCTGGTTTCGTCCTGAAACATCCTGGCATAATCCGATGCCGTCCTGACTCTTCCTGAGCCGTCCCCTTTTTTATGAATCAGCCATCATCCTGATGTTCTGCTTCATGCTTCCTTAGTGCCTGACTAGAATCGTTGATTTCGGCCTTGGGGGCAAGGCAGGCTGTAAGCCAACCTCGGCGGGCGTAAGCTGTCTCACAACCAATAAATCAAACAACTAATTGATTTTATTTATGAAAATTATTTTAACCAGGAAGTAATTAAGTCAAATTAGCGAGATCTCTTACAGCCTTTGTGAGAGATCTCTCACACGCTTGTGAGCCATTTGTGCTCTGCGGGATGGGTCGTTCAGATGATGTTGCTCAGGCGGGACAAACAGCGGTCAGCATTGTAAGGAATTCTGATAACGATGGCGAGAGTATAGTTCGTTTTTTACTGCCGAACTGTTCCAGCACGACATTACCGGTCACATTGCATAACGAAACCAGATCCAGCTCGGAATCTGTGGTCGCCAGAAAAAGGGTGGGGGTCAGCTTCAGCCTCTTTTGCGTGACCAGATGCCCGATCAGATTTTCCTGCAAGCGGGTGAAATCTTCCTGGCTCCAGACCTGCAACAACGTCAGCGGATTTCCCTGCCAGCTGGCGGTCATGTCCCCTGCATACTGTGTCGTGTAAAACTCATGCGCCTCGGGACGCAACTGTAATTCCAGCGCCCGTTCTACATTTTGCAAGGTCGCATCTGGGGTAAACGTCTGTGTTAGCCAGAAGACCTTGTCTTCATCTGTTTTGACCACGCACGGCGAATCTACACCAAAAAGGGCTTCACTGGCGGGCGGCATGCCGGTTTCCTGTTGCCAGAGATCGACATAACGTTGAGTAAATTCACGCAATGCTACAGAAACTTCAGACTCCATAATTCTCTCATCTTCCGGTAAGGCTGGGGTAAACTAGGGATTATTCTCTATTGTACCTATTTCGTAAGGTGACAGCATGTCCTCATATCAGGATAACCCCGCCCTGGCGCAACTGACGCTGGGTAAAAGTACGGCTTATGTCGATCAATACGACGCGTCTTTATTGCAGGCCGTTCCGCGCAGCATGAACCGTGAACCGCTGGGTTTATATCCGGACAACTTACCGTTTCATGGCGCAGATATCTGGACGCTGTATGAAATGTCGTGGCTCAATGCCAAAGGCCTGCCGCAGGTTGCCGTGGGTGAAATCAGTCTGAATGCCAACAGCCAGAATCTGATCGAATCCAAAAGCTTCAAGCTCTATCTGAACAGCTTCAACCAGACCGTTTTCGCGGACTGGCAGGCGGTCAAGGAAACATTAACCCGTGATTTAAGCGCCTGCGCGCAAGGCGAAGTCACGGTGAGCGTCAGCCGTCTGTCTGAGATTGAAGGTTCAGCGGTTGGGCATTTTGACGGTGTTTGCATTGATGAGCAGGATATTGAGATCGACAGTTACGAGTTCAGCACGGATTATCTGGCCAATGCTAAAGGTGCTGAGATCGTTGAAGAATCGCTGGTCAGTCATCTGCTGAAATCCAACTGCCTGATCACCCATCAGCCAGACTGGGGTTCCGTTCAGGTCCAATATCGCGGCCCGAAAATCGACCATGAAGCGCTGCTGCGTTACCTGGTTTCTTTCCGCCATCACAATGAATTCCACGAACAATGCGTTGAACGCATCTTTAATGATTTGCTGCGTTTCTGCCAGCCGGAAAAGCTTGCCGTTTATGCGCGCTATACACGCCGCGGTGGTCTGGACATCAATCCATGGAGATCCAACTTCCCGTTTGAACCTGCAACCGCGCGACTTGTCAGACAATAATGCGAGACGTTGCTCAAGAACTGAGCTAACGCTCTGTCAGCATTGGTAAAAGCCTGATGACGGGGTTACTGTTAAATCGCGTACGGCGCAAAAAATATGATCCGAAAAATCATGCGCCGCAATCAGGTAGCAGAAAGAATCACTGCACCCGTTGGTGTCAAGGAGCAACTTTGATTACACATATCAGCCCGTTAGGCTCAATGGATTTGTTGTCGCAGCTGGAAGTCGACATGCTCAAACGTACTGCGAGCAGCGACCTCTATCGTCTTTTCCGAAATTGTTCACTGGCCGTGCTTAACAGCGGCAGCCAGACTGACAGCAGTAAAGAGCTTCTCGACCGTTACGAAAGCTTTGATATCAATGTGCTGCGCAGAGAGCGTGGCGTGAAACTGGAACTGGTAAACCCACCGGAAGACGCATTTGTGGATGGCCGGATTATCCGCTCATTACAGGCCAACCTGTTTGCTGTACTGCGCGATATTCTGTTCGTGAGCGGGCAAATCGACAACGCCGGTCGTTTTCAGCACCTGAATACCAAAAACTCAGCGCATCTGACCAATCTGGTGTTCTCTATCTTACGCAATGCCCGCGCCCTGCATCTGGATGAAGATCCGAACATGGTGGTTTGCTGGGGCGGACATTCAATTAATGAAATTGAATATCAGTATGCCCGTAACGTCGGTAGTCAGTTGGGTCTGCGTGAACTGAACATTTGTACTGGCTGTGGCCCGGGCGCAATGGAAGCCCCGATGAAAGGCGCCGCCGTCGGCCACGCGCAACAGCGCTACAAAGCCGGCCGCTTTATCGGCATGACAGAACCGTCGATTATTGCTGCTGAGCCGCCTAATCCACTGGTCAACGAACTGATCATCATGCCGGATATCGAAAAACGGCTTGAGGCGTTCGTGCGCATTGCGCACGGGATCATTATCTTCCCTGGCGGTGTAGGTACCGCAGAAGAATTACTGTATCTGCTGGGCATTCTGATGGATCCGGAAAACAGCGATCAGGTTTTACCGCTGATCCTCACCGGCCCGAAAGAAAGCGCCGATTACTTCCACGTTCTCGATGCCTTCATTAAAGAAACGCTGGGTGAAGAAGCCTGTAAGTTCTACACCATCATCATCGACGATCCGACAGAAGTCGCCCGTCAGATGAAACGCGCCATGCCGCTGGTGAAAGAAAACCGTCGTAACAGCGGAGATGCCTACAGTTTCAACTGGTCGATTCGCATTGCGCCCGATTTGCAGCACCCGTTCGAACCGAATCATGAAAACATGGCGAACCTGAATCTTTATCCTAACCAGCCACCGCAGGAACTGGCCGCCGCACTGCGCCGCGCCTTCTCCGGTATTGTGGCCGGTAACGTGAAAGAATTTGGGATCCACGCCATCGAAAAACATGGTCGCTTCAAGCTGCACGGCGACCCGGCATTAATGAAAAAAATGGACAGCCTGCTGCAAGGTTTCGTCGCCCAGCACCGTATGAAATTGCCGGGCAGCGCATATATTCCTTGCTATGAGATTTGTGCCTGACCGACCGATCACACGGCAAGTCACACTTCTAAAGCAGATCTAAGGGCGACGCGAGTCGCCTTTATTATGGAGATTAACATGGCAATACATCTGCTGATTATTGATGCCCTGAACCTGATCCGCCGTATCCATGCGGTTCAGGGTTCGCCTTGTCTGATTACCTGCCAGAACGCCATAGGTCAGTTGATTCAGCATACTCAGCCCACACATGCCGTTGCCGTATTTGACGAAGATGACCGGGCAGACAGTTGGCGTCATCAGTGTCTGCCCGACTACAAAGCCGGACGCTCACCAATGCCAGATAATCTGGTTGCGGAAATGCCCAGCCTGAAAGCCGGTTTTGAAGGGCTAGGCATTGCCTGCTGGCATTCTGCAGGCAATGAAGCAGACGACCTGGCGGCAACACTGGCCGCGAAAGTGTCATCCGGCGGCCATCAGGTCACCATCGTTTCAACCGATAAAGGGTACTGTCAGTTACTGGCACCCAATATTCAGATCCGCGATTACTTCCAGAAACGCTGGCTGGATATGCCGTTTGTTCAGGAAACGTTTGGCGTATTGCCACAGCAACTCACCGATTACTGGGGTCTGGCCGGGATCAGCAGCAGTAAAATCCCGGGAGTGCCGGGAATAGGCCCGAAGACGGCGGTCACGTTACTGACGCAGACCGGATCGCTGGATGAGCTTTACGACAATCTGGAAGGCGTGCCGGAAAAATGGCGTAAAAAACTCGAAGAGCACCGTGAACTGGCGTATGCCTGCAAACGTGTATCAACGCTGCAAACCGACGTCGCGCTGGATGGCAATTTGCAGCAACTGCGCTTGCCATAAAAAAGCACTTCTCAAACGCAAGTGCTCAGGAAGGATACTCTGAATAATTTGAATTGCAGGCAGGTGGCAAGTAAGTGATTCGGGCTAACGCACGCAGCCAACGCCCCTGCAGTTCAAAGTATGACGAGTATCAGCGATCGCGCTCGTCGCGACGTCCGCCAATAGCCGACCAGAAACGGCGGATATGCACGGTGACTTCTTCGCGATCGTGATAAAGCTGCTTCGCGAAGATCTCGGCATTCACGCCATTTTCTTTCAGACGTTCGTCGATGCGTTCAAGAATATTAGAGACTTCTTCGTAACGCTTTTTCATCGGCAACTTCAGGTTAAAGATCGCCTCACGGCACCAGCCGTTGACCAGCCAGTCACACATCAGCGCAGCCACTTTAGCCGGTTTTTCGACCATGTCACACACCAGCCAGTAGTTCTTAGTGCTGGTGGATTTGTAACGGAAGCCGTCTTCACGCAGATGAATCACCTGACCGGTTTCCATCAGGCTGGGTGCCATCGGACCGTTGTCGACAGCCGTGACCATCATGCTGCGTTGTGTCAGCTGATACGTCCAGCCGCCAGGACACGCGCCTAAATCCACCGCGTACATGCCACTTGCCAGACGTTCATCCCACTCATCAGCCGGAATAAAGACATGGAAAGCTTCTTCCAGTTTCAGCGTTGAACGGCTTGGCGCTTCGGAAGGAAACTTGAGGCGCGGAATACCCATATAGAACGGTGAATTGTTATTGCTGTAGGAATACCCCACATAGCAGCAACCCGGGGCGATAAAGAACACATGCACTACCGGACGCAGCGCATTCTCTTTCTTGCCCAGCACTTTGCATTCGCGCATCGCGGAACGCAGCGGCACAGTCAGTTTGCGGCAGAACTTGGTCAGCTCTTTGCTTTCATTGGTATCAGGCACTTCAACGCGAAGCTCACCACCGTTGGTAATCACGTTCTGAACCATGCCGACAATCGGAGAAACACGATCTTCCGGCGGCAAATCTTTCAGCAACTCTCCCACCACGATCAACTGACGGGCAAAAATCAGCTCGCGGAAGGGCAGTTCTTTGGCGATACGGTCAGCATCATCTGGTTGATAGCATTCAAACAGCACATAACCGCTGTTTTCTTTCACGCGGGCAAAACCGAAGATTTCCATCTTCGCAGCTTTGTCAGTAATTTCTGCTGCGCATTCTTTTTCAAAACCCTGACGGCAGTAGAGAGCAAGTTTATTCATGGCGTTCGGCCTTTTTCTTCAGGCGCAATGCGCCGATCAACAACAAAATCCAACCGACCAGGAACAAGGTACCGCCAATCGGAGTGACAAAAACGAACAAACGGAGATGTGACAGCGCCAGACAATAAAGGCTGCCGCTGAATAAAACGGTTCCCAGCGCTAAAAAGGCGCTGCTCCAGTAGAACCACACATTGCGCTGGCGCTGCATCGCAACACCCAGAATCATCACTACCAGCGTATGAATGCTTTGATAAGTTAACCCGGTATGGATCCATGCCATTTCCGCTTCGCCGAGCGACTGGCTCAACACATGTGCGCCAAACGCACCGAAAGCGACGTAGATAAAACCGCTGATAGCGGCGAAAATCAACATTGAACGACTGGTCATTATGCGTTACCTGTTATCGTTATTTGCTGATGAAAAACCTGATTAATCAATCTCATCAGCAGACTCAGGACTTCCTATCCCCAGGAATCAGGCCTCACGCCTGATCGAAACGAAAGCGCAGTTTTTCCTGCTCGCTGGCTGCACGGGCGAGGATCCACTGACGAAAGGCGGCTATTTTACCCAGTTCTGCCTGACTGTCATGACAAACCAGATAAAAAGCATTTTTACTAATTAAAACTTCACTGAACGGACACACCAGACGTCCGGCCTCAATCTCAGTCTGTGCCATGACATTATTCACCAGCGCAATACCCTGCCCGTGAACGGCGGCCTGAACCACCATCGCACTGTGGCTGAAAATAGGCCCCTGCTGCACATTCACCTGCTGCAACCCAAGCTGTTTGGTGTACGCCAGCCAGTCCCGACGGGAAGCATCGTGCAGCAGTGTGTGATGACTTAAATCGGCGGGTTCCTTCAGCGGATTATCCCCCATCAGCAACGAAGGAGAGCAAACCGGCAGTAAATACTCCGCATACAATCGCTCTGCCCGTAGCCCCGGCCAGTTACCCCGACCATGGAATATGGCGACGTCGACATCGTCGGCCAATTTATCTTCTTCACGGTCTACCGCCTGAATGCGTACATCGATGCCCGGATAAGCTGAGTTAAAGCCAGACAATCTTGGCACCAGCCATTGAATCGCAAAACTGGGCGGTAAACTGACGGTCAGCGCGCCTTTGGCACTGCGTGCCTGAAGTTTACGTGTGGCCTCATTCAGAGCAGAGAATATCTCTTTGATATCCAGATAATAGCTCTGCCCTTCTTCGCTCAGTAACAAAGAGCGATTGCGGCGGCGAAACAGTTTTAACCCTAAAAAGTCCTCAAGTGACTTAATCTGGTGGCTAACAGCGGCCTGCGTGACGAACAATTCCTCGGCAGCCTTAGTAAAACTAAGGTGACGCGCTGCGGCATCAAACACCCGCAGAGAATTCAAAGGCGGTAAACGTTTTGACATAGAATGGATACTTCTTATTCGCCGGTTAGCGGAACGCCTGTCCGTGGGTTTAGGTATTAGTTTTTTTAATCCGAGACATTATAATTTGTCCGTTGAGGATGTACAGGCAAAAACCTATAGTGGCGCCACTTCCTGAGCCGGAACGAAAAGTAGATTGGTATGAGGATGCTGAAATACTTTTGGCTTGTGGTTGTGATGTTGTGTTTGCAATTGTCTGGCAATCCAGACGCGTAGCTTGAATGCTACAAACTTTTCACTTCCTGTACATTACCCTGTCTGTCCAAAGTGATTTTTTAGCACCGCAATTTGCGGTGCTTTTTTTTTGCTTTTTTTGCTGCATAAAGGACACAAAGGAAACACCAGGCAGCAGAATGGCGAGCGCATAATGTGACAAAACCGGCTTCCTCGCAAGAGGAGCCGGTTTTGTCACAAAGCACAATGTGAGGTTACCTGAGCGACTGACTCAAGGTGTTCACGTCAGAAATCAGTTCCCTTCTGCCATTTCTTTGATTTCAGATTTATTGATCTGCTGCTTATTGCCATACGCATCGGTATAACTGATCATACCGGTATCACTGTCGGTGCTAGGTTTGCCTTCAGCAACAATGGTGCGGCCATCGTTGGTATGCATCACGTAGTTGCTCGAACAGGCGGCAAGTGTTGTCGTCAGCAGTGCAGCTGAAATTACGGCGGCGATCTTCTTCATCATAGACTCCTTGCAGATTAATATGCTTCAAATACCTGGTTAGACTCCAGGCTAATGCTTCTAGTCTTCGTAATTCAGCATAACAAACCTCTGATGAATTTCCAGGTAACCATTCCTAAAATGAATAAGCGGCTTGTGTTACAGATAAACCTGTATTTTTAACTCAGGCCGAAGGATCTGATTTCGTATGACTGATTTTAACCCCGCAGATTTTCGTCAACAGTTTCCTGCGCTATCTCAGGGGCAATGTTATCTCGACAGTGCCGCCACCGCCCTGAAGCCGCAGGCGGTGATCGAGGCCACTGTAAATTTCTACTCTCAGGAAGGAGCCACCGTGCACCGCAGCCAGCATCATGCGGCGCAAACCCTGACAGATAACTACGAGCAGGCCAGAAGGCTGGTGACCCAGTGGATCAACGCGCCGCATTCCGCAGATATCGTCTGGACGCGGGGAACCACGGAGTCCATAAATCTGGTGGCACAAAGCTGGCTGCGCCCGCGGCTGCAACCGGGTGATGAAATTATTGTCAGTGAGGCGGAACATCACGCTAACCTCATTCCGTGGCTGATGGTCGCACAACAATGTCAGGCGCGGGTGATCACGCTGCCAGTGGATGAGTGCGGCATTCCTGATATCACCGCCCTTTCCGCCCTGCTGAACAACAAAACCCGCTTGCTGGCACTGACGCAAATGTCGAATGTTACCGGCGGAATACCCGATATAGCCCGTGCCGTTGAACTGGCACACGCTAACGCCACGCCCGTTCTGATCGATGGCGCACAAGGCGTTGTTCATTGTCCGCCAGACGTTCAACAACTCGATATCGACTTTTATGCCTTCTCCGGCCATAAGCTTTACGGGCCGACAGGCATCGGCGTGCTGTATGGCAAAACTGAATTACTCGAGAATATGGCACCGTGGCAGGGCGGCGGGAAAATGCTGACCCAGGCTTCCATGACCGGTTTTACACCGCAGGCCGTACCCCACCGCTTCGAAGCGGGTACGCCTAACATTGCCGGTGTGATCGGGATGTCAGCAGCGCTGAAATGGTTAAAAACCGTAGATCTGCAAGCGGCAGAGAAATATACACAAAATCTGGCGAGTCTGGCTGAAGAGCAGCTTACGCAGATTGAGGGTTTCCGCAGTTTCCGCTGTCAGAATGCCTCACTTCTGGCATTCGATATCGCCGGTGTGCATCACAGTGACCTTGTGACATTGCTGGCTGAACAAGGCATTGCCTTGCGCGCCGGACAGCATTGCGCCCAGCCATTGATGGATGCTCTGGGCATCAGCGGAACATTACGGGCTTCATTTGCGCCGTATAATAATGAACAGGACGTCATGCGGCTGGTCAGGGCAGTAAAATATGCTTTCGATCTGTTAGCCGACTAATTCATTCTTTGGGGAATACCATGTTAGCGCCACATCCTTTCGGCCATGAGATCACTGAATCCTCACTGACCGAAAAATTCGCGTCATTCCGTCAGTGGGAAGACCGCTACCGTCAGTTAATCCTGCTGGCGAAATCTTTGCCACCGCTGGATACGACGTTGAAAACTCCGGAAAATGAGCTGTCTGGTTGTGAAAATCGGGTATGGCTAGGCGCGGAAAAAGCGGTGAATGGAACAATGCATTTCTATGGTGACAGCGAAGGAAGGATCGTTAAAGGTTTGCTGGCAGTGCTACTGACCGCCGTGGAAGGCAAAACGCCAGACGAGATTTTAATGCGGGATCCGCTGGCGCTGTTTGATGTATTGGGGTTGCGTGAGCAACTGAGTACCAGCCGCTCCAGCGGGCTTCATGCGCTGGCAGAAGGCGTAATCGCCCTGGCTCGTCAGGCTGCCTGAGCCTGACGCTGCGCCTTAGCCATCATCTTCTTCAGTACGTGGGATACCGCGACAAAACCAAACGTCGCGGTAACCATCGTTGCAGCCCCAAAACCAGACGCGCAATCCATGCGTTTAGGGCCTTCTGCGCTTGCCTTTGCAGCACATACCGAGCCATCAGCCTGCGGATACATCAACGGCTCGCTGGAAAACACACAGTCAATTCCGAGCTTACCTTTGCTGTTTTTCACCACGTTGAAATCATTTTTCAGACGTTCACGCAGTTTTGCCGCCAGCGGATCCTGAATGGTTTTCGCCAGATCCACGACAGCAATTTGGGTCGGATCAATCTGACCACCCGCACCGCCCGTCGTCACCACCGGAATTTTATAACGACGGCAATAGGCCAGCAGCGCGGCTTTAGGCCGGACGCTGTCGATAGCATCAATGACATAGCTGAATCCGTGATCGAGCATCTCAGCCACGTTATCCGGCGTAATAAAATCATCAATGCAGGTGACTTTGCACTCCGGATTAATCGCCAGAATGCGCTGCGCCATAATTTCCGTTTTTGCCTGCCCGACGTTTTCACGTAACGCATGGATTTGACGGTTGGTGTTGGTCACACACACATCATCCATATCAATCAGCGTGATCGCGCCAATACCGGTGCGGGCCAGCGCTTCCGCAGCCCATGACCCCACTCCGCCAATACCAATCACACAGATATGCGCCTGCGAGAACAGCTCCAGCGATTGCTGACCATAAAGCCGGGCCGTTCCGCCAAAACGTTGCTGATAAGCGTCGGAGTAAGTCGCTGTCATGAAAAGATAAACCTCAGTGCGTTCGAAGACTTTGTCGTTTGAAATCTAGTTGGATGGCGCGTATGCCGTGAACAACGGCTTGCCGTTCTGCGCTGATTTTAACACCCAGACGCGTCCATAGTGATTATAAAATCCTGCGGAGTGGCCAGCGTCAGGACCAATCCCCTGATACATATCGAAATGTTGTCCTTTAATCGCCCCACCGACATCCAGTGCGACCATCAGACGCATATGATATTTGCCGGTAAACTTGCCTTTATCGTTAAGCTCCGGCACTTCCGCCAGCAAGGTAGTACCCGCCGGGATCAGCGAACGGTCAGAAGCTACAGAGGCTTTGGCAATCAGCGGCACACCGCTGGCACCGCGAACTGGCGCGAAAGGTTCAGGCTTGAAGAAAACGAATGACGGATTCTGTTCCAGCAATTCACGCACTTCTGCCGGGCTGTGAGTATCTGCCCACTGGCGGATCGCCTGCATAGACATATTCTCACGCGCCACTTCACCACGGTCGATCAGCACTTTGCCGATACTGCGGTAAGCGTGACCATTCTTGCCCGCATAACCGAAGAACATGAACGGGCGACCATCGCCGTAATCGACATAACCGCTGCCCTGTACTTCCATCATAAAGTTATCCATCAGGGAGTTGGTCCAGGCCACCACATAGTTATCACTCAGGGCACCGGAGTAAATCGAAGCACGATCGGGCAGACGACCGCGTTTAGGCGGCATACGGTAAAGCGGATACTGGAATTCGCCCTGACGGGTATAGCGCGCCTGCACAACTGGCGTGTAATAGCCAGTCAGTTGCACGTTACCAAAATTGTCAGCACCTTCCATCTGATAGGCGCTGATGCCGTACTGGCTAAGATTGCGGGTATCAGCCCCGGAGCGCAGCCATTGTTCAACAGCCTGGAATGTCGTGTTATTACGGCCATATAAAGAAGAAGAGGCAATTTGTACCGCAGCGACCTGATTAGAGTAATCCAGCGCATTTACCGGCTTGCCTGTAGCATTCGGCTCATTCACATATTCAAGCGCACTATCCAGACGGCCATCTTTATACTGCTGGCCCCGGTCAGTCGGTCGCGAAGAACACCCCGCCAGCACCGCTAACACCAGACCACCCAGCAGATATTTACTCCAACGTCCTTTCATTATTCCGCGCTCTCTTACTTTCAGGGAAATGGCTGGCGAAACGATAACAAACGCCCTATCAGAAAGGAATTACCACAGCCGAAAAAAGTGTACTGAGCCAAATTGAACACCAAACGGCGATTTTGTGCATAAAAAGCCAGCAACTAAGTGCTTTATTTGAATAAATTCAAAAAAGGGTTGCACGAAATCTCATGGGGAGTATAGTTCGCCTCCATCGGACGCGGGGTGGAGCAGCCTGGTAGCTCGTCGGGCTCATAACCCGAAGGTCGTCGGTTCAAATCCGGCCCCCGCAACCAATTCGATATCGATGCACTTAATGCCCGGTTGAATTGTACGATGAATTAAAGCAGTATACGGACGCGGGGTGGAGCAGCCTGGTAGCTCGTCGGGCTCATAACCCGAAGGTCGTCGGTTCAAATCCGGCCCCCGCAACCAATTCGAGACAGACGCATAAAGATGCTCAGTTCGAATAATGTGATGAAATAAAGCAGTAAACAGTAGTGACGGACGCGGGGTGGAGCAGCCTGGTAGCTCGTCGGGCTCATAACCCGAAGGTCGTCGGTTCAAATCCGGCCCCCGCAACCAACTACTAAAAATCAGTGAAAAACATCAGGCACCCTAACGGGTGTTTTTTTGTATCTGAATTCCGGCGAAGCGCGGAATAATCACCCCGCCCCCGCGCGACTCATCCCATCGTCGACATCCCGCCTTGTGCGAAATACGCTTTGATCCCGGCCAGAATTGACTCCGCCACCTGCTGCTGAAAATGCGCAGTCCGCAATTTTTTCTCTTCATTAATGTTACTGATAAACGCCGTTTCGACCAGAATCGACGGAATATCCGGCGCTTTCAATACCGCGAATCCGGCCTGATCCACTTTATTTTTGTGCAGATGATTAATCTTTCCCATGCGCGTCAGCACTTCTTTGCCAAATTTCAGGCTATCGCTGATGGTTGCCGTCTGAACCAGATCAAACATCGTGTGATCCAGATACCGGTCGCCACTTTTACTGACGCCGCCTATCAGGTCAGATTCATTCTGCGTTTGTGCGAGAAAACGTGCTGCGGAACTGGTGGCGCCTTTGGTCGACAACGCAAAAACCGATGAGCCTCTTGCTGCCCGACTGGTAAAGGCATCTGCGTGGATAGAGATAAAAAGGTCTGCCCGCAGTTTTCGTGCCTTTGCCACGCGGACTTTGAGCGGAATAAACACGTCTTCATTGCGGGTCATATGCGCTTTCATATTGGGTTCACGCGCAATCAGCTTCTGTAATCTGCGGCCAATCTGCAACACGACATCTTTTTCACGGGTCTTGTATTTGCCAATAGCTCCCGGATCTTCACCGCCATGGCCGGGATCAAGCATAATCACCAGCGGCCGGCTTCGCCCCGCCTGGCCGTCTTTCTTCGTTTCCGGCGGTAACGTTCTCGCGACATCTCCGCGGTTGTAATCTTCCAGTAACGCCAGCAGCGGATCATCCTGAGCACTGATCTCACCTTCTTGCGGATACAAATCAACCACCAGCCGGTTATGGAATTCAGCGACCGGTTTCAGCGTGAAGACATGCGGATTGATTGTACGCTTTAGCTCAAACACCAGACGCACCGTTTTGGTATCAAACTGCCCCACCCGCGCCTGCCGGATGTAAGGATCACTTTGCTGGATTTTTTCACCCAGTCCCTTGAGCACACTGTTGAGATGCACGCCTTCGATATCCACCACAACGCGTGGCGGATCACTGAGCAGAAACTGCTTATATTTTAAGGGCGTGCTGGATTCGAGGGTGATTCGGGTATAAGTAGACGAGGGCCAGATGCGTACGGCAATAACCTGTGAGCTGGCCGCAAAACCTACTTTACTCACGCTGAGCATCCAGGAAGCAGCTACGGTTTGCAGGAGGCGTCGTCTTCCGGGATTGTGAGTATCGTCAGTCATGCAGTCTCAAAAAGGTCCAAAAGTTAAAAAAAGATGATAAAAAACTCAATTTACGAATTCTAACGAATCATATCCTGCATGTCATTCCTAAACATTTAGTCTATTTATCAATTTGTTGTATGTTTGTGATAGGGGTTAAAACAAAAACAGAGATTTCTTGCTTGCCACAGGGCCATAAAAGAATAAAAATACAAAAATTACGAATAAAAATTCATACGAGGTTTTGCCGTGAAGGAACGTAGTACTGAACTGGTCCAGGGATTTCGCCACTCAGTTCCCTATATAAATGCTCACCGTGGCAAAACATTCGTTGTCATGCTCGGTGGAGAAGCCATTGAACATGAGAATTTCAGCAATATTGTCAATGATATCGGCCTGTTACACAGTTTAGGCATCCGTCTGGTGGTTGTTTATGGCGCCCGACCGCAGATTGATGAGAACCTTTCTGAGCATAATTACGAACCGATTTATCATAAAAACATCCGCGTCACCGATGCCCGCGCACTCGAGCTGGTTAAGCAAGCCGCAGGTCTGCTGCAGCTCGATATCACAGCGCGGCTTTCGATGAGTCTGAATAATACGCCACTTCAAGGTGCACACATCAACGTCGTCAGCGGCAACTTTATTATTGCTCAACCGCTGGGCGTCGATGACGGTATTGATTACTGTCACAGCGGGCGTATCCGCCGTATTGATGAAGAAGCGATTCACCGTCAGCTCGACAGCAATGCCATTGTCTTGCTTGGCCCGGTGGCAGTTTCGGTTACCGGTGAAAGCTTCAACCTGACTTCTGAGGAAGTAGCGACACAACTGGCAATCAAACTGAAAGCGGAAAAAATGATCGGCTTCTGCTCTTCTCAGGGGGTAATCAACGAGGAAGGTAATATTATTTCCGAACTGTTCCCTAATGATGCACAGCAAAGAATTGATCAGATGGAATCCAGCGGTGACTATCTTTCCGGCACCGTTCGCTTCCTGCGCGGCGCGGTGAAAGCCTGCCGCAGTGGTGTACGTCGCAGTCACCTGATCAGTTATCAGGAAGACGGTGCGCTGGTTCAGGAACTGTTCTCGCGAGACGGTATTGGTACGCAAATCGTGATGGAAAGTGCCGAGCAAGTGCGTCGTGCAACCATCAACGACATCGGCGGCATTCTGGAACTTATCCGGCCGCTGGAGCAACAGGGTATTCTGGTGCGTCGTTCCCGCGAACAGCTGGAAATGGAAATCGATAAATTTACCATTATCGAGCGGGATAACCTGACCATTGCCTGCGCAGCGCTTTACCCCTTCCATGATGAAGGGATTGGCGAAATGGCCTGCGTGGCGGTTCACCCGGACTACCGCAGCTCTTCACGCGGTGAAATGTTACTGCAACGCGTTGCCAGCCAGGCGAAACTTATGGGGCTGAACAGGCTGTTCGTACTGACGACCCGCAGTATTCACTGGTTCCAGGAACGTGGCTTCAAGCCAGCAGAAGTGGATGTGTTGCCGATTCAGAAACAAGAAATGTACAACTACCAGCGTCGCTCCAAAATACTGATCGCCGAACTGTAAAAATCTCACCACCTTTCCTCCGTGGTAAAAAAGGACGCTCTCGCGTCCTTTTTATTTTGCTTTGCACATCAGTACGTTATTTATCCGTGTGCGGTTCCAGCACCTGTTGCAACGTGGAGGTGTCAGGCCAGGTTTTAAAGCCCTCAGGCGCCGCATATTGTGGGGTCTTGCTGTCGTTGCCTGAGACCTGCGAAAGCATCGCCAGACCATCCTGCTTCATTACAGCCTGATCGAAATAATCCGCCAGTTGAGTTTGAGTCAGCCCGGCAATAACCCGGATCACATTCGTGCGGGTATCAAATTGCGGATTTCCGCGACTGAAATCATTCCCCAGACGGTCGGCTTCCTCATCTAGCGTCTGCGGATTTTGCTGCATTTCATGCACCAGTCCCTGTTTATATTGCAGAAACTCATCATCCTTCATTTCACGCAGACGTTTTTCTGCCTGCTGATAAAATGCCAGATAGCGCTGATACAGATAGTCAGGTTGCTTGCTGTTACTTTGCAGCAGGAAACCAATCCCCCACTGTTTTCCTACCGGAATAGGGAAAGCAAACACGGCATAACCCAGTTGTTCCTGTGTCCGAAGCTGGCTGTAGAACCATGGCTGAATAATCTGTCCCAACAATGCACTGTACGCCATGCTCTGAACTTCATCATAACCGGTGGGAACATATACCGCTGCCAGTGCTGAGTCCGAACTTGTCCCGATACGCTGGATATTTGCTTTCAGCGGCTGAGTCACTACAGCCTGCTTTCCGCGCCACCACCGTGTCCCATGCGCGCCCAGCTTTTGCATAATTTGCTGAGACATCGCTTTAACCTGATCAGCCGTCATGTTCCCCACAACCATCATTTCCACGGCAGCATGGTGAACCAGTTGTTCACGGTAAGCGTTCACGTCATCCAGTGTGATGGCAGAAACCAGCTTTTCACGCTCGCTGCGCTCGGTGTAAGGCACCCGCGAAAGTAACTGAACCGGTTGCAGCGCCAGCTCAAACGCTTTTCCTTTATCTGCTGAAGCTAAGCGTTCGAGATACCATGATTTCGCCTGATCAAGCTGTTCCTGAGTCGGTTTGAAATCGGGGTAGTTATCAACCAGTGCGGCCAGTAAATCAGGCAGACACTCGGTAAAACCTGTGGCAGTAAACTGCAAACCGTTATCCGGAGATGTCCCGAACGTGATCCCGCCAATGGATGCCTGATAACTTAGCTGATCAAAAGCCACGCCGGTGAGGTAATCCGTCAGGCCATAGAGCACCTGATTTTTAGCCGTGCTGAGCGACTGCTCATTGCGGAAAGAAACAGTCACATTGGCTTTAGGCTCATCAGCAAAATAACGACTCGGCATGTAGAACACACGCAAACCTTTATCTTCAACAAGCAGCTCAGGTTTCGTCGCCGTCGAATCTTTAGTGACCAGCGCAAGTGAATCAGGAATGTACGGATTCAGCGCTGGCAGGGACAGCGAAATCCCCTTCCCCAACGTCTGCCACTGCGAGTAGGTTTGCGCGGAAACTTTATCAATTTCATATGGCGCATTAACGAAGTAGGCCACTTTATTGTGCGGCTCGTTCGGACTGATGATCCAGTAACGCGCATTTTGCGGCGTCATTTCTGTTAGACGTGACTCAATCGCTTTGGGGTCATACTGGTCAGTCAGATAAGGTGAGTCGAGAACGTGTTCGACAGGAACCCGCAACATGGTGTCCACCAGCCATTCGACATAATCCATATCACGCGTCAGCGCCGGATAGCGGAAGTCGAGCGCCATAACGTGGGCAATTTCATCAAAATAGGTTTTTTTGATGCCCTGAGCGCGTATTTCGTTGAGATAGTTGAAAATGGCTGCAATAACCGTATCGCGCTGCGCCAGTCCCTTATCAGTCAGGGAAACAGAGATATTGAATACGCCCATATTACGGTTAACCATCGGGTCCGCACCTGCGCTGATCCCATCGGCATAGCCTTGCTTCTGTAACCAGTCTGATAAGGTATTCGGGCTGCGGTTACCCATCAGATAGCTGATATAGGTGTCTGTTTTACTGCGAAAATGGGCACTATTATTATCAATTGCAAATTCAACCCGTAATTCTTTGCGCGGCTGTGCAGGAACGAAATGGATAAACTCACCCTTTTGGTCTGCTGTTAATGTCGGGACCGTAATCGGCGGCACGGCTGCGTGGTGATTGGCGATCTGACCAAAGGTTGTGGCGGCCAGCTCAGCAAGTTCAGGCAACGGTTTATTACTGTAAATCACACCGACCATCAGGTTGGCAGAATAGTAGCGCTGATAAAAAGCCGTCAGCTGATCATGAAGCTTACTGCCCGGTTTATCTTTCAACGTATCCAGGTTACCGCCTGAAAAACGGGACGCCGGATGCCTGGGATTTAATGTCTCTGCGCGAACTTGCGCCATCCGCATGCCGTCACGGGATCGGGCCATGGTCAGCTCAGCGTTCACCGCGTTACGCTCACGGTCCCCGTTGGCGGGGTCTAACAACGGTTCACCGATAGCATCTGCAAGGCGATCTACCGCTTCTGGCAAGGCATCGTTTTCTACTTCAAGATAAAACGCGGTGCGGTAAGAAGCAGTGCTGCCATTGTGGCTGCCACCGTGTTTCTTAAGGAATTCAGACAGACTTTCCGGCTGAGGATATTTCTTCGAGCCCATCAGTAACATGTGCTCAGTATAGTGGGCAAGACCCAGCTGAGAATCAGGATCTTCCAGCGAACCGACAGGAATGGCCAGCGCGGCGAGTGATTTGGGGGCTTGAGAGTCAGAAACCAGCAAGACGGTCATATCATTAGCCAGTTTAATTGCCTGATACTGGCGAGGGTCGTTCTGACTTTTATTGATAGCTTGTGCAAAAGGCTGCCAGTCGGCTGCACTTGAAACAACAGGGGCCCAAAAGGTCAATAACAACAGTACCCCGGAAATGCGGGTAACGTGTTTTAACATTGCCACTCTCCCTCAATCGAATAAACGTGCCACACGGGCAATAAATATACAGCTCACCGGTAGATGAACCTCAACAAGCTGTTTTGAGCGGTTAAGCCTGCTAAGACCCCGCAGAAACAGGATAGTTGTGAAAAAAATCGAATCGGGATTTTCTTCCTATGTTCCGTCACGTTTTAACCATAAAGCCAATTGCTCCCAATAGGGAAAAATAACCCTGTTAAACCACTCTAAGCTGTTAGCCCGCCATTGCAAGTGGCTTAACAGTATTTTTGTCCGGCAATATGCGGCTTACAGGCACAACTTCAGGGGCCAAAATTGCATATTAAGCGCTGCAATATTGCCTGATATTTTGCCGGCGTTTGAATTGTCGCAGTGACCAGCTTGCAGGATTGTGCATCTGAAATGCCTGTAAACCGATATTCCCAATCTTTCGCTAAAGGCTCCGTCCCCTTTCCTGCCACTGAATATGCTTCAAGCTGGGAATGTGCTTCTGACCACGCCTGCTGAACCTGCCACTGACGCATAAACCCATTGCTCAGTGATTGGTAATAATTCAGGAGTCCCAGAATGGAAACTGACAAGAACAACATGGCGATCAGCGCTTCCGTGAGGCTGAAACCTTGCTGTGCTGAGTGGCTTTCATTCATTGCAGATCTGCTCATCAGCCTCAGGACAAAAATCCAGCCATCCCTGTGTCAGCGGTGAAAAAATCAGATTTCCACCAGTCTGTTTTTTAATACTGACTTGCTGATACTGCATAACCGGCTCATTGCCTTCAGCCATTCTTCCCTCACCACGAACCAGAAAGATATCCTGACGCAATGAAGGCCGGGTACACGTCCTGCCACTTCCTGAAACAATGAGGCCTGCGGGCACATCCCGGCACTGCCAGAGAGGTTCGCTGCTGTCTTTCCATGACTGGCGGATACCCCATGCTAATGCTGAGGCTGCATTTTCCCGGGCAATGACATAGCGGTGCTGATTTGACGTCAGCGCAAGCCCGGCGGAAAGTTGCTGTTGCAGCGAGTTAAGGGCAATCAGCCCTAATCCCATCATCACCAGAATACTCAGGATCATGGCGCTCCCCCGCTGTCTGGACGAATCGCGCATTTTTTCTGCTGTCATAAGACGTGGCCTGCAATCATCTCGGTCACCTGCCGGTGGATGAAAGGATTTTTGCTCCAGCTGGCTTCAAGTTGCAGAGAATACAAGCGGCCGGAGCCACTTGCTGCGACCTCGGTTACCACGAACCGGGTCACGCTGACTTCAGCAGGGTCGAGGAGTTTTTCCCAACCTCCACTGCTGCAATCACCCGCCCCGCGCTGGATCTCAATACCGCCCTGACGCAAACGGTAACCAAAGTATTCAGAGTCCGCCGTCCCGGGCTTATCCCATGTTCCGTTGCGGTTCAGGTCATAGATAACAAGGATGCAGGAGCTGGTTGCTTCACCCGCAGCGTTGCCGATGATGACAGATTTACCCGCGCAGGTTCCGTTACAGAAACCGGCCCGGCGAATATCTTTGCCAATGGCAAAAGTAGTCTGGCGCAACAGTTGCTCGAGCTGATAATGTCGGCCCAGACTCTGGCTTCTCTGGCGCATCAGCGGATAGATTTGCGCGGCACTGAGCATCAGCATGCTGCCAATCCCCATCGCAATCATGACTTCAGGCAGCGTGAATCCCTGACAACGGGCTAAATTCACTGGCATAAGCCGATACTCAGTAAAGGCTGATTTTCACTACACGTACGTAACCGTCCTCTGACAGAAAGTACGATTCGCAAACTACCCGCTGAATTTTTTAGTGTGATATGTCCGGCAAGTGCGGCATTACGCAGGCCGTAAAAACCCATGGTTTTTTCACTGACAGCGAGTAACTCTACACCGGGTTCATTGATGGCGAATATTTTACCCACGGCATTATGACAACCTGAAGGGCGGGTTCCGCTACCCACACATCCATTAGCACCGGCAATGCCCCATAAGACAGCAGAACGATTGTAATTATTGGCTTCGGCCTGCACCCCGTACAAATACAAACGCAGTTGCTGAGCAGATTGCTCAAGCTTTAATGCCTGCTGATAATCGCGCCAGCTGTGGATTCCCCACAATGTGCACATGGCGACCAAAGTCACAACAACCATCATTTCTATCAGCGACATTCCCTCTTCCCCTGCCCGCTCAAATGTTTTCATGCGGCCAAAATAGGCATTTAGATTTTTTCCGCCACTGGCAGAGTCATTTTTTCCAGGATGTCGTGAGAACTATCGGTGCAACGAAATCCACGCGACAAATAAGTTGCGTGATGTCTCGCAGGGATAGTATCGGGATGTAAATCGGGATTGGAATCGTCAGTAAAAGGCGTAAAAAGTGGAGCAGAGGGAAAGCCGGATAAAAGGGAAATGGCCGCCTGACAGTACTGTCAGGCGGTAAAAACAAGGAATCAGATCGCGACCGGCGCTTTGATTGCGGGATGCGGATCGTACCCTTCAATCTCGAAATCTTCGAAGTTGTAATCAAACAGGGAGGCAGGTTTGCGTTTAATGACAAGTTTTGGCAATGCACGAGGCTCACGCGTCAGTTGCAGATGTGTCTGTTCCATATGGTTGCTGTACAGATGCGTATCACCACCGGTCCAGACAAAATCACCGACTTCCAGATCACATTGCTGCGCCATCATATGCACCAGCAGCGCGTAGCTGGCGATGTTAAACGGCAGTCCGAGGAAAACGTCGCATGAACGCTGATACAACTGACAAGACAGTTTCCCGTCGGCCACATAGAACTGGAAGAAAGCGTGGCAAGGTGCCAGCGCCATCTGATCCAGTTCACCCACATTCCACGCCGACACAATAATGCGGCGTGAATCAGGGTCTTTTTTCAGCTGTTCAACAACGCTCGCCAGTTGGTCGATTTGCCTGCCGTCAGCCGCGCCCCAGGCACGCCATTGCTTGCCGTAAACCGGGCCGAGGTCGCCATTCTCATCTGCCCACTCATCCCAGATGCTGACATTATTTTCACGCAGATAGGCGATGTTAGTTTCACCTTTCAGGAACCACAGGAGTTCATGAATGATTGAGCGCAAGTGACAGCGTTTGGTGGTGACCAGCGGGAAACCTTCCTGCAAGTTGAAACGCATCTGATGACCGAAAATCGACAGCGTGCCTGTACCGGTACGGTCGGCTTTAGGGGTGCCCTCATCGAGCACTTTCTGCATTAAATCCAGATACTGTTTCATGTTACCTCACGACAATTGTTTCTGCGGACGGCGATATGCCCAGACCATCACAATCAGGCCAATGACAACCATTGGAATGGACAGAACCTGCCCCATGCTGATGATCCCGTCGAACAGACCGAGCTGTGCATCCGGCTGACGGTAGTGTTCAACGATAATACGGAATAAGCCATATCCGATCAGGAACAAGCCTGATACCGCACCCATCGGGCGTGATTTACGGATGAATATGTTCAGAATGATGAATAGCACGATGCCTTCAAGCAGCAGTTCATACAGCTGGGAAGGATGGCGCGGCAATACGCCGTACTGGTTCAACAAAGGCTGCCATTTAGGGTCAGCCGCCGCAATGGCGATATCTTCCTGACGGGATCCCGGGAACAGCATTGCCCATGGCACATCTGTGGTCACACGGCCCCAGAGTTCACCATTAATGAAGTTACCCAAACGACCTGCGCCAAGTCCAAACGGGATCAGCGGAGCGATAAAGTCGGAAACCTGGAAGAAGTTGCGTTTGGTTCGATGGGCGAAAATCAGCATGACCACGATTACGCCAATCAGGCCGCCGTGGAAAGACATGCCGCCATCCCAGACCTTGAAAAGATAAAGCGGGTTATCGAGGAATAAAGGCAGATTGTAGAAGAAAACGTAACCGATACGACCACCGAGGAATACCCCCAGGAAACCAGCATACAGCAAGTTTTCAACTTCATCTTTTGTCCAGCCGCTGCCTGGCTTATTGGCACGGCGTACTGCCAGCCACATCGCGAAGACAAAACCAACTAAGTACATCAGTCCGTACCAGTGGAGAGATACCGGTCCGATTGAGAAAATCACCGGATCAAACTGGGGAAACGCCAGATAGCTGTTGCTCATCTATCACCACAAATTGTTTATGATTATTGCCCGTTCAGGGGCCAGCAGGGAGCGAATAGTAGCATAGCCGGAAGGTTTTCCGGGGCTAAGCCGCTGGAAAAGTTCTGTAAAAAATCATCTCATCCTGTGCCGGAAAGCGAGCAGGATGGGAGTAATACGGCACAAAGCATCAACTCAGGTGCTTATTTACCACCACGGATCAGGCCGCCCAACCCGCGTCTTTCCATAAAAGCAGCGGTCATATGACGAACGTCCGTCGTAAAATGCGCCTGCAGCACCCGACCGGCAAGCTCTTCGGCATCATGAAGTTCGATACGGCGAAGCAGGTATTTTACACGGGCAACACTGCGCCCGTTCATACTGAGATTACGAAAGCCCATGCCGGTAAGCAGTAACGCGCCCATCGGATCACCCGCCATCTCGCCGCATAAGCTGACATCCAGCCCGGCAACCTCAGCGGTGGTGACAATTTGTTTGAGCACCCGCAGCATCGCCGGATGCAGGCTGTCATACAGCCCGGCAACGCGGGTATTGTTGCGATCAACAGCGAGCAGATATTGCGTCAGATCGTTGGTACCGACGGAAATAAATTCCACTCTTCCGGCCAATGCAGGCAACATAAAGACCATTGATGGGACTTCGATCATTACGCCAAGACGCGTATGTGGCAGCTCGTAACCCAACTGTTCTTCCACTTCACGTCCGGCGCGATCGATTAAACGACGGGCCTCATCAATCTCTTCAAGGCTGGTAACCATCGGCAGCAGAATACCGAGATTTCCGGTCGCAGCATTGGCACGCAGCATCGCGCGAACCTGAATCAGGAAAATTTCAGGCTGATCGAGAGTAATACGAATACCGCGCCAGCCCAGACAAGGGTTTTCCTCGCTGATCGGCATATAAGGCAGCTGTTTATCAGAGCCGATATCCAGCGTTCGCAATGTCACCGGCTTTTGCGGAAACAACTGCAACATGCCCTGATATTGCGCGACCTGCTCTTCTTCAGAAGGGAAGCCGCTTTGCAACATGAAAGGAATTTCGGTGCGATACAGCCCGACGCCGTCAACGCGGCTGCCGAACAATTTTTCATGGTCAGCACTCAGACCGGCGTTGAGCATCACTTTCACCCGCTCACCGCTTTTCAGCGCTGCAGGTTGCTCAACATCATCTTCAGCCTTCTGACTCAGCTCCATTTCTTCGCTGATCAGCCGCGTGTATTCCGTGACCAGTACGGCTTCCGGATCAATCAGCAGCTCACCGCGATAACCATCGACAATCAGCTGTCGCTGACTGAGCAGTGCAGGCTGAATATCGGCGCCCATGACGGTCGGCACGCCCATCGCACGGACCAAAATCGCCGCATGCGAGTTAGCTGCACCATCACGAACTACCACACCTGCCAGCCGGTCCTGCGGCATTTCGGCCAGCAAAGTAGCGGTCAGTTCGTCAGCAACCAGAATAAAACGTTCCGGCCACTGTGTGTTGCCCTGAATCGTATCATCAAGATGGAAAACCAGCCGCTGGCCCAGCGCACGTAAATCGCTGCCACGCTCACGCAGATAGGTATCCTGCAAGCTGGCAAACTGCGCCGCAAACTCTTCCACAACCTTTTTAACTGCCCACTCCGCGACGGCGCCCTGATCTATTTGAGCGAACAGTTCACGCTTGAGGCGTGCATCATTAAGAAGGTGAGAGTAGAGGTCAAAAATCGCCGCGCTTTCTTTCTGCGCACTCGCCGCGAAACGTTTACTGAAACGGCGGAACTCAGCACCGGCGTCTTCCAGGGCCCGGGTCAGACGTTCGCGTTCACGTACGGTATCCAGCGTAGACGCCATATAAACGTGATCGAGCGAAGGTTGCGAGCTGTCCTGCCAGCCGATACCGATGGCCACACCCGGCGATGCGGCAAGCGCACGAACGCGCGTCTGGCGAAAGCGCCCGTAAAGCACATTAAGCTGTGCCTGAGAAAGGATCGCCGCCAGCTGAGTGGCGAGCGTGACCATAAACGACTCTTCACTTTCGTCGAACTGCCGGTGTTCGCGTTGCTGAATAACCAGCACACCCAGCAGCTGACGACGGTGAATGATCGGCACACCCAGGAAGGATCGGAAAAGATCTTCTTTTACGGCGGGGATATATTTAAAACTGGGATGGCTCTGCGCATCGGCAAGGTTAATTGGCTCAGCCAGACGCCCTACCAGACCCACAATCCCCTGATCAAACGCCAGCGTAATAGTCCGCCCGCGAGGTTTTTTCAAACCTCGCGTCGCCATCAGGTAATAACAACGGCGGTCATTGTCAGCGAGATAGACGGAACAGACTTCCGTGTCCATCGCCAGGCAGGTTTCGTTGACCAGTACATCCAGCGCATCATTGAGGCTGGACGCCATTGCTACCTTTTCAACAATTTCTCGCAAACGCGTGAGCATCTCTTCGTGACTTAGCCTCTTTTACGACGATAGGCGGGCGATGTCCTGGGAAGGGAGACTTCCTGCATCGGCATAATCGTGGTGGAAAACTCTTTCATTACACGCCGGTAAACATCGCGCTTAAATGACACCACCTGACGAACCGGATACCAGAAACTCACCCAACGCCAGCCATCAAATTCAGGCGTACTGCTGCGCTGCATATTGATATCAGCATCGTTACACATCAGTTGCAGCAAGAACCATTTTTGCTTTTGGCCGATACAAACCGGCTTTGTGTCCCAACGCACCAAACGTTTTGGCAATTTATAACGTAACCAGTTACGGGTTGAAGCCAGAATACGGACATCTTTACGGCCAAGCCCCACTTCCTCAAACAGCTCGCGGTACATGGCCTGCTCAGCGGTTTCACCAGGGTTTATGCCCCCTTGTGGAAACTGCCAGGAGTGCTGGCCGTATCGTCTGGCCCACAACACCTGACCCTGCTTGTCACAGATTACAATACCAACATTCGGGCGGTAGCCATCATCATCGATCACCGGACTACCCCAATAGCTAAACTCATAGATGTACTGATTGTTTCATACTACCAACAGGCGGTAAACCACTGGTTAATACCGATCAGCATGAATAAAAATGGGATAACTCACAGTTATACGCCAAGTTATAAACAGATTTTAAAAATCACCTGCGATTTTATTCACTTTTTCTGTGGATAGGTATGTGAAGAACTTCAGAGTAAGCAGGGTAAAACTCTTCTTAACTTATTTTTACCGGGAAAACATGCTCCCGTAAAAACCTTTTAAAACAATTTATTACCTACATTAAACAGAGTTATCCCACGGTTAAAAATGAGAGTTATCTCACACCTTCAAGTGATCTGGCGAAAGATCCACCAATGTTGTTTTTATCCACAGCGATCGTCTAAAAGTTGACGTCATTGCCCCAAAAATTGGATAAAACCCCTCCCGTCAAGCCTGTAAATCGAACCAGTGATCGAATTCAGGCAGGGTTATCCAAGAAATCTGTGGATAAGTAGGTGGAAGATCCTGTTCATTGTCGCCTTCAACAGGTGATCAACCTAATCGTTAAGGCGCAAAAGAAGTCAGAAACCTGAAAAAAAACTAAGACAAATCATGCTATTATTTCATTGCTCCACAGGAATAAGTTTTTATTCACTGTGCATGACAAAAGCAGTACGAAATTTAATCTATTGAGTGAGCATTGTTTTTTTATGTCTATTCCTTTACCTGCCACCCAGCCTCCGCACAACGAACAGCAACTGTTGCACCGCGCACAATCGCTGGCGGGTCATACGCTGGGTGAACTGGCCGCTCACGCTGGCCTGCCCATTCCTGAGAACCTTAAACGGGAGAAAGGCTGGGTCGGTATGCTGCTTGAGGTGTATCTCGGCGCCATCGCAGGAAGTAAACCGGAGCAGGATTTCGCTGATATTGGCATTGAGCTGAAAACGATCCCAATTGATTCCCGTGGCAGGCCGCTGGAAACCACATTTGTCTGCGTTGCCCCGTTAACCGGTAACAGCGGCGTGACGTGGGAAAACAGCCATGTGCGCCATAAACTGGCGCGGGTTTTGTGGATACCGGTCGAAGGTGAGCGCCAGATCCCCCTGGCTGAGCGCCACATCGGGGCGCCTTTATTATGGCAACCCTCTGAGGAAGAAGATGAGCAACTGCGTCAGGACTGGGAAGAACTGATGGATTTGATTGTTCTGGGTAAAGTCGAAAGCATCACAGCCCGACATGGGGAATACCTGCAAATTCGGCCCAAAGCTGCCAACAGCAAAGCGCTGACGGAAGCGATCGGGGAGTCAGGGCAACCCATTTTGACGCTGCCGCGCGGCTTCTATTTGAAAAAGCGTTTTACGGCGGCGCTTCTGGCCCGCCATTTTCAGCTTTAACCGATATCATTTCCCGCTGCCTGCGGGATAGTTTGCTACGCTAAATGTGAATATCTTCGGTACAACAAAAAGGAACGTTAACGATGATGAAGAAAACTTTAATGGCGGCCGGTGCTGCGCTTGTGGTGTTGAGCCTCGCGGGCTGTGCCAGCGATTATGTGATCTCAACCAAAGACGGCAATATGATCCTGACTGATGGTAAACCTAAGCTGGATAAATCTACCGGACTGCTGAGTTACACAGACGAACAAGGCAACGACCGCCAGATCAATAATGACAACGTCAGCCAGGTGATGAAGCGTTAAGCATTACGCTTCTTAACCCGTCGCAGAGCCAGTTATCAGGACTGGCTCTTTGTTATTTTATCCACCGACCGCGTCGTTCCTCCCGCACACACTGCCACTTCCCCCATCTGCCAGCCTTGTATATAGTCAGTTAAGGCGCTTTTTCTAACAGGCTGACATTCTCAGATATAAAGGAAGACCGGCAATGCAATATCACCGTATACCCCACAGTTCTTTAGAAGTGAGCTTACTGGGACTTGGCACCATGACTTTTGGTGAACAAAACAGCGAAGCCGACGCCCACCAGCAACTCGATTACGCCGTTGCGGCGGGCATCAACCTGATTGATACCGCAGAGATGTATCCCGTTCCGCCGCGTCCTGAAACCCAGGGGCTGACGGAAAGCTATATCGGCAGCTGGCTGAAAGCCCGTGGCAACCGTGAGAAAATTGTTCTGGCGAGCAAAGTCTCCGGGCCTTCCCGCGGCAATGACAACGCCATTCGTCCGGCTCAGATGCTGGATCGCAAAAATATCCGCGCGGCGCTGGATGCCAGTCTGCAACGTCTGAATACGGATTATCTGGATCTTTACCAGTTGCACTGGCCGCAGCGTCAGACCAACTTCTTTGGCAAACTGAGTTATCAGTACACCGAAGAGCAGTCTCCGGTTACCTTGCTGGAAACACTGGAAGCACTGAATGAACAGGTTCGTGCCGGTAAAATCCGCTATATCGGCGTTTCTAACGAAACCCCGTGGGGCGTGATGCGTTACCTGCAACTGGCGGAGAAACATGATTTGCCGCGTATCGTTTCGATTCAAAACCCATACAGCCTGCTGAACCGCAGCTTTGAAATCGGTTTGTCGGAGATCAGTCAGCACGAAGGGGTTGAACTGCTGGCCTATTCCAGCCTGGCGTTCGGCACGCTGAGCGGTAAATACCTTAACGGTGCGAAACCGGCCGGGGCACGTAATACGTTGTTCAGTCGTTTCACCCGTTACTCATCACCGCAGGCTGAAGCGGCGATTGCTGAATATGTCGCGCTGGCGAAGAAACGTAATCTGGATCCTTCTCAGATGGCGCTGGCCTTTGTGCGTCAGCAACCGTTCGTGGCCAGCACGCTGCTGGGCGCCACCACAATGGAACAACTGAAGATCAACATCGACAGTCAGGATCTGACACTCGATGAGGAAATCCTCGCTGATCTGGAAAACATCCACAAACGCTTCACCATTCCTGCGCCGTAAATCCTGATTGCAGGCAACAAAAAAGGGCGCTGAGCGCCCTTTTCTTTTGTGCGAAAACAACATTACGCCATACGGCGTTTCTGCATGTTTTTCCAGATCCACAACCCGGCAATCGCCAGCGCGAACACCACACCGAACCCGATGCCAATCGCCACCACCGGCGCACCGGCCATCACCACCAGCGAATACAAGCCGAGCATCAGCAGCATGGCGGTGTTTTCACCCAGATTCTGTACGGCAATCGCGTTACCGGCACCGACAGAAATTTTACCGCGATGCTGCAACAGGGCATTCAGCGGGACCACAAAGAAGCCGCCTAAAATCCCCACCACCACCAGCACAATGTAAGAACTCAGCATACTGGTTTGCAGCGCAAAGACCACCACGGCGATACCGATGGCGACGCCTGCTGGCAGGCAGCGTTTCACGGTTTCCAGACGGATTAACTTCGCCGCCGCTCCCGCACCAAACACAATCCCGATCGCCACCATCGCATTCAGCAAGGTCGGGGTTTTGTTATCGGTGATGCCCAGCGCCACGGGAACCCACAGCACCAGCAGGAAACGCAGCGTCACGCCCGCGCCCCAGAACAAGCTGGTACCGACCAGCGAGAAGCGGGTTTCGCCATCCTGCCACAAGGTTTTGCAGGCAGAGAAAAATGTCCGGCTCATTTTTGCCGGATTCCATGACTGCCCCGGACGCGCCGGGTTCAGCTTCGGAATAAACCAGTTTGCCGCCACTGCCGCGCCATACGCCAGCACACAGATACCGAGCGCCGCCAGAATGCTCCAGTCAGCCAGTGCGCCACCGGCCACAGAACCCAGCAGGATCGCGGCAATAGTAGAGGCTTCCATCAGGCCATTGGCTTTCACCAGTTGTTCACCACTGGCGATCTCGCCCAGAATGCCGTATTTCGCCGGTGAATAAGCCGCAGCGCCAATGCCGACCAGCGTATAACCGAGGAACGGATTCATGCCCGCGCAAATCACCGCCGCGCCCGCCAGTTTCAGCAGGTTAGCGACCATCATCACGCGGCCTTTGGAAAAACTGTCGGCAAACTGCCCGACAAACGGCGCGAGAATGATGTACGTCGCCACGAACGCCATTTGTAAAACGGGCTGGCTCCAGTCGGGATAAAGCTGTTGTTTGATCAGCGCCAGCGCGGCAAACAACAGCGCGTTGTCACCGAAAGCCGACAGGAACTGCGCCACGATCACCGCCGTCATACTCTTTGACATCAACGGCCCTGCAGCCGCCTTTAAAGGCTGACTCATACTTCACTCTCCGGGTTCTCTGCCATCTCGCGCAGGGTGACAAAATCGGGTTTACCGCTGCCGAGCAACGGTAACGCTTTAACGACGCGAATTTCACGCGGCACGGCCAGTTCCGGCAACCCCAGTTCACGGGCAGCTTTACTTAACGCATCACGACGTAACTCAGTATCAGTGGTAAACAGCACCAATGCCTCGCCTTTGCTGGCATCACTGCGCGATGTCGCCGCATGCTGTTTATCCGGTGAAGCCTTGATCGCCAGTTGCTCGACGCTTTCCAGCGAGACCATTTCTCCCGCCAGCTTGGCAAAACGCTTCACGCGACCACGGATGGCACAGAAACCTTTTTCATCCAGCGTGACGATATCGCCGGTGTCATACCAGCCCGCCTGCATTTCACCTGCAGCATTCTCAGCCTGCGGAGTTTCCAGCACACCCGGATTTTCGACGCGCAGATAGCCTTTCATGATGTTCGGCCCGCGCAGTTGCAGACGACCGCCCTCCTCAATGCCCGGCACGGTAATCAGACGAGACTCCATCCCCGGCAGAATTTTGCCGACGGTATTCACTTTGGTCGCCATCGGTACGTTGATCGCCACCACCGGCGCACATTCGGTCACACCGTAGCCTTCGAGAATGCGGATACCAAATTTGTTCTGCCAGATTTCCTTGGTGCTTTCAGCCAGTTTTTCCGCACCGGCCACCACATACCGCAAGCGGGCAAAATCATACGGATGGGCAAAGCGGGCGTAATTGCCCAGGAACGTTGAAGTACCGAAAAGCACGGTACAGTTCTGGTCGTAGACCAGTTCGGGCACGATGCGGTAATGCAGCGGACTCGGATACAGGAACACGCGAGCGCCGGTGATCAGCGGCGTTAACAATCCGACGGTCAGGCCAAAGGCGTGGAACAGCGGCAGCGACGACATAAAGCGGTCACGCGGCGTGAAGTCCGCCACGGTACGGATTTGCTCGACGTTAGCCAGCAGGCTGGCGTGTGAATGCACCACGCCTTTCGGATTACCTTCAGAACCCGAAGTAAACAGCACCAGTGCTGCATCATCGGCTTTTTGCGGCAGCATCGCACGACGCGGGAAGATCAGATGGAACAGGATCCACAGCTTGTCCTGCGTGGTCACCGTGTCTTTCAAATCTTCCAGATAGACCCAGTTCGCCTCTGGCACGTTCTCCGGCAGGTGCGTCAGTTTGCCTTTTTCAAGGAACTGGCGGGAGGTAATAATGGTTTTGATCTGCGCCGCTTTCATCGCGCTTTGCAGCCCTTTGGCACCCGCAGTGTAGTTAAGCAACGCCGGAATACGGTTGCGCATTGACGCGCCAAACAGCGCCGCCGCCATGATCGTGGCATTTGGCAACAGCATCCCGACATGCTCACCTTCGCGGGTAAAACGTTGCAAAATGCGGCTCACGCCCAGGCATTTTTTCAGCAGTCCCTGATAGGTATCTTCTTTGAACGCGATATCAGCGATACAGGGTTTGCGACGGCCATAACGGGTTTGTGCGGACAAAAACGCCTGATACAGCGTTTCCGGTTCGCGGGTATCCATACGCGCCTGCATCATAATTTTATGCAGTTGCTCACCGGCGAGAATGCGGCGGTCACGTGAACGCGGCGCATCCGGCATCGGAATGGTAGTCGGCGGCAAAAGATTGATGGTGACCTTCGGGAACCAGCGGATTTTAAAGCTGCCGAACAACCGGCCAAACGGCGTATATTCCGGCCCGTCTATGCGCACCGGAATGACGGTCGCCTGTGACTTCGCCGCCACAAAGGCCGCGCCGTCGTAAATCTTCATTAATGAACCGGTAACCGTAATGCGCCCTTCCGGAAACACAACCACCGGACGCCCTTTCTCCACCTCGCGGATCAAATGCTTGATCGCCATCGGTTTAGTGGGATCCAGCGGCATGAAGTCCACATAGGGTTTCAGCCAGCGCATAAACCAGCTGTCCGTGATGTTGGAATACACTGCAAATACCGGTTTGACCGGCAGGAAAAGCACCAGCAACATGCCGTCAATAAACGAGACATGGTTCGGCGTGAGGATTAAACGCGGGTAATTAAAATCGTTTCTCGCCGGGGTCACTGTGACCCGGAACATCAGGCGGAAGAGCCATCTGAACGCGGCGAAAAGAAAGTTATACATGTTTGCCATCTCCTTATGTGTCATCCCTGATCTTGAAGAAAAAGGTTGGGGAAACAGCATACTATAAGCCGCTGAAAAATGACGACAGTCAGAGAGAGTTTAGGAGGGAACTGATCGGTGTGCCGGAGTTGAGGCAAAAAAAAACCTACGCATCCGCGTAGGTTGGTGCAAATTTAATCGGTATCAACATGCAGAGCACGTTGATGATTCACCAATCAATACCTCTGGGACGTTCAATTTAGCTGTTTTGTACGAACCACAGCCAGCAGGCAATCGAAACATAATTCCGCAAAGTGTAACGAGTGGTGAAAATAGGCCCGATTTATCCTAAATCGGGCTAACTATTTAAAAACTACCTTAAACAGGTCCCACTTCGACCAGGCAACTCATGGCATTTGGCCCCTGCGTCAGACGCGACGTGCCGATATCCAGCGTCAGTACATTCGGGTTCCCCGCCTGCTCGGTTTCCTGCCATTGACCACCAAAGCCAGGATCAAACCAGGCGCCGGTCGACATCAGCACCACGCCACGCGTAATTCCGTCACTGAGTGACACCCCCGCCAGACAACTGCCACGCGCATTGTGCACTTTCACCCGGTCTCCCTCTTTGAGCTGACGGCTGAGAGCATCTTCCGGATGCATAAACAACGTTTCCTTACCGGCGGTTTTGTTCGACTGCGCCAGCGGCGACTGATCAAGCTGGCTGTGCAGACGATCTTTTGGCTGAATGGAAATCAGGTGCAGCGGCCACTGTTTGGCACTTTCCGCGCCCAGCCATTCTACCGGCGGCTGCCACTCCGGGTGCGGCGCGAAATCGTCATAACCGTAACCCGCGATGGTTTCGGAGAACAGTTCGATTTTGCCGCTGTGGGTCCCCAGCGGATTAGCACGCGGGCTTTTACGGAATTCCTCAAAGAACACGTAATCTTTTTCCGGCACCGGCAGTTCAACAAAACCGCGCTCCCAGAAGGTTTCAAAGTCAGGCCATTCCACGCCGGTGCCTTTCTGCGCTTCGCCGCACTGACGGTAAATATGGCGCAACCATTGATCTTCATTACGCCCCTGCGTGAACTGCTCGCGGTAACCGAGACGGTCAGCAATGTCAGCGAAAATATCAAAATCGTTACGCGCCTGATGTTGTGGCGCAACAGCCTGATGCATCGCCAGCACGAAGCGGTCGCGTGACGATCCGCCGATATCATTACGTTCCAGCGATGTTGTCGCAGGCAGCACGATATCCGCCATCTGCGCCGCTGGCGTCCAGACGTTATCCTGCACAATCACGGTGTCCGGCTTCTGCCAGCCTTCGACCAGACGGTTCAGTTGCTGATGATGATGGAACGGATTACCGCCCGCCCAGTGCACCAGGTGAATATCGGGATAATTCAGCGTTTCGCCCTGAAATTCATACGGCTGGCCGGGATTGAGCAGCATGTCACTGATACGCGCCACGGGGATCGACAAACCAGAAGGATTCGGCCCGGCACTGACGGCAGGCCCCGGCGTGTCATAACGCGGATTACCCACGCTGTTCATCGAACCGTGACCGAAGGAGAATCCGCCGCCCGGCAAACCGACCTGCCCGAGCATGGCGGAAATGGCGATCATCATCCAGTAAGGCTGCTCGCCACGGTGAGCACGCTGTACAGAATAAGAACAGGTGATAAAGCTGCGTACACCGATCAGATCATCCGCCAGACGCGCAATACGCTCAGCCGGTACGCCGGTAATGTGGCTTGCCCAGTCAGGGGTTTTCGGGATGCCGTCAGTGTCGCCGCGCAGATAGGCGGCAAGTTGCGGATAACCGACACAATGGCTCGCCAGAAACGCCTCGTCCTGCGCTTTTTTACGCTGAATCTCAAACGCAACGGCCATCATCAGCGCCGCATCGGTGTTCGGGCGGATCGGGATCCACTCTGCATTCACGAATTCCGGACAGTCGTCGCGCATCGGGCTGATGTTAATGACGCGGGTGCCTTTTTTCGCCAGCTGTTCCAGCGCCGGTTTCAGGGTATGTTCCACCGCGCCGCCGGACGCCACTTGCGCATTTTTCAGCGCCAGACCGCCAAATGCGACCAGAATGTCAGCGTGTTCGACCACACTTGGCCACGAGGTCACGCGTCCGGTCAGCGGGGTAAACGTGCCGATAACGTACGGCAGGAAAAATTGCGCCGAGCCCCAGCTATAGTTGCCCTGCTGATCTACCCCGCCGCCGCCGGTGAAATAAAAACGACGCACCAGAGAACGGGCGTGATGCAGACGTCCGGCCGATGACCAGCCGTAAGAGCCATTGAAAATGCCGGAAGCGCCGTAGCGATCACGCACGCGTTTATTCTCTTCGGCCACCAGATCCAGCGCCAGATCCCAGTCCACTTCGACAAAATCTTCGCGGCCCCGCAGCGAACGATCGCTGTTTTCGCGATGTTTCAACCACGAGCGGCGCACGGCCGGTTTGCGGATACGTTTGTCGGAATAGACCAGCGGCGCAATGGAATCGAGCAGAGGTGAAGGATCGGCATCCGCCTTATAAGGTTCACAACGGATTAAGCGGCCATCTTCCACCACAGCGGTATATGCGCCCCAGTGGGCCAGTTGCGGATAGCGTTTTATCGACATAATTTCTATTTTTCTCAGCGCAGATAAATGACTTTAAAAATACCATTCACTGCGCTGACACTTCAAAGAACAAATAATCTTAATAAAACGCATTTCCACCCTATCGCACTGGGATTTCGGTTAATCACCACGATCTTTTCCCGTTACATCGCGCTTACATCAAAAAGTTGCGATCAGCATCCTTGCAGCCACCGGTCTTTTCCGCAAAACTGGTCAGTGTAAACGATTACCCTCACGGAAAACGGAAGTGTTATGGCAACGATTAAGGATGTAGCAAAACTGGCAGGCGTATCGGTTGCGACCGTTTCACGCGTGATAAACCATTCCCCGAAAGCCAGCGACAGCTCGCGGGAAGCCGTACAGAACGCCATGCAGCATCTGCAATATCATCCGAATGCCAACGCCCGTGCCCTCGCCCAACAGGCAACCGAAACGCTGGGGCTGATCGTGGCCGACGTCTCTGATCCGTTTTTTGGCGCGATGGTCAAAGCGGTCGAACAGGTGGCCTACGCCACCGGCAATTTTCTGCTGATTGGTAACGGTTATCACAACGTTGAAAAAGAGCGTCAGGCCATTGAGCAGTTGATCCGCCACCGCTGTGCAGCGTTAGTGGTTCACGCCAAAATGCTGCCGGAAGATGAGCTGACCAGCCTGATGCAGCAAATCCCCGGGATGGTGCTGATTAACCGCACGTTGCCGGGTTTTGAACAGCGCTGTATTGCACTCGATGACCGCTACGGTTCCTGGCTGGCGACGCGCCACCTCATTCAGGCCGGCCATCAGCGCATCGCGATTTTATGTTCCAACCACGGCATTTCCGATGCCAGTGACCGGCTTCAGGGCTATATCGACGCCCTCACCGAACACAACATTCCGGTGGATGACAAGCTGATTGCCTACGCGGAACCTGATGAAATCGGTGGTGAAAAAGCCATGGCGGATTTACTGGGATTGGGCAAAGGATTTACGGCGGTGACCTGTTACAACGACCCGATGGCCGCCGGTGCATTATCGGTATTAAGCGATAACAGTATTGATGTGCCGGGCGAAATTTCGCTGATTGGCTTTGATGATGTGCTGATTTCACGCTATCTGCGCCCGCGTCTGACCACCGTACGTTATCCGGTGGTGGCAATGGCGAATCAGGCAGCGCAACTGGCGTTAGCGCTGGCAAACGGTCAGCCGTTACCGGAAACAACCCATATGTTCAGCCCGACGCTGGTACGTCGTCACTCGGTGAGCGGCCCGGCAAACAGCTAAAGATGTTGATGGAAAAGATGCACCGGCTTATCCGGATAATCCAGCGCATCGCCGATATATTTCCAGCCAAAACGTTCGTAATAGCCGGTGAATTCGGCATACAAATACAACTCACAAAAGCCGCTGCGGCGGCTCTGTTCCAGTACAAATGCCTGTAACTGCTGCCCCAGCCCGCACGAACGGAAATTTTCATCCACGTATAACGCCGCCAGCCACGGGGTAAGATCCTGACGGCTGATTAAATCACAGCGCCACAGGCCCACGGTTCCTGCCAGCCTGTCGCCTTCGAGTGCGATAAACGTTTGCGGTAAGTCCGCACCGGACAGGCTGCTTCGCACCACGCTGGCAAAAAACTCCCGGCTGTTTTCGCTGCCAAATGCCTGCCAAAGCCAGTCTGTGACCGCGTCCTGAAATTCAGGCCGTTCACTCAGATTAATAATCTTCATCGTGTTCAGACCATCTTTCCCTGAAAAATCGGCACAGATTCAAACAGATAGCCGTCAAACTCCGGCGCATCCACATCCGACAATTCCATCAGCGTATTTTTCACATTTTCCATGTGCTGCCACATCGCCTGATACGAGCCCATGACGTCGCGGCGGCGCAGTGCGGCCAAAATATTCTGATGATCAGCCAGCCATTTCAGGCGGTAACCGCGGGTAGCTATATGGCTGTGTAACTGTTTCCACAGCGGGCTGGAATCCCGGTGCATCCAGATATTTTTCACCGAATCGAGCAGCATCTGGTTTTGTGTCGCACCGGCAATCAGCAGGTGGAACAGCCGGTCGTTATCACCGCTTTCGTCGTTAGCCACGATGGCGATTTGTTCCTGCTCCAGCGTGCGGCGCAGATTTTCGATATCCGCTTTGGTGGCCATTTTGGCGGCAAACGCGGCAATATTACTTTCGAGCAACTGCCGCGCCTGTAAGATTTCAAAGGGGCCAATCTGCCCCTGATACAACAGTTCGTCTTCGCCTTCTTCCTGAGAAGGAATGCGGATCACGTACACGCCGGAACCCTGACGGATATCCACCGTGCCCTCCAGTTCCAGCATCAGTAAGGCTTCGCGCACAATCGTCCGGCTGACGCCGTAGTTTTCCGCCATATTGCGTTCGGGCGGCAGGCGGGATCCCACGGCGAAATGCCCTTGCTTGATTTGCTCACGCAGGTCATGCCCGATTTCCTGATACTGCTTTCTGTCCTGCGAAACCACACCTTTTTCCACACAATCACCCTGATGCAAAAAACAAAAAAGACCGGATGTTACTGTATCAGAGATAATGCCTGATCCAGCACTTTTGCACCGTTTAACGTGCCGTAAGCCACCATGTCGATCACCGCAATCGGAATGCCGTGTTCATCGGTCAGCTTTTTATTCTCCGCCAGTTTAAAACGCACCTGCGGCCCGAGCAGCACGGCGACAATATCGCGGCCATAGGCTTCAAGCTCGTCACGCAGATTGTTTTCAGGGATCGCGTAGATCTGATATTCCAGCCCCCGCGCAGTAACTTCTTTTTCCATTTTGGTGACCACCAGTGACGTGGACATCCCTGCCGAACAAGCTAAAACGATTCGTTTCATAGTGTTTCCTTAGGTTATTTTTCCTGGTCATCGAGCGTTAAAGACAACACACCACTTTCACTGAGTGATTTAAACCAGTGAGAGGATTTCTTCTGACGGCGATCACGATTGTTATCAAGATCAATTTCGATCAGCCCGTAACGATTTTTAAAGGCGTTCATTGGCGAGACATTATCGGTAAAGGCCCAGAGCATATATCCCTGACAATTGGCGCCGTCTTCCCGCGCTTTTAATGTCCAGTAAAGATGCTCGGCAATAAATTCAATACGATAGTTGTCCTGAATTTCCCCGCTGACGGCATCGCGAAACTGGCCTTCATTTTCGATACCCATGCCGTTTTCAGCCACAAACCACGAAATATTTCCGTATTCCGCTTTAATGCGCATCGCCATGTCATAAATAATTTTCGGATAGATTTCCCAGCCACGCGATTTATTCATCCGGCGTCCGGGCAATTCGAAATGTTCGTAGTAATACGCCGGATGGAATGGTGTGTCTTTATTCCATTCGCGGGACGGTGCTTTCACCCGGTGCGGGTAATAAAGATTAATACCCACTTCATCCACGGTGTTATTACGGATAACCGCCAGTTCCGCTTCTGTATAATCGAAATGTACGCCGTGCTTTTCCAGTAGCTCCAGTAATTCCTGTGGATATTCCCCGTTGATCATCGGGTCTAAAAATACGCGGTTATAGAATAAATCGTATAAATGCGCCGCCTTTTGGTCATGCGCCGCCGATGAACGGGCGTACGTCACTTCCGGATTTAAAATCACCCCGACGGTACCTGCGGCGTGATATTTTTTGCGATGGAACAGTTCGACCACTTTGGCGGTTGCCAGCACTTTGTGGTGATTCCACTGCATCCATTTCGCGGTATTTTGCTCGAACGGCCAGCGTATCGCATCCAGATACACGCGGGTTTGCACCACCACCGGTTCGTTGAAGGTAAACCAGCGGCGGACTTTTCCGGCATACCGTTCGAAGACTTTTTCTGCATACAACACAAACAGATCGACGACTTTTTTCGAGCTCCAGCCATCGTATTTTTCGATCAGAAACGCCGGTAATTCGTAGTGTTCAAGACACAGCATCGGTTCGATGCCGTTACGTTTCATCTCATCGAGCAGATCGTCGATATATGCCGCGTATTCTTCATCGACCGTACCCAACTCATAGTCGGTGAAAAAGCGCGACCAGTTGACCGACGTGCGGTAATGACTCAGCCCGCTGGCTTTCATCAGCGCCACGTCTTCTTTGTAGCGGTTGATGAAATCGGTGGCTTTCGCCGGGCCGTAACCGTTGTGCCAGACATGGCGGTTATTTTTGTACCAGAGATCCAGATACGAATCCTGCCCGTCTTTTTTGCCGCTCCAGCCTTCGGTCTGCCACGCAGAGGCGGCGGCACCGAGAATAAATCCGTCAGGAATGGCGATTGAAACCTTACTCATAACATCCCTCATTTTCCGAATAATTTACGCCGTAGCAGCCTGTTTCTGGCTCTGCTGCATGGCTTCAAGCTGAGCCTGATCGGCACGACGCGCCGCGACTTTCACAAACGGCAGATAAATCAGTACCGCCACCACAATGCAGCCAATCTGGGTGAATACCGCGCCCATCGATCCGGCCGTTGACAGCCAGGCGTTGATAATCGGCGGTGTGGTCCACGGCACCATCACCACCGCGCGTCCGGCGAATCCGAGGCTGGTGGCAAAATAGCCGATGGTGCCGGTGATCAGCGGCGTGATGATGAACGGGATGGCCAGGATCGGGTTGAGCATAATCGGCATACCGAAAATCACCGGTTCATTGATGTTGAAGAAACTTGGCCCGAGGGACAGTTTGGCGATTTCGCGCATCTCTTTGCGGCGGGTAGCGATCATCACCGCCAGCAACAAACCGATGGTACAACCCGAGCCTCCGATGCTCATATATACATCCCAGAACGGCATGGTGATGATGTTTGGCACCTCATGACCCTGCTCAAACGCGGTCATGTTAACCATGATGGCACCGAGCAACAGCGGTTCGCGGATCGGTTTAATCATCTGGTTGCCATGAATACCAATCACCCAGAACAGCTGCGCGACAAACATCAGCAGCAGAATGCCCGGCAGACTTTGCATCACCGATTCCAGCGGACGCTGAATCACCTGATACACCGCATCGTACAGATACATGCCGGTGACGCGGTGGAATACAAAGCCGAAGGTAGCGACGAGCACCACGGTAATAATGGCGGGAATTAACGCCGAGAATGACGCCGACACATTGGGCGGCACGCTCTCGGGCATCTTTATACGCAGGCCGTTAACCCGTTCCAGACGGGAATAAATCTCCACCGACAGAATGGCAATAAACATGCCGAGGAACAGACTTTTAGTATCGGAGAATTGTTTTGCCAGCACATCTTTCACTTCCTGCATCTGGCCGTTAACCATCATATCGACGGTGGTTGGCGTGACAGCAATAAAACAAATCACTGCCAGCAGGCCGGGAAATAACGAACGTGAGCCGTTAATTTTCCCGAGTTCGATACCAATTAAAAACACCGCACCGATGGTCAGAAAACTGAGCGTGGCGTAGTTAATACTGCTCATGATCGGTTTGAGGGTGGCCAGCCAGGAGAACATTTCAAAATGCGCTAATCCGTTTTTCGGATCCATCACCATATTTGAAATTAAAACTGAGAATGCCCCCACAATAATAACGGGCATTAACGTGATAAAAGACGCCTTAATAGCCATGATGTATCGGAAGCTATTAAAGGTGTTGGCGAATCCCCCCAGAGAATCGATAAAGCGGTCTTTCAGTGACATGACAGCACCTCATTTTCTTTTTTCTATACTTCACAGGTGTTGATTTCGTCTTCACCTTTTATATTGAATGAGGAATAAAGGTGTCGTACGAAGCAGGGTCAGATTCCGGTTCTGTAAATCATCCTGTCGGCCATATTTCGGGAATAATTTCGTAATGTGGCATGCCAAAAAATAGCGGAATACGAATTAATTTCTGTGACAGCGTTCTCACATGTGAATATTGGAATTCCAATATGATGAATTCACCCTTTTCTGGTATACCAATTTGGAGTTTTCGATGGAATTCGATCTGGAACAAACGGTGATGGAGTTATTGATCAACGCCGGAGAAGCACGATCTAACGCCATGATGGCGATTCAGCATGCACGTAAAAAAGAATGGGAACAGGCTGATGCGATGCTGAAAGCCTCGGACGACGCGGCGCGTGTTGCGCACAAAGTACAGACACAACTGATTGGCCTGGATGAAGGCGTGGGGAAAATTCCGGTGAATCTGATCATGGTGCACTCGCAGGATCATCTGATGACCGCCATGCTGTGCCGTGATCTGGCAGAAGAAATCGTGTTACTGAGAAAAGAGATGTTTGATAAGTAAACTTTCTCCCCTGCGAAGGGGAGGGTTGGGGTGGGGTGGGGTATTAAGGTCAAAAACAAAATTCAAAGTGTGCTTTAACTCATTGCTTTGTATTTAAAACCCCCTCCCCGCCTCCCCCTTCGCAGGGGGAGGAGCAAAGCAAGCCACCTCACCGGCTCAGACGCAGAGACTAGAGCTCCAGAGCAATTAACTCTTCCACCGTCTGCCTGCGACGAATCAGTCTTGGCACGCCATTCTCAAACAATACTTCCGGCAGCAGCGGGCGGGTGTTGTAGTTCGATGACATGGATGCGCCGTACGCGCCGGTATCGTGGAACACCAGATAATCGCCGATGTGTACCGGCGGCAGCGGGAAGGTTTCCACTCCGCCGCCTGCCTGCTGGGTAAACACGTCGCCGGATTCACACAACGGACCGGCGATCACGGAATCCGTCAGCGGTTGTCCGCTGACATCGCGGCCATCGGCCGGTAACAGTGAAATATGATGATAGCTGCCGTACATCGCCGGGCGCATCAGGTCATTAAAGCCAGCGTCGCACAACACGAAATGACGGCTGCCCATGTTTTTCACCGCACGGATTTGCGCCACCAGCACGCCGGATTCCGCCACCAGGAAACGCCCCGGTTCGATCTCCAGTTTAATCTCATGCCCGAGATGCGCGGCAATCTGCTCGCGCGCACGATTCCACAGACCAAAATAGTGGCCGGTATCAATGGATTCTTCTTCAAAATGATAGGGGATCGACAGGCCACCACCGGCGGAGATCGCTTCAATATCGTGTCCTGTTTCAATCACCTGGCGCACCATCGCATCGCAAACCTGCTCAAGGTGACCATAATCCACGCCGGAACCGATATGCATATGAATGCCCACCAGTTTCAGGTCGTAACGGGCAATCTCTGTCAGCGCCTGCGGTAAATCGGCATACCAGATCCCGTGTTTACTGTTTTCCCCGCCAGTATTGGTTTTCTGGCTGTGCCCGTGACCAAAGCCCGGGTTCACGCGCAGCCACACCGGATGTCCGGCTTTGTGCTGGCCAATCTGACTGAGCATGTCGATGGAACCGGCGTTCACCGGAATATCCAGCGCTGTCACGCGCTCCAGCGTCGGTTGATCCAGTACGTCAGCAGTAAACACAATCTCACTGTCTGTGCCGCCCGGAATAAAACCGGCCACCAGCGCACGCTCAATTTCACCCAGAGAAACGGAATCGACCTTCACGCCCTGCTCGCGCATCAGACGCAGGATATGAATATTAGAACAGGCTTTCTGCGCAAAACGGATCACGTCAAACTGGCGCAACTGCGCGATGCGCTGTTTGATAATGTCAGCGTCATACGCCCACACAGGGCAGCCAAATTGTTGCGGCAGAGCCAGTAAATTCGCGGCATTAAGCGCGGTAGACATATCGTTCAGAGCGCGTGGCATAAGATTTTCCGTCAGTTGAAGTCCGTCATATTTCCCTCAGTATGCCGCGTGGCAGACCAGCGATAAAATATCTATTTCAGGCAAGTCTATTCATTTATGATATGGGATATTGTCATCGTTTAGCGGATGAAACCATGCCAGCTATTTCCCTGCGCCATATCGAAATTTTTCATGCGGTCATGACCACCGGCAATCTGACTGAAGCCGCTGCGTTGCTCAATACCTCGCAGCCGACAGTCAGCCGTGAACTGGCGCGCTGCGAAAAGTTGCTGAATCTGCAGTTATTCGAACGCCTGCGCGGGCGTTTATATCCTACCGTTCAGGGTCTGCGGCTGTTTGAGGAAGTGCAGCGCTCGTACTACGGGCTGGACAGAATTATCAGCGCGGCGGAAGGCATCCGCCAGTTCGAGCAGGCGCAACTGTCCATCGCCTGCCTGCCGGTATTCAGCCAGTCGTTGCTGCCTGCGGTGTGTAAGCCGTTTCTCGACCGCTACCCTGACGTCAGTTTCAATATTGTGCCGCAGGAATCGCCGCTGCTGGAAGAATGGCTGTCGGCGCAACGCCATGATTTGGGGTTGACGGAAAACACCCAGACGCCAGCCGGAACCGAGCGACAGACGCTGCTGACACTGAACGAAGTGTGCGTGCTGCCTGCCGGACATCCTTTGGCTGAGAAATCGCGACTCACACCACAAGATTTCAGCGGACTGAATTATATCAGCCTGTCGGCGACCGACAGTTACCGGCAACTGCTGGATACGTTATTTATGGAACAACAGATTACGCGGCGGCTGGTGATGGAAACCCACAGCGCCGCGTCAGTGTGCAGCATGGTGCGCGAAGGCGCGGGCGTGTCGATCGTCAACCCGCTGACCGCATTGGATTATTGTGACAACGGACTCGTCCTGCGGGAATTCAGCGTCGCCGTACCCTTTACCGTCAGCCTGATCCGGCCATTGCACCGCCCCGCTTCGGCGCTGGTCACCACATTTACCGAACACTGCCATCAGCAGGCGCAACGCTTTGCCGGACATCTCGAGGCCGCGCTGATGCGCTGAACAGAAAAAAAAGGCCACGCCGGAGAAACTCCGCATGGCCTTTAATTTTTTTAGCGGCTGGATTACGCGGCCGCTTTTTCCGCTTTCTTCGCCGCACGGCGGAAAGTGATCACACACAGCACGAAGCCGATAGCGCCGAGTGCGCCCGCCGCCAGCGGCACAGTGCTCAGTCCCATTCCGCGTTCAATCACCGCGCCGCCCACCCAGGCACCCAGCGCATTGCCCACGTTAAACGCCGCAATGTTCAGGGTCGACACCAGGTTTGGCGCATTTTTGCCGTAGGTCACCACGTTAACCTGCAAGGCTGGCACCGCGGCAAAGTTCACCATCGCCCAGATAAACAGCGTGATTTCCGCCACCACCAGATGAACGCTGGTGTAGCTGAACAGCACGGAGAATATGGCGATCATCAGGAAAGTCAGGGTCAGCGAGATACCCAGACGCCAGTCCGCCAGACGCCCGCCCAGCACGTTACCGATGGTCAGACCGAGGCCGATCAGCAGCAGCGTCCAGCTGACACCGTGCTCAGACACGCCGGTAATTTGCGTCAGGATAGGCGCGATATACGTGAACAGCGCGAACATCGCGGCAGCAAAGAAAATAGTGATCGACAGCGACAACCATAATCCCAGGCTACCCAGCGCACGGATCTCCTTACGCAGATCAGTCGGCTCTTCTTCTTTCTTATCCGGCAGCTTTTTATAGAGCGCGAACAACGAGGCCACGCCAATCACCGCCACCACCCAGAAGGTTGAACGCCAGCCGAAAGCCTGTCCGAGCGCAGTACCGAGCGGAACGCCCAGCACGTTAGCCAGCGTCAGGCCGGTGAACATCAGCGCAACGGCTGAAGCACGGCGGTTAGGCGCCACCAGACTTGCCGCTACCACCGCGCCAATCCCGAAGAAGGCACCATGACACAGCGCGGTGATCACGCGCGCCAGCATCAGGAAATCGTAGCTGTACGACAGCGCGCACATCACGTTGCCAATAATAAAGATGCTCATCAGCAGCAGCAGGGTGTTCTTGCGCGGCAGTTTTGCCGTCAGCACGGCCATGATCGGTGCCCCGATTGCCACACCCAGCGCGTATCCGCTGATTAACCAGCCTGCAGAAGGAATACTGACATTCAGATCCCCCGCCACGTTGGGGAGCAGCCCCATGATGACGAATTCAGTGGTACCGATGGCAAACGCGCTGAGCGCCAGTGCCAGGAGTGCGACAGGCATAAAAACTCCGGATATTTTTAGTGATGAGTAAAGGCACCGGCATTGCGCCGGATGGGTTTAAATACCACGTTGATCACACTTTTGACCAGACGCAGTCTGTGCCCTTGCTGCCTGAAAAACACCCGATATCAGGATTAATCTTTACATAACAATACATTGCAGGGAATGCGCGGAAGACGAAAAAGGGACCGATTCCACTGGCTTATTCCCTGCCGGTGACTCAGCGTTTTTCTTCTGTCAGCGACAGCCAGCGCGGATGGCCTTTGAACCATTCCACCAGAAAATCGAGCAGCGCTCGCAACGCCGCCGGCATTTGCCGCCGGGACATGTAAATCGCATAAATCCCCATTTCCTGTGGCTGCCACTCGCTGAGTAAGGCGACGAGCTGGCCGCTGGCAATCAGCGGTGCCGCCGAATAATAAGGCTGCATGACGATTCCCGCGCCTTCCACTGCCCCGGTCAGCAGCACCAGCGATTCATTAGCGCTCAGATTTCCGCTCACCGGAATCGCGACCTGTTCACCCTGCCGTGCAAACTGCCACAGGCTTTTGCCGAACCAGGTGTACGTCAGGCAGTTGTGGACTGCCAGATCCTGCGGATGCTGCGGCGTACCCTGCGCGGCCAGATAAGCCGGAGACGCGCAGACGACCGACGGACACAGCGCCAGCGGCCGGGCGATCAGGTTCGGATCCAGATCGTTAGTGATGCGCAGCGCCAGATCGATCCGGTCTTCCACCAGATTGATCGCCCGGCTTTCCAGCTGAAGATCGATACTGACCTGCGGATGTCGGCGCAAAAATTCACTGACCGCAATCACCACCGCACCCTGCCCGAAAGATTGTGAGCAACTCAGACGCAGCAAACCGCGCAACGCTTCATCGCCCGTATCCGCCACGCTGCTCATTTCCGCCGCCACCGACAGCATTTTCCGGCAACGCGCCAGCGTGTTTTCGCCCGCATCCGTCAGGCTGAGTTTGCGGGTGGAGCGGTGCAGCAGGCGCGCGCCCGACCACTTTTCCATCTCCGACAGATAACGTGTCACCATCGCCCGCGACATATTCAGCGATTCGGCAGCACTGACCATGCTTCCCCGTTCAACAATGGCAACAAACACTTGTGCAGCGGTAATTCTGTCCATGATTCGTCCGGTTTATGCAACAAACAGTTGCGCATTATCCGGTTTTTCCCGCGGATTATGCAACGTACAGTAGAGTCTTACTGAATGTGATTATTTATGTCTCTGAGGAAAACCCATGCAACTGAAACATCTGACTCTGATCGCCGCCCTGCTGGGCAGCAGCCTGTCCGCTCACGCCGCCAGTGCACTGAAAATGGACGTGTATAACCCGGGTGAAAAAAGCGTTTTCCCGGTTTCTTCTGAAATCATTACCGGCGATAAAGAAGCGGTTCTGATCGACGCGCAGTTCCAGCGCAATGACGCAGAAAAACTGGTGGAAATGATCAAGGCGACCGGCAAGAAACTGACGACGGTGTACATCAGCCAGTCCGACCCGGATTACTACTTCGGGCTGGATGTCATTCATGCCGCGTTCCCGGACGCCAAAATCGTGGCAACGCAGGCCACCATCGATCAGATCAACGCCAGCAAAGACGGTAAAGTCGCTTTCTGGGGACCGCAGTTGAAAGACAATGCGCCAAAATCTGTTGTGGTTCCTGAACCGCTGAAAGGCACGACCTTTGAACTCGAAGGCCATAAGTTTGAGGTTCAGGGCGTAGATAAAGAACGGACGTTTGTCTGGATCCCGTCGCTGAAAGCGGTAGTGGGCGGCGTGCTGGTGAATGGCAATAACATGCATGTCTGGACAGCAGATACGCAGACGCCGAAATCCCGTAAACAGTGGGTAGAAGCGCTCAATGAAATTACCGGTCTTAATCCGCAAGTCGTTGTACCGGGACATTTCCTGCCGGGCGCGCCAAAAACGCTGGAATCGGTGGAATTCACCCGCCAGTATCTGCTGACGCTGGAAAAAGAATTACCGAAAGCGAAAGATTCTGCCGCGCTTATCGCCGCGATGAAAAAACATTATCCGCAACTGAAAGACGATTCTTCATTACAACTGAGTGCGAAAGTATTGAAGGGCGAAATGAAGTGGCCGCAGTGAATATAACCTGACTCGGCGCCCTCTTCAGCTAAAGGCATACGTCGATCGGCTCCCTCCCCTGCGAGGGGAGGGTTGGGCTGGTGTATTGCAGCAAAATCAAAAAGTTGAAATGTGCATTGACGAGGTATTAGCCCTTAAAACCCGCCTGAGGCGGGTTTTAAACTTACGGCGTCACCCGTACAAATTCGCCTTCGGCCTGCACGTTGTGACCGAAACCGCAGTCATTGGTGGTGTGAAGTTTAACGCTCCGGGGTGCGAAATTCATGTCCACGCTACACTCGCCGCCACCGGCGGAGGCATCATCGGCTTCGTGGTAAACCGCGTGATTATCCTTGATTGCCGTCACCACCGAAAAATCGCCGGTATTCGGGCCGTAATACAGTGACATCTGCCCCATGTATAAACCGCTGAAATCGATTTTAAACTGCGCTTCTTCGGCTTTCACTTCGACGATATTCCAGCTACCAAACCCGGCATATTGCCAGTAAATCCCTGCCGGACTTTCGGCTGGCGGCAAGGCATCCAGTTTTGGCTGCATCTGACTCAGGTTGTATTGTGACTTTTTGTCAGCAGGTGCCAGCATCAGCCAGGCCCTGGCTTTCAGATAATCGCCCTGCTTTATGTAGGTCAACGCAATGTTGTTGTAGGCCGTGGCAATCTGGTCCTGCGGCTTATGGCAAAACTCGCTCCAGGCGACCTGATTACGAAAAATTTCCCGGGCTTTGCCCATATCACCCTGCTGATAAGCCACTTTTCCGGCAGCGGCATAAATCCCGGCTTTAACACAATCGGCGTCGATATCCGGTTCATCAATCTGGGCAAACGCCTGAACACTGGCAAAACATCCTGCCACCAGCAGTAAATTCACTGCGACTTTCATCAAACATCCTTCTACTTTTGTGGTCTACAGAGCTTCGTGCTGGAAAAACATCCTTACAAGTGGCTCATTGCCCTATCGCACTGAGCCACTCATTCTGGGATGATTGGCTTTACAACATATCGATTACACATGGCTATTATGACTAAAAAACCTGGGAAATCGGCGCAATGGGGCGCCGTCTGGCAGTTAATTAAGCCTTACTGGCGCTCAGAAGAAAAGTGGCGTGCCTGGAGCATGTTGACCACAATCATCATCCTTTCGCTGGCCGGTGTGTACCTCAGCGTACAGTTTAACGAATGGAACCGTGTCTTTTATGACGCGCTGCAAAACAGAAACTATCCGGTTTTCAAAGCCCAGCTGTGGAAATTTACCTGGCTGGCGCTGTTGTTCATCGTTATCGCCATCTACAGAGTGTATCTGACGCAGGGTCTGCAAATGAGCTGGCGGCGCTGGATGACTGAAGAGTATATGGAGAAGTGGCTGACCAATCACGCCTATTATTACACGGAGTATCAGCATCAGGTGGATAACCCCGATCAGCGTATTTCCGATGACCTGAATGCCCTGACCAGCGGGACACTTTCTCTGGTGCTCGGTCTGCTGTCGAGCGTGGTGACGCTGTTCTCCTTCGTATTTATTTTGTGGTCGATCAGCGGGCCGCTGAACTTTATGCTCGCGGGCCATCACGTTGAAATCCCCGGCTACATGCTGTGGTTCGCGCTGCTCTATGCCGCCATTGGTTCCTTCATTATCTGGTATATCGGTAAGCCCCTGGTAAGACTCGGGTTTAATCAGGAATGGTTCGAGGCGAACTTCCGTTTTGGCCTGATCCGTATTCGTGAAAACAGCGACGCGATCGCGCTGTATCACGGTGAAAAAAACGAGCACGATCAGCTGACCGGCAAGTTTGAATCCATCAAAACCAACTGGTGGTCTATCATGCGCGTCACCCGTCGCCTGAACGTGGCATCCAACTTTTACGCGCAGTTTGCCAATATTTTCCCGATCCTGGTGGCGTCACCACGCTATTTCTCCGGCGCGATCCAGATGGGTGCGCTGATGCAGATTGCTTCCGCGTTCGGTCAGGTGCAGGGCGCGTTGTCCTGGTTCATCGATGCCTTTACCGATCTGGCAAACTGGAAAGCCACGGTTAACCGTCTTGCCGGTTTCAATGCGGCAATCGATCAGGTTAACGCTCAGCCGCGCGGCATCAGCGTAGGCAAAAGCACCGAACACGCCTTACAGCTTGATAAACTGACGCTGAACCTGCCGAACGGAAATCCGCTGTTTTGCAATATTTCTGCTGCCATGCAACCGGGCGAACGCGTGCTGATTGCCGGGCCTTCCGGTTGTGGTAAATCAACGTTGCTGCGTGCGATTGCCGGTATCTGGCCTTACGGCTCGGGCAATATTGCACTGGCGGAAGGTAAGCGTTATCTGTTCCTGCCACAACGCAGTTACATTCCGATTGGCACATTGCGCGATGCGCTCAGTTATCCTGACGCCAGCCGTGAATATACGGATGAACAACTGCAACAGGTGCTGACGCAATGTCGTCTGTCACATCTGGCGGCGGTAGAAATTCTGGATGATTACGCCAACTGGAGCCAGCGTCTCTCGCCGGGTGAACAGCAGCGGCTCTCCTTTGCCCGTGCGCTGTTGATCAAACCCGATACGCTGTTCCTCGACGAAGCCACCAGCGCACTGGATGACGAAACCGAACAACAGGTATACGCTCTGCTGCTGAGCGAATTGCCGGAAACGTCAGTTATCAGTGTGGCGCACCGTAATTCGGTCGCGAAATACCATCAGCACTGCTGGCGGTTCAAAAATCAGGAAAATGGCCCGTGCGGATTCACCTCCACGGCGCTGTTGCCTGAATAACGCCTGACGCCACCGGAAAGTGGTTTCAAAATGCAGAAAGGTTGCTGATGTCAGCAACCTTTATTTTTTGTGTGTGCTGAAACCCATTTTGAGCAGAAAACCAACAGGGTGGCTGGCTGCTTTGTATAGCTGACTATACAATTATTCTTAAGTGAAATTTAAAAGGGTCGGAGGTAAGGGTTAATGAAGATAGACAAAAATTCGTTCACGCCGCTTTATCTGCAAATTGAGCAGCAACTTACCGAAAAAATCAGCACCGGCGAAATCCGCCCCGGAGATCCGATCCCGACCGAAGCCGCCATGTGCGAAATCTATGGCGTCTCGCGCATGACCGCGCGAAAAGCCGTGGATTATCTGGTGCGTCAGGGGCGTGTCGCCCGTTTTCGCGGTCGCGGCACCTTTGTCGTTGAGCCGCCAAAGCAGCAGAAAATCATTCTGCCGCTCGACCGGCATCTCACCGCCAGCGAAGTCGCCCAGGAAAATAATCAGCGCATTGAAAATCAGGTGCTGGAATTTCGCCGTATGCCTGCCAGTGAAGACATTGCCCGCGAACTGAATATTCCCGCCGGTACTGAAGTTTATTTTATGATCCGCCTGCGTCTGCTCGGTGATGAGCCGTTTGTGTATGAACAATGCTGGATGCTGTGCGACCGGTTCCCGGATATCACGCGCGCCGCCATGACATCGTCAAAATATGCTTATATTCGCTCGAAAGGTTTCCAGCCTGCGGGCAGCACCAAACTGATTTCGGCAGAACTGCCGTCCAACGAGATACGCGTCGCGCTCAACCTGTCACGCGACCAGCCGGTGCTGCATTCCCACGCGATTGTGTCGTTCACTGACGGCACGCTGTTTGAAGTGTCTGATGTCTACTACAACCAGAAAAACTATGGCTTCAGCGTCCATGCCAAAGTGAAAGCTTAAGCGCCGTCAGGCAATGCCCGATAACTCCGCCTTCACCAGATTCGCCACCTGTTCAACCTGCGGGCCATAGATCACATGCACATCCGTTTCGGTGATGCGTTTCACCCCCATCGCGCCGGTTTTCATTAATGTGCCATCCTGTACCTGAGTCATATCTTTGACCTTCACTCGCAGGCGGGTGAAACAGCAATCGACCGCCGTAATATTCCCCTCGCCGCCCAGTCCGATGATGATATTTTTGGTTTTTTCGCCCGTGCCCTGCGCCGGTTTTGCACGTTCTTCGGCATCATTTTCATCCTCACGCCCCGGCGTTTTTACCTGCATCCGCAGAATGACCCAGCGGAACGTGAAGTAATACAGTGGCGCGTAGATGATGCCGAGGATCAGCGGATACCACCAGTGCGTGCGGCTGCCGCCGAGCACGCCAAAGATCAGGAAGTCGATCGCCCCGCCCTGCACGTTACCGATCATCACATGCAGCATTTGCATCAGCACGAACGACAACCCCGTCAACACCGCATGCAGGAAATACAGCACCGGCGAAACGAAAATAAAGCAGAACTCCAGCGGTTCAGTGATCCCGGTGGTAAATGACGCCAGTGCGCCCGCCAGCATCAGCGCTTTCACGCGGCCTTTATGTTCTGGCCGCGCGCAGTGATACATCGCCAGCGCCGCCGCCGGTAACCCGAACATCATCACCGGGATTTTCCCCTGCGCCAGGAAGCGCGTCGCCTGCTGCGTGACCGCATCGGAGATCGTACCCGGATTGGCCAGCGCAGCATTAAAGATATTCAGCGCGCCGACAATGCTCTGGTTATCCACCGTGGTGACACCGCCGATGGGGGTAAAGCGCACGGTTTCATTAATGATGTGATGCAAGCCGGTCGGGATCAGCAAACGTTCTGAGGTGGCATAAATAAAGGTGCCGATCTCGCCCGTGCGCCCGATCAGCTCGCCGATCCACTGGATCCCCTGGGCGATCGTCGGCCAGATCAGCGACATCAGCACACCGACGATCGGCAGCACCAGCACGGTGACAATCGGTACAAAACGCCGCCCGCCAAAAAACGCGATCGCCGTCGGCAGCACTATGGTATAGAAACGGTTGTGCAGCCACATGGTGATCAGGCCGACCAGCACCCCGCCCAGCACGCTCATGTTGTAGGTGAAAATCCCCAGCGTGTTGGTGAACTCGGCGGCGTAAATCATCGCGTCACTTTCGGTCATGCCTTTTGCCGTGAGTTTGGCGACCGTAATGGTTTCCGGCGTAATCCCCTGCGCCAGCAGGCTGTAATTAACCCCGACGTGCAGCCCGACAAAACCGATCACGGCGGAAAAGGCCGCCGTGGCCTTCTCTGCATTAGCCAGCCCCATTGCCGTGGCGACCGCAAAAAACAACGGCAAATTAGCGAACAGCGCACCGGAGACCTGACGGATAAAGCCGATGACCAGTTGCAATGTTTTCATCTGGGTAAAGGTTTCACCGGTGACCGCCGGATTCTGCAATGCGGCGGCCAGGCCTAAGAAAATCCCGGCGGCGGCAATCACCGAGATAGGCGTCATCAGGGCTTTCCCCAGATCGTGAACCTTGCTGCCAAGTTTTATCATCTGTCTTCCCTCAATTCGCTGGCTAAAAATAAACCGTTAATTGAGTTAAGTCACAGAATGTATAGTTGTATAGACATAGTAGTCAGGAGTATGAAAGGGATCACAGTTTTGCGAGAGGAAAGCTGGCTGGCGGTGCAAAGGCAAAAAAAAGCCCACATCGGACTGTGGGCATGGGGGTTGCAACTGGCCGCTGTTCAAAACGGCTGGCAACAAGCAAATGTGAGAACTGCTCGTTCTCGGCCCTTAAGGTAACGGCTGCGGGCTTAATCCCTTAGTCTTTTCAGGTAAGGAGCAGGTTAAAATGTATAAATTTGTTTGATATGCATCACACTTTTTTAACACCTAACAATTCATTCACTTTTAGAACATCCCTCTGATAATTATTCTTATGGCCTATTAATTAGTTTACTAAGTAATGACTTTCCTGCCATTTTCCACTGCACGAAAAGACTAAAACCTTACAAGAACAAGGGATTATGCGGCAACATAATCCTCATGTTTTGAAATATAGAAACATGGGTGATGACAATATCCTTACACCGGGAAATCAGGCGCTCTCGTATAGTGAAGGACTTGTTGAGAATGGTTATTCTCAATTCCCCAAAAAGAGTGAATTCTATGCGCCTGAAGTTACTTTCTGTCAGTACAGTGGTACTGCTTTCCGCATGTGATGGTTCTGCCAGTTCTGCTTCCCCGGCAGCACAGGCTCCTGCGGTGAATGTCGTTACTTTGCACAGCCAGCCCGTCGCCCTCACCACCAGTCTGCCCGGCCGCACCACGGCGGTTCGCAGCGCGGAAGTCCGTCCGCAGGTGAGCGGCGTGATCCAAAAACGTCTGTTCGTGGAAGGCAGCGAAGTCAAAGCCGGTCAGCAGCTTTATCAGATTGATCCGTCAACCTATCAGGCCTCTTTCGATCGCGCGATGGCGACCTGGAAAAGCGCCGACGCCACCGCCCGCCGCTATAAACCGCTGGTTGAAGCGCAGGCGGTCAGCCGTCAGCAATATGATGATGCCGTGGCCGCCGAGCGCGAAGCCGCAGCGGATGTCGAGACCGCCCGTGTCAATCTGCAATACACCAAAGTGTACGCGCCGATTTCCGGCCATATTGGCCGCTCGCTGTATACCGAAGGTGCGCTGGTGACCAGCGGCCAGACGGCATATCTGACCACTATCGATCAGCTCAATCCTATCTATGTTGACGTCAATGAATCCTCACAAGATTTGCTGAAACTGCGTCGCGCGCTGGCTTCCGGTAAGTTGCAGTCCGCCGGTGACAACGCCGCGCAGGCCACCCTGACGCTGGAAGATGGCAGCAAATACGCCCTGCCGGGCAAGCTGGAATTCTCCGAAGTCACCGTGTCGCAAAGTACCGGTTCCGTTACCCTGCGGGCCTCTTTCCCGAACCCGCACGACGAACTGCTGCCGGGTATGTTTGTTCACGCCCAGTTACAACAAGGTATTGATGACAAAGGTATTCTGGTACCGCAGGAAGCCATCATGCATGACGTCAAAGGTGCGCCTTATGTGTATGTGGTGAAAGCCGACAGCACCGTTGAGCAGCGTTCCATCACCACCGGTCAGATGATGAACGGTAACTGGTTAGTCAGTCAGGGTCTGAATGACGGCGACAAAGTGATCACCGACGGATTACAGAACGTCAGGCCGGGTGCCAAAGTCAACGCCACCGAGCGTAAAGCCAGTGCCCCTGCCGAACAGGCTAATCTCGCGATGACCGATCCTTCCGCGCAATAGGTGAGCTGAATGTCTACTTTCTTTATTAACCGCCCCATATTCGCCTGGGTTGTCGCCATCGTCATCATGCTCGCCGGTGCGCTGTCGATCATGAAACTGCCGATCAGCCAGTACCCGAATATCGCGCCTCCGGCGATTTCCGTCAGCGTCACCTATCCGGGTGCGTCAGCGGAAACCGCCCAGAACACCGTAGTTCAGGTCATTGAACAGCAACTGAACGGGCTGGATAACCTGCGCTATATCGAATCGCAAAGTAACAGCGACGGCAGTGCCACAATCATTGCCACCTTTGATCAGGGTACTAACCCGGATATCGCGCAGGTTCAGGTACAGAACAAAGTGTCGCTGGCCGAATCGCAACTGCCGACCGAAGTGGTCAATCAGGGGATCCGTATTGCCAAATATCAGGCCAACTTCATGCTGCTGGTCAGCCTGATTTCGACCGACGGTAAAATGAGTAACTCGGATCTGAGTAACCTGCTGGTGACCAAACTGGAAGACCCGATCGTGCGTACCAAAGGCGTCGGCGACTTCCTGCTGCTCGGTTCAGAATACGCCATGCGTATCTGGCTCGATCCGGCAAAACTGTATAAATATCAGCTGGTCCCAAGTGATGTCAGCGCGGCGATTGAAGCGCAAAACGTACAGGTGTCGTCCGGTTCCCTCGGCGGCCTGCCGACGGTCAAAGACAGCAAACTCAGCGCCACGATCATTGGTAAAACCCGTTTCGACAGCATTCATCAGTTCAAAAACGTGCTGCTGAAAGTGAATGCCGACGGTTCTCAGGTGCGTCTCAGTGATGTCGGCAACGTGGATCTGGGGCCGGAAAGTTATTCCATCTCCTCCACGTTTAACGGCAGTCCCTCTACCGCTATCGCCCTGCGTCTGGCAAGCGGCGCGAACGTACTGGACACCGACAGAGCAGTAAGAGAAACCATCGCCGGGCTGGAAGATTCTCTGCCGGCTGGCGTGAAAGTCGAGTTCCCGTACCAGACCGCGCCGGTGGTCAGCGCATCGATTGAGGAAGTGGTGAAAACGCTGATCGAAGCCATCGTGCTGGTGTTCTGCGTGATGTTGCTGTTCCTGCAAAACCTGCGCGCAACGCTGGTCACCACGCTGGTGGTGCCGGTAGTGCTGCTCGGTACCTTCGGTATTCTGGCGGCAGCGGGGTATTCCATTAACACCCTGACCATGTTCGGGATGGTGCTGGCGATAGGCCTGCTGGTGGATGATGCCATCGTGGTGGTGGAAAACGTCGAACGTGTGATGACGGAAGAAAAGCTCTCGCCGAAAGACGCCACCATCAAATCGATGAAACAGATCCAGGGCGCGCTGTTTGGTATCGCGCTGGTGCTGTCTGCCGTACTGGTGCCGATGGCGTTCTTCGGTGGCTCAACCGGGATCATCTACCGTCAGTTCTCGATCACCATCGTATCCGCGATGGCGCTCTCCGTACTGATGGCGCTGATTTTCACCCCGGCGCTGTGCGCCACCATCATCAAACACAACGACGAGGAAAAATCGCAGAAAGGCTTCGCGGGCTGGTTTAACCGTAACTTCGACAAAGGTGCGATGCGCTACACCCGCGCCGTCGGCACGGTCATCTCACGCCGCCGTCTGTTTATGGGCATCTACCTGCTGATCGTGATCGCCACCGGCTTTATGTTCACCCGTGTGCCGACCACCTTCCTGCCGGATGAAGATCAGGCCGTGATGTTTGTTCAGGCGACGTTGCCCGCCAACGCCTCGGCGGAACGAACCCAGCAGGTGCTGGATAACGTCCGGAAATATCTGATGACGCAGGAAAGCGGCATCGTTTCTTCGGTGTTTACCGCCAATGGCTTCAGCTTCGCCGGACGAGGCCAGAACGTCGGGATTGCCTTCGTGCAGTTGAAAACCTGGGCCGACCGCCCGGCCGCCGCGCAAAAAGTTCAGGCGCTGGCCGGTCGTGCGATGGCGCATTTCGCCACCATCAAAGATGCACGCGTATTTGCTTTCGTTCCGCCAGCCGTTATGGAACTGGGTAATGCCACCGGCTTCGACTTCTTCCTGCAAGACACCAACGGCAAGGGGCATGAAGCCCTGATGGCCGCGCGTAATCAGTTCCTGCAAATGGCGTCACAGGACAAACGCCTGATGGCTGTGCGCCCGAACGGGATGGAAGATGAACCGCAATATCAGCTGGAAATTGACGATGAACGGGCGCAGGCGCTGGGTCTGAGCCTCGACGACATCAACAACACCTTGTCAGCGGCCTGGGGTTCAGCGTATGTGAACCAGTTCATGTACAACGACCGCGTGAAGCGTGTTTACATCCAGGGCAAGGCGGCTTCCCGCGTCACGCCTGAAGATCTGAACAACTGGTATTTCCGTAATTCCAGCGGCGATATGGTGCCGTGGAGCGCCTTCGGCAGCGGCAAATGGGTGTATGGCTCACCGCGTTATGAACGTTTCAACGGCGTGTCTTCCGTCGAACTGATGGGTTCACCGGCACCGGGCTACAGCTCGGGCGATGCCAACGAGGCGGTGATGGAAATCGCGGCCAAACTGCCACCCGGTTACAAAGTGGCATGGCACGGCCTGAGCTACGAAGAGAAGCTTTCCGGCTCACAAACACCGGCGCTTTACAGTCTGTCGATGATCGTGGTGTTCCTGTGTCTGGCGGCGCTGTACGAGAGCTGGTCAATTCCGTTCTCCGTCATGCTGGTGGTACCGCTGGGGATTTTAGGCACCATCGGTGCTGTGTTGCTGCGCGGGTTGTCGAATGATGTTTTCTTCCAGGTTGGCCTGCTGACGACCGTCGGGCTGGCGGCGAAGAACGCCATATTGATTGTTGAATTCGCCAAGGAGCTGCATGAGAACGAAGGGATGTCGGTGGCACAAGCGGCCATCGAAGCGGCCAAGCTGCGTATCCGGCCGATCATCATGACCTCAATGGCCTTCGTCCTCGGCGTATTCCCGCTGACCATTTCCAGCGGCGCGGGCGCGGGCAGCCAGCATTCCATCGGGACGGCGGTGGTCGGCGGCATGCTCACGGCCACCTTCCTGGCGATCTTCTTCGTGCCGATGTTCTACGTCACGGTTGTGAATCTGTTCACCCGCAAATCGAAAAAACACGATAAGGCGCTTCCTGCACCAGAGGCAACACACCATGAATAAACCGCATTTCGCGCTGTCGCTTATCGGCGCGTTTTCACTCACTCTGCTGGCCGGCTGTACGATGGAGCCGGATTATCAGCGCCCTGCGCTGCCGGTTGCCAGCAACTGGGACGGCGCCAAAACCGGTGCTGCGCAGGATATCGGCTGGAAAGCCTTCTTCAATCAACCGGCGATGAAGCAGCTGATTGGCATGTCTCTGGCTAACAACCGCGACCTTCGGGTCGCGGCATTAAACGTCGATACCGCCCGCGCTACCTTCCAGATTGACCGCGCCGCGCTGCTGCCGACACTCGACGCCAGCGCCGGTGAAACCAACCAGCATCTGCCGGGCGGATTGTATTCAACACAAACCAGCGGACCGGTGACGTATCAGCAATACAGCGCGAATCTGGGCGTAACGTCTTATGAGGTTGACCTGTTTGGCCGCTTACGCAGCCTGCGCGATCAGGGGCTGGAAACTTATCTGGCGACAGAAGCCACGCAGCGCGCCACGCAAATTTCGCTGGTGGCTGAAGTCGCTTCCGGCTATCTGAGTCTGGCGGCGGATAACGATCTGCTAAAACTGGCGATCAGTACCGCCGACAGTCAGAAAAAATCTTACGAACTCACCAAACGCAGCTACGATTCCGGCATCGACACTTCACAGGATCTGGTGCAGGCCGAAACCACGGTGCGCGCGGCGCAGGCCGACATCGCCCAGTACACACGTCAGGTACGTCAGGACGTCAATGCACTGACACTGCTGGTCGGCACCACCATTCCACAGAGTTTGCTGGCGAACGCCACCCTGCAACAGGACTGGAAATTCCCGCAGACACCGGCCGGTTTGCCCTCTGATCTGCTGACCCGTCGTCCGGATATTATTTCCGCTGAACATACGCTGAAAGCGGCTAATGCCAATATCGGCGCGGCGCGTGCAGCGTTCTTCCCAAGCATTACGCTGACCGGCACGGCAGGCACAGAAAGCGGCAGCCTGAGTAAACTGTTCGACGGCGGCACCGGTGCGTGGTCATTTATGCCATCGGTTAATATCCCGATCTTCGACGGCGGCGTGAATCAGGCCAATCTCGACATCGCGAAGGACACCAAGAAAATTGATATCGCCAACTATGAGAAAGCGATTCAGACGGCGTTCAAGGAAGTCTCCGACGGCTTAGCCGGTCAGGCGACCTACAAAGATGAATTGCTGGCGCGCCAGCAGGACGCCGACGCCAATCAGCGCAACTACGATCTCTCGCAGATGCGCTTCAAAGGTGGAGTCGACAACTACCTGAGCGTACTGGTCGCACAGCGCTCCCTGTATTCTGCTCAGCAAACGCTGATCACCACCCAGCTTGCCCAACTGAATCAGGACATCAGTTTGTATAAAGCGCTGGGCGGCGGCTGGAAGGAGTGATTTTTGAGTAAAAGGAAACGCCGGCGGAAGTCGGCGTTTTTGTTTGAGCCGGAGAGACCTTATCCCGCCACATATTCATCTCAGAATCTTCTTCACTAACTCACCCCGCGCATCAAAATAACGGCTCGGCCAGATCACGCTCGGATGCACCTCCAGCGCCTGTGCAATCACCTTCTCCCCTTTCGGCCATGATCGTGACAGCGCATTCGATAAGGTGGATGAGCTCAACCCGGCACTGCGCGATACCGCCGCCAATGTCGTACCCCGTTTACGCAATGCCGCAATGATGTCTGCCTGATGCCAGTCGGTATGATTCTGTGCTTTGTTCATGGAGGATCCTTTCCTGAGTTATGAGTAAACAAAACGTCTACACAGGAAGAGTAAACCGGGAGAAAAATTATCCCAAAACGGGATAAAACCAGATGAATAGTGATCAGGTCATTGATAGATAAGATGAAATGTAATATTGATGAGTTAACTGAGCTAAATACTGATAAAAATTATTTTGGTGGGAATTTTTTCACCGAGTAACCATTAATACCCCACCCCAGCCCTCCCCTTCGCAGGGGAGGGAGCCGATCGAGCTTTTAACTCCTCCCCCTGCGAAGGGGGAGGCTGGGAGGGGGTATTACAAATAAAATCAGAAGGTTAACATTGTCTTCCGTCGTACAATTTCGCATCGCAAATGCTCAAGAACTTCAGGTAATTCCTGCATAACCTGAAGATTCGTAAACCGGATAACTTTCATTCCTGAATCACACAGAAAGTCAGTTCTGATTTTATCCGCCGCCATTCCTTCCTCACTGAAATGACTTTCACCATCCAGCTCAACCACCAGCCTCACCTCACCGGCGTAAAAATCCACGATATAGCGCCCAATCCCATGCTGACGGCGAAATTTAACACCCAGCGCTTTACACCGGACCGCCTGCCATAAAACAAACTCTGGATAAGTAAGATTTCCCCGCAGATCCTTGCGTAATTCTTTCTGTTTTGAATCGTTGAACATGCCACCACCGGGTTGTCTTTAATACCCCCACCCAACCTCCCCCTTCGCAGGGGGAGGAGCCGTACTGAGCGTATCTGCTAATGCGGCGATAATATTTTTCCCACACCATTCCTGCGGCCATCATTCCAATATTTTAATATTCACGCATTTTCGCCCGCCGTCACACCTGCTAATTATTCATTATTGGCTGTGAAGATTTTTTGAGTAAAAGGAAACGCCGGCAGAAGTCGGCGTTTTTGTTGCGTGATCTGTAGAAAATATTCCCTGAGGATCCCGCGCATGCATTGACAGCGGGGAATACAACTACGTCAGTCTGGAATCTGCATTATCGGCATATGGCATCATTTCGCAGATACTGGTCGACCGACTGGCCTTCATGACGACCCGACGCCCTGGGGCACTATCGAACTGACGCATACTCACCGCAGCATTTTGGATATTCTCGATGCAACCGTCGAAACGCCATCACCACTGAAACAAGCGATACCCTCCACGGTAATCAGGGATTTGCGCCGTGTTGGCAGGAATACTCATCTGATGGATCTTAAGGAAGAATAATGAGTGAGAAGGTCGATTTTGGTTTCGCCATCAGCGTAAAAGCCCCCGAAGAGCTGCGTCAGCTTCCCGATTATGATCAGATCAACATCGACCGCTGGCAAATAACTATCGAGACTTCCCCTCAACAATCCCACATTGCCAGGCAGCGGATCAAAATTGAAATCGCCAACATTGAGGCTTATACCCGTAATACCCTGCCACTCGGGCGTAATTATTTTGTCTTACCCGACGGCTATAACGACACGCTGATTTATGTCGAAACGCTCGAAGAAGTTATGGCCGACAAACTGGTCGCGTTTCCCGCGACTCAGACGCATATCCGGTATCGGGATATGTGGGATTTAGTGTGGCTCTATCAGCAAGGGGCACGAATAAACAGATTACTGCTGCTCAATAAAATAGCCGACTATCGTGTAGAGAATTACGCCGACAAAACCCGTGAGAAACTGAAGTCATTGGACGAAATCATGCGAAATGGTGTCTTCCACAATGAAATGAGGCGTTTTATCCCTGCAGATATCTTCGAACGAACGCTGAAATCAAAAAAATTTAATGGTTATTTTTTGACGACGCTGAGCAGTATTCTGAAAGAAGCGCTCAGTAATTTAGAAGTTCGGAGCGAACAGGACCCAGAGGCATTTTTAATGTAAGCGTTCTCTTATGCAGACATCTAATGAGATAGCGTACTTTAAATTAGCCCGGAGGGCTCCGGGCTATGAACGAGCATTTTCGACTGGGTCTAAGAGGATTTTCGAGCATCGTTTGCTTTGATCTCTTCGACCCAAGCTTCCATTATCCACAGGCAAGTGGCGGCTTGTGGTCCTGCATCTAATAATGAAAGGCGGATGCGGTTATATATCGCCATGTCGCTATTCGTTATTTTATCAAATGGCGGAACGCAGGCTATATCCGTTCCTTGCTGGTGCTTGTAATGATGCTTATCGAGAATTGACATCATTTTTAGTGCTTCTTTTGCGTTCGCATCGGGCGCGTAATAGAGCGCGCCAGCAAGTTGATTGGACTGTTGTAGATTTACTACAGGCGCTAAATCCGGGACTAACAATAGCCATTCATTGTCACCCTTAGAGATTTTTTTAATCGCCTCAGCCCAGTCTTCTGCTGTTATTTTAGATGAAAAACTGTTGCTTCAGTATTTATGGACACTTGCTCTTATATCCTTTGGAGTAGTCGAAGCAAATCCGGCCGGGCCTTCTTTTCTCTCGCCGTGTGTGCGAATTAATTTTCTGCCATATACATCAATTCTCCCTCTGATGTCCACGCTATAATTATCTTTGAGACATAAACATTCTCGGATTGTCATTTTCATAAAACCATTATAAAAAGAGAGACATTACGTTATGCCTCTATGCTTTTATGAATAATTAGAAAACCTTCAAAAAAGTAATATTCAGAAGTTTATTACTGATGAAAGAGCTATATTGCTGGTAATCAATAGTCTCAAATAATATCTGTCAAAAAATACGGCTAAATCGTAACATCTGGTATTTCTCCGTACTAAAAACTGAAGTGAGGCAAAGCCCCACTGAGTTTATTTTAATAAGGTGCAGCGTCCAGATGTACAATAACTTTATAACTTCCGTTATCGAATGAGTATATATCGCCGCGAACGCGAAGATATAGATGATCATTGTTGGCTATGGCCGTGGCCTTGCTGTCAGATGTGACCATGAATGCCCTTTGGTCATCAATATGAGCCATAAAATCAGCCTCACTTTTCGTCGCATCATACAAATAATAGTGGTACGAAAATGACGTCATTGCTCCAGCACTGGCCTGGGTTACATACAAGGTGACCAGGTTATTCACTTTAACCGTCTTATACACCTCCTGCTCTACCGGAAATTTGAGAAAGTGAATGACCCATGCGATTAACATAAACGCAAAAAGTACAGGCACCAAAACATAGCGTTTTTTAAAACCCCGTTCTTTTTGCATAATCGATACCACACTTTATCCAGAATTGATCTTGTGGGTCGTCACCATGGGGCGATGGGCCATGCCATTTTCCATCTTCTGCCTTCGCATTTCCCGAACGAGATTGCGCCCACCCCGCCGCCCGTAACAATACAGGCTCAGTTATTCCAGCTGCGGTACCCACCGCACCGTAGTGGAAATTTCCAAAGTTCTCATACTGCCTCCCTGCGTGCGTTTTATAATCCCAAGGTCCATGTAGTCTGACTTGTTGATAAAACCACTGGTACGTGAGTGCTGATGGACCGTGATGAAATCTCGAGAGCATCATATTATTAATGACGTTTACTCCTGGTGGCGAAAATGAGGATACATCATAGGGCGGATGAGGCGAGGCCGCTAATGTAGGGTATCTCATAATTACGCTCTATCTTTCCAACTGTCTGAGAACATCAAATTACCATCGCAGTGCTTCCAGGTGATTTTTTCATAGCGCAGTTCAATGCATTCAAGATGGTTATGCTTTTCTTTCATCGGATCTTTAGTGTCATGCATAATTGGCGATACACCTACGATTTTTACGTCCTCAAGCATAATGTTGAAATACTCAACCTCTTGCCCTGCATCATTGATGTTATACCACTTAAACTCTGCTGACTTTAGTGTTTGTCCGGTAGCCACGGCCTTGTACAGATAAGGTGATGAAGAATCAAAATCTTTCTGGAGCAGAACTGCGGAATGTTTACGGGTGCCTGTAATTACCCCTGTCATCCCATCAGTTGGAAGGCTCAGGTTATGAGAGAAGCCATTCACCTCGATACTACCTTCACGATCCCTCACATCAACGGAACCTTTAATTGGTGCACCGCCGTCGTCTTTAAGCCATAAGTATGCCGGGATTGCCATTTTCATAAATCCTTTTTTTAAAAGTGAGCAATTACATTATGCCTATATGCTTTAACAAACAATTGGAAAACCTTTAAAAAAATAATTTTCAGAAGTTTATTACTAACGAGCGGTAATTTATTCTCCGGCTACCAACATTCACATTTTTAATCCGCCTTGAGTAAATAGACTTGAATTAATTCAAACGAATTAATCAAAACAATAATTCCCCACGTCAATCTAAATTCACAGACCATCATTAATTATTATCATTATTAAAAACCTCATTAAAAACAAAAAATAATCTTGCAGTTATTATTCCGAGGAGTAATTTATTTATTACTTTCAATAGGGAAATAATCCACAAATAAAAACATCTCTACTTTAAATACTTTCGGAACTGTCAGGTATATTAAATGGCTCCCTTGAATTGATTGTTGTGATCACAAAGTTTTGCGCATATCGGAAACAGGCGACCTGGTGTCATTTATCCCCGCCACTTTAATTGCTATATCTAGAGTGATTGAGGTCATTTACGATGAATGGCAGCAATCGCACTGAAAATGAATGATGTTCTCTACACCAAAGACCGTTTTATGTGTCCTTCGTGCAGAGATAATTCAAACTCTCTTACTTACCCACATCCCCGTTCCATCCCCCGCCCAGTGCGGCAATCAGCTTAACGCTGGTGACCATCTGGGTGCTGAGCAGTGACAGGACGCTTTGCTGTTGCGTCAGGCTGGTATTTTCGGTGGTCGCGACGTCGAGATAGTCGATCATCCCCGCCTGATACTGGTTGTAGGTCACGCGGGCGGATTCTTTGGCGGAATCGGCGGCGTTCTGGCGGGCGACCAGTTCGCTGTCCAGCGTGTGCAGTTCAACCAGATAATCTTCCACTTCCTGCATCGCGGTTAACACGCTCTGGCGATAACTGGCGACGTCGGCGTCATACGCAGCTTCGGCTTGTGCCACTTTGCCACGGGTGGAACCGAAATCCAGTACCGTCTGGCTGAGTTCCGGGCCTAAAGACCAGACGCGGTTTGGCAACGAGAACAGGTTATGGAAGGCCGAGCTGGCAAAACCGCCGCTGGCACTTAAGGTCAGATCGGGATAATACGCGGCAGTGGCGACACCGACTGCCGCATTGGCAGAGGCCATGGTGCGCTCAGCAGCGGCGATATCAGGACGACGCTGCAGCAGTTGCGACGGAATCGCATCCGGCATCGCAGGCAGGTTCAGTTTTACGTCGCGGGCGGCGAGGCTGAACTGCGCTGGCGGTTTGCCGATCAGTACGGCGATAGCGTGCTCAAGCTGGGCGCGCTGCCATTGCAGATCCAGCGCCGACGCTTTGGTACTTTCCAGCTGAGTTTGTGCCTGCGCCAGTGTGCCACGCGAGGTACTGCCACCGGCATACTGGTTCTCAATCACGTTCAGATAACGCTGATAGGCGTCAATACTTTGCTTATACAACGCGATTTGCTGATCCATCACCCGCAACTGGAAATAATCCTGCGCCAGTTCGGATTGCGCGCTGAGCGTCGCATCAGCCAGATCGGCCTTGCTGGCCTGCGCGCTGGCATCCTGTTCTTCCGCCGTGCGGCGCAGTTTGCCCCACAAGTCCAGTTCCCAGCTTGCACTCAATTGTGCGGACTGGCTGTTGCTGGTGGAGGTTGAGGTGCCACTGCGCGTGCTGCCGACGGTGGCATCCACGGAAGGATACAAATCAGAACGCGCCTGCGTCACCAGTGCCTGGGCTTCGCGGTACTGCGCGGCGTACTGGGCAACGTTCTGGTTGGAAATCTGCACCTGTGTCAGCAGGGACGACAGCTCAGGATCCTGATACACCGCCCACCAGTCGCCTTTGGCCTGATTATCTTTCGGGATCGCGGCCGTCCAGCCTTTGGCTTCTTTAAATGCCGTTGGCATAGCCACATCCGGCCGTTTGTAATCAGGGCCGACGGCACAGGCGCTGACCAGTAAGGCCAGCGCCAGCGGAGCAAGACGGAACACCATTGAACGTGTTTTTTGCAGAGTCATCAGATTCGCTTCAGGGTAATGAGTTTCAGTGTGATCAGTCATGAGAACTGGCCTCCGGCGGCGTCGCGTGAGGACGCAGACGTTGCCACAGACGATGCGTCGCCCGGCTGGTGCGATCCATATACAGGTAAACCACCGGCGTGGTGAATAACGTCAGGATCTGGCTCAGTGCCAGCCCGCCGGCAATTGCCAGACCCAGCGGACTGCGCAGATCCGCGTCCCCCCCGCTGCCCATCGCCAGAGGCAGGGCACCAAAGAATGCCGCCAGCGTGGTCATCAGGATCGGACGGAATCGCATCAGACAGGCCTGAGTGATCGCCTGTTGTGGCGTCAGACCCAGCCGCCGTTCGGCGTCGAGCGCGAAGTCGATCATCATGATCGCATTCTTTTTGACGATGCCGATCAGCAGCAGGATCCCGATCAGCGCGATCACTGTCAGTTGCGTATTGGTCATCAGCATCAGCAACAGCGCCCCCAGCCCGGCGGAAGGCAGCGTGGAAAGAATGGTCAGCGGGTGAATATAACTTTCGTACAACACGCCGAGCACGATATATACCGCCGCCAGCGCGGCCAGGATCAGCCACGGCATGGAACTGGCCAGCGCTTCAAACGCCTGCGCCGTCCCCGCATAACTGCCATGAACGGTATCCGGCAAGCCGATTTGTGCCATGGCGGTTTTCAGCGCAGCCTGCGCATCTTCCAGCGCATAGCCGTCGGCGAGGTTGAACGCGATAGTCGTGGTCGCCGTCTGCCCCTGATGGGACACCGACAGCGGTGCGTTGGCGCCGCTGAAGGTGGCAAACGCCGACAACGGCACCTGATTACCAGAATCGGTCACGACATACAGCTGATGCAGCACATCCGGATTGCTGGTGTAGTCAGACGTCAGGTTCATGACCACGTGATACTGGTTCAGCGTTTTATAGATCGTGGCAACCTGCCGCTGGCTGAAAGAATTGTTGAGCAACGTGTCAATCATCTTCACGTTCACGCCCAGTTGCGTGGCACGATCCCGGTCGATATTGAGCATGACCTCCTGACCGCCGGTTTGTGCATCGGAATCCACACCGGTCAGTTGCGGCAGTTTCGCCAGCGCTTTCTGCACCTTCGGTGCCCATTCCCGCAACACCGAAAGATCGTCAGATTGCAGACTGTACTGATACTGCGCGTTGGCGCTGCGCCCGCCGATATGCAGATCCTGCGCCGCCATCAGGAACAACTGCGCGCCCGGCTCCTTGCCGGTCGCCATCATCAGACGGTTAGCCACCTGATTGGCGGTCGAGGTACGTTTGTCGAAATCTTTCAGACGCACGAAGAACGTGGCGGTATTACGTGAACCAAAGCCGCCGCTGCCCGCCGAACTCATCACCGCTTCTACCGCAGGATCGTCCTGAATGATCTTGCTGTATTTCAGCACCTGCGGCTGGATCGACTGGAACGAGGTGTTCTGATCCGCACGCAACATGCCCATCAGCATGCCGGTGTCCTGATCCGGGAAGAAACCTTTTTCCACCACGGTATAAAGATAGAAATTGAGTATCACGGTGAGGAACAACCCGACCAGCGTGATCAGCTGATGGCGCATCACCCAGCCGAGCGCGGCAGAATAGGCCGCCAGCAGTTTGTTAAGGCCATGCTCGATCATGCGGTAGATGCGCGGCTGACGTTTTTCCACCGGCGGTTTACGTTTGAGGAAACGTGCGCACAGCATCGGCGTCAGGCTCAGTGACACCAGCATCGAGATGATCAGCGAGACACTCAGCGTCACCGCAAATTCGCGGAACAGACGCCCGACGATACTGCCCATCAGCAGGATCGGAATGAAAACCGCGATCAGCGACAGCGTCATCGACAGCACGGTGAAGCTGACTTCCTGTGCGCCTTTCAGCGCCGCCCGCACCGGTCCCATTCCCTCTTCGATATGCCGCGTAATGTTCTCCAGCACCACAATGGCATCATCGACCACGAAACCGGTGGAGATGATCAGCGCCATCATCGAGAGGTTATCCAGACTGTAGCCAAGGAGATACATCACCGCGCAGGTCCCGATCAGTGACACCGGTAGCGCCACGGCGGGGATCAGCACAGCATTCCAGTTACGCAGGAACACAAAGACCACCGCGATCACCAGCAGCGTGGCTTCCATCAGGGTCATTTCCGTATCACGCAGGGAAGCGGAAACGTTAGGCGAACGATCCAGAGCCAGGTTCAGTTGCACGTCGCCCGGCAGACTTTCTTTCATCAGCGGCAGCGCGGCTTTGATCGCCTGAATGGTTTCCAGCATGTTCGCGCCAGCCTGGCGCGTTACACCAATCATCACCGACGGCGTGCTGTTGTAATACCCGACGTTGTATTTGTCTTCGACGGAATCATACACATTGGCGATATCGCTGAGGCGGATGGCCGAACCATTGATGTAGGTGACAATCAGCGTTTTGTACTGCGCGGCGGTACTTTGCTGGCCGTTGCCTTCAATCATCCACGACTGATCCGACCCTTGCAGCAAGCCTTTCGGCAGGTTGCTGGTGCTGTCGGCAATCGCAGCACGAATGGTGTCGAGGGAAATCCCGTAAGAGGTGACGGCTTCAGGGCGTAAATCAATGCGCACGCCCGGCAGCGCCGAACCCACCAGAGAAACCTGCCCGACGCCGTTAACCTGTGCGATTTTCTGTTGCAACTGGCTTGAGGCAATATCGTACAACTCACCTTTACTGCGCGTGGCCGAGGTCAGCGCCAGCATGATGATCGGCGCATCCGACGGGTTGGCTTTGCGGTACGTCGGCAGCGACGGCATGCTGCTCGGCAGTAATGCACGGGAGGCGTTAATCGCCGCCTGAACGTCACGCGCCGCGCCGTTGATGTCGCGATCGAGATCGAATTGCAAAATGACGCTGGTCGAACTCTGCGAACTGCGCGAGGTCATTTCCGTCACACCGGCGATTTGCCCGAGCGCCCTTTCCAGCGGCGTCGCCACCGTCGCCGCCATGGTTTCAGGACTGGCACCCGGCAGACTGGCACTGACCAGAATGGTCGGAAAATCGACCTGCGGCAGCGGTGCCACCGGCAGCAGGCGATACCCGAGCAAACCCAGCAGGAGTATCGCCATCGTCAGCAGCAATGTCGCAACCGGGCGGAAGATGAAGAAACGCGAAATGTTCATTTATTCCGCCTGCTTCGCTGCACGCCGGTGACGTGGATTAAGGCGGTGAGAAAGCCGGTCAAACATCAGGTAAATCACCGGCGTGGAGAACAGCGTCAGAACCTGACTGAAGATCAGACCGCCGACGATCACCAGCCCCAGCGGCTGACGCAGTTCCGCGCCGGATCCGCTCGCCAGCATCAGCGGCAACGCCCCGAGCAGCGCGGCCATGGTGGTCATCATGATCGGACGAAAACGCAGTAAACACGCCTGGTGAATCGCCTCACGCGGCGATAATCCCTGTTTGTTTTCCGCATCCAGCGCAAAGTCGATCATCATAATGGCGTTCTTTTTCACGATGCCGATCAACAGGATCACCCCGATCAGTGCGATCAGACTGAATTCCGTACCGGCAAAGATCAGCGACAGCAATGCACCGACCGCCGCCGACGGCAGCGTGGAAAGAATGGTCACCGGATGAATAAAGCTTTCGTACAGAATACCGAGCACGACATACATGGTCAGCAGTGCGGCGAGGATCAGCCACAGCGTGTTGCCGGTGGCACTTTCAAATGACGCCGCCGCACCCTGATAGCGCAAAGTGATGCTGTCCGGCATGGCGATATCAGCCACCGTGGTTTTGATCGCCTGCTGCGCCTGCTCCAGCGAATAACCGTCTTTGAGGTTAAAGGAGACGGTGACTGCCGGGAACTGATTGAGGCGCGCCTGCAACAATGCGCCGGTGCGCATGTGGATTTTGGCAATCGACGTCAGTTTGACCATGCCATTGGTCGCCCCGGCATTGGTGGTGGTGGTCGAGGTGCCGCTGTCCGATGTCGAAGAAGACGTGGTGCTGGTGGTGGTCGCCACCGTGCCGGATGTTGAGGTGCTGTTGTTGGTCGCCAGATAGACATCGTCAAAAGAAGCCGGTGACTGCTGGAACTGCGGGGCCACTTCCAGCACGACGCGGTACTGGTTCGCCTGGGTAAAGATGGTGGAAACCAGCCGCTGGCCGAAAGCGTTGTACAGCGCGGTATCGACGTCAGACGCCGTAATACCGTAGCGTGCAGCAGCGTCGCGATCGAGCTCCACATAGGCGATCTGCCCCTGATTTTGCAGGTTGCTGACCACTTCGCTGAACTCCGGCAATGCACTGAGTTTCTCAATCAGCTTCGGTGTCCATTGCACCAGATTTTCGCTGTCGGCATCATCCAGTGTGAACTGGTACTGGCTTGGCGTGACCTGATCGTCCACCGTCAGATCCTGCGAAGCCTGCATATAAAGCTCAATGCCCGGCACGCCTGCGGTCTCCTGCTTCAGGCGTTCAATGATCGCCGGTGCACGTTCGCTGCGTTCATCAAAGGATTTCAGGCTGATCTGCAAACGTCCGCTGTTCAGACTGGTGTTATTACCGTCCACGCCGATGGTAGACGACACGCTTTCCACATCCGGATCATTGAGGATAGCGGCAGTCAGTAATTGCTGACGACGCCCCATCTCGCTGAAGGAGACATCCTGCGAGGCCTGGGTGATCCCCTGGATCATGCCGGTATCCTGCGACGGGAAGAACCCTTTTGGCACAATCACGTACAGCAACGCGGTGAACACTAACGTCGCGGCAGCGACCAGCAGCGTGAGCTTCTGATGGTTCAGTACCACGATCAGCATACGATCGTAACCGGCGATCATTTTGTCAAAAAACTCACCGCCTTTACGGTAAAACTTGCTCTGTTTTTCTTCCGGCGTGTGACGCAGCAAATAGGCGCACAACATCGGTGTCAGGGTCAGCGACACCACCATCGATACCAGAATCGACACGGCCAGGGTAATGGCGAATTCGCGGAACAGACGCCCGACCACATCGCCCATAAACAGCAGCGGGATCAGTACCGCAATCAGCGAGAAGGTCAGGGAAATAATGGTGAATCCGATCTGCTGCGAACCTTTCAGCGCCGCCTGCATCGGCGTTTCGCCCTCTTCGAGGCGTCGTGAAATGTTTTCGACCACCACGATGGCGTCATCGATAACAAAACCGGTGGCGATGGTCAGCGCCATCAGCGAGAGGTTGTTAAGACTGAAACCACACAGGTACATCACACCAAAGGTGCCGACCAGCGAGAGCGGCACGGCCACGCTTGGGATCAGCGTCGCCGCGACATTACGCAGGAACAGGAAGGTGACCATCACCACCAGCGCAATCGACAGCAACAGCTCAAACTGAACGTCGCTGATCGAGGCACGGATAGTCTGGGTACGGTCAGAAATCACGCTGATTTTGACCGACTCCGGCAGCGCTTCCTGCAATTTCGGCAGTTGTGCTTTGATGGCATCCACCACCTGAATCACGTTGGCGCCCGGCTGACGCTGAACGCTGATAATGATCGCCGGTTGTTTGTTCGCCCACGCAGAAAGGTACTGATTTTCCGCGGCTTCGGAGAGCGTCGCGACGTCGCGCAAACGCAGCGCCGCCCCGTTTTCATAATTAACAATCAGGTTGCCGTATTCAGCGGCAGTGCGCAGCTGGTCATTGGCATCGATGGTGATCGAGTGGTGCGGCCCGTCAAAGCCCCCCTTGGAACCGTTAACGTTACTGTTGCCGATCAGCGTGTTGATGGTTTCCATGCTGAGGTTATGCGCCGCCAGCTTGCGCGGATCCACCTGCACGCGGATAGCAGGCTGATGCCCGCCCGCCAGCGTGACCATACCGACGCCGGAAATCTGCGACAGTTTCAACGCCACGCGGGTATTCACCAGATCCTGCACTTTGGTCAGCGGCAGGGATTCAGAGGTCGCGGCTAATGTCAGCACTGCGGCATCCGCCGGATTCACCTTCTTGTAAGTCGGCGGATTAGGCAAATCGCTGGGCAGCAGGCTGTCAGCGGCATTGATCGCCGCCTGCACTTCCTGCTCAGCCACATCAAGGGACAAATCCAGCGAGAATTTCAGCGTAATAATGGAGGAGCCGCTGGCGCTGGTGGAATACATCTGACTCAGCCCCGCCATCTGCCCGAGCTGACGCTCAAGCGGCGCGGTAATACCCGACGCCATCACGTCCGGACTGGCGCCCGGATACAGCGTGGTCACCTGAATGGTCGGGTAATCGACCTGCGGCAGCGCCGAGGTCGAGAGCATGTTGTAGGCGAAAATCCCCGACAACAGCACGGCGACCATCAGCAGAATGGTCGCGACCGGCCGGAGTATAAAGAGGCGTGAAGGATTCATTTAGACCCGCTGTCTTTACCGGCTGTAGTTGGGGGTGCATCAGGCGCGACGGCCGTTCTATCCGCGCCGGTGGTGGCTTTATCCACACCGCCGCTCTGCTGACGCTCTTTGGAAGAGCCACCTGCTGCTGCAGCCTCACCGGAATTCGGTGTGACAATCTCGACTTTGGTGCCGTTGTTCAGACGGTCAATACCGGTGGTGACCACCTGCTCGCCCGGCTTCACGCCGGACAAAATCGCCACCTGGTCATCACCAAAATCCGGGCCGGACTTCACGCTGCGACGCTCAATGGTGCTGTCGGCTTTCACCACATACACAAAGTCGCCGTCGCTGCTCAGCTGCAATGCCGCCGCCGGGATCACCGTGGCATCTTTCAGCGTCGCGACCTGTAAGCGGGCATTCACAAACTGATTCGGATAGAGTTTTTCATCGTCATTATCAAACAACGCTTTCAGCTTGATACTGCCGGTACTGGTGTCAATTTCGTTGCTGATAAATTGCAGTTTGCCCTGTCCGAGCACTTCGCTGCCGCTCTGGTCAAAAGCCGTAGTCGGCAACTGATTGCCGCCGCGCAGGGCTTTGAGCAGGGTTTGCAAATTGCTTTGCGGCACGCTGAAGGTCACGGCAATCGGCTGAGTCTGGGTAATGGTAACGATGCCGGTGGTCGAACTGCTGGTGACCATGTTGCCCGGATCCACCAGACGCAGGCCGACGTGGCCGCTGACCGGCGCGGTGATTTTAGCGTACTCAAGGTTCAGCTTAGCGGCGGCGATTTGCGCCAGATCGGCTTTCACTGCTCCCGCGTACTGACCGGCGGTCGCAATCTGGCTTTCCAGATCCTGACGCGCCAGGGAATCCTGTGCATACAGTTTGCGGTAACGCGCCAGCGTCAGTTCGGCACTTTTCGACAGCGCCTGATTCTGCGCTAAATCGCCCTGATACTGTTCCAGCGTGGCCTGATAACTGCGCGGATCAATCTGCGCCAGCAACTGACCCTGCTCCACTTTCTGCCCTTCGGTGAAATACACCTTCATCAGCTGACCATCGACACGGCTGGTCACCGTCACCGTCGCGTTCGCCACCACCGTGCCCAGCGCACGCAGATACACCGGCACATCGGCCTGTGCGGCCTTTCCTGCCTGCACCGGCGTTGCCATTCCTGCCATCATCTGGCCGCGCATTGCGCGCATGCCGCCACGGCCCGGTTTTTTATGGGCAGAGGGATCAGAGGCACTTTGGTGGAAAGCAAAAAACCAGACCAGGATCGCGGCAACGATAATGGCGACAATAACCCACACGAATGTGCGTTTTTTGGAACGAGACGAGGCAGTCGGCAGCATAAATTTCTTGGTTTCGCAGTATTAATGAGGAGAAAACAGCTGAAAAATGACCTTCAACCAGAGATTTTCAATATCAGTCAAAAAACCATTATCCCCGAAAAGTGCGGGTGTCTGTTTTTAGGACAACGTAAAGATTTCGTTAGCAATTAAGAATTTCTATTTCTATCAGCAGGATGAATTATACCCGCTAATTTATCCTTTCGAGGCATCTAATGTTAATCACTAAATGAGAATGAATATTGAAGACCGCAACAAAAAAGCATCAGGAAGTGTCAACGAAGACCGGAATTTTGTCAGGAAAACGCGGAGTTAGTGCGGAAAATGCACTGAGATCCCACCCGAACAGGTGAGAAAACCAGAGCTAAATCCTGAAAATATGACCTATAGATAATTTATATTGTTTGCGCCGACCACGGCTTGATATGGTGAAATTTCTGATTGTTTTTCATTTCCATGCAGGGACTCAGGCGAATGCAGACAAAATTTCAATCCAGACCGGTCATTGGGGTAACGCTCGACAGCGAGGAAGCCGGTGGCTATGCCGATTATCCCTGGTACGCCTTACGTCAGAACTATATGAACAGCCTGGCGGAACTGGGTGCCGTTCCGCTGGCGTTGCCACATCACGCGGCGCTGGCCGATGAATATCTGGCGCTGTGCGACGGCATTGTCGTGACCGGCGGGGCGTTTGATGTACCGCCTGAACTGTTTAATGAGCAACAAACCAGTGATCAGGTTCGCCTGAAACCCGCCCGCACCGAATTTGAAAAAGCCATTGTTAAAGGTGCCATGCAGCGCAATATGCCGCTGCTCGGGATTTGCGGCGGCCAGCAACTGCTTGCCGTATTAACCGGCGGCACGCTGCATCAGCATATTCCCGATGCGCTGCCCGATGCCCTGGAGCACAGCACCACTGTCGACACCGAAAACGCGGGCGGCAAAAAACGCGCGCGTCACCCGGTAGAAATTGTTGAAGGTTCACTGCTCAGCCGCTGCGTAGATCGTGACCATTACGTCGTGAACAGCTCACACCATCAGGCAGTGAAATCCGTCGGTCCCGGCTGTATCGTCAATGCTTACGCACCCGACGGCGTGATCGAAGGCATTGAATGTGAAGGCTATGATTTCTGTCTTGGTGTGCAATGGCACCCTGAATATCAGCAACATGCGCAGGATACTCAGCTTCTTAATGCATTTGTTGTTGCCGCTTCGCGCTATCAGCAGTCGATGCGCTCAGCAGGTAAGGCGATGACGGAAGCCATGAATGATGTGATCGGCCGTGCGGGAGACGAACCGGCATGAACCCGGCGGCACTGAAATCGCAAACGGAGCAGATACTGCGGGAACTGCATATCGACCCGGCGGTTATCGCACATCGCACGCTGCCGTATTTTGAAGAAGTAAGTGAGCACTTACTGGTGGAGGCAGAAACGGATGCCGAAAGCGGTAAAATATACCGTCTGACCGCCCCCGCCTCTGCCGCCTGGCATACCATGAGACAAAAGGCGGCTACTGACGGCGTGGGGATTTATCTGGTTTCCGCCTACCGCAGCCTGAATTATCAGGCTGATTTAATCCGCGCCAAACAACTGGCAGGCATCGCCCCGGAAGATTTCTTTACCTCGCTGGCGCCGCCCGGATGCAGCGAGCATCACACCGGCTGCGCCGTGGATATCAATACGCCCGGCTGCGACGAAGTGACCGGCGTTTTTGGTGAAACAGAAGCTTTTCAGTGGCTGCAAAGCCACGCCGCCGGATTCGGTTTTGTGATGTCATTCCCGCTGAACAATCCCTGGGGATTCATTTATGAACCGTGGCACTGGTGCTGGCATTCCAATTCCTGATGAATCCTCTACACTTACCGCCCTCTCCGCTACAGGCTTTAAGGGACCACCATGGAACTCGCCGTCACGAACGCTGATTTTTACCTTAAAATTTTGGGGCCGGAAGACACGGCTGTCGTTCATGCTTATTTTCGCGATAACGCCGCGCATCTCGCGCCGTGGGAGCCTTTACGGCCAGCGGACTTTTACGCGCCTGAAACCCTGCGGGTCCGTCTGAGCAATGCTTTTGATGAAGCGGCCTGCGGTACGGCATTCCAGTTTGGCATCATCAGCCGTGAAACCGGTGACATGCTCGGTGCCTGCAATTTTACCGGCATCGCCCGCGGTCCTTTTCAGGCCTGCCATCTGGGATATTCGGTCGCGGAAAACCAGCAGGGGAAAGGACTGATGCATCGGTCGCTGACAACCGCCATTGATTACCTGTTTCGCGAGCAGGGTCTGCACCGCATTATGGCCAGCTATATTCCGGACAATCATAAAAGTGAGCGCGTACTACTGCGTCTGGGCTTTGAACGCGAAGGGTATGCGAAATCATATCTGAAAATTGCCGGTTGCTGGCAGGATCACGTACTGACTTCCCTGATCAATCCTCACGACAATGCGTGAGGAACATCACAGTTACCATCACTAAAATTGTCGCCTGAAGATTTATCTGATAGGCCAATTTTCTGTTTCATTTTTCGAACAAATAAAACACACTATGCGTTCAACAGGCATCTGGCAGACAGATGCCTGATTTCAACATCTTCTTATAAGTCATAAATTTCAATGCAATCAGATACCGTTTCGCGCAGGACAGCATGGCTTCGCGTTGTGATGATGGCTATTGCCGCATTCATCTTCAATACCACTGAATTTGTGCCCGTCGGATTACTCTCCGACATCGCCGCCAGTTTCAATATGCAGACAGCACAGGTTGGCCTGATGCTGACCATTTACGCGTGGGTGGTCGCGCTGATGTCGCTGCCGCTGATGCTGCTGACCCGCAACGTTGAACGAAAGCGCCTGCTGATCATCATCTTTTGCCTGTTTATCGCCAGCCATGCGTTATCTGTCGTCGCCTGGGATTTCTGGAGTCTGGTGGCCTCGCGCGTCGGTATCGCCCTCGCCCACGCCATTTTCTGGTCGATCACTGCCTCACTGGCGATCCGTGTGGCACCGGCCGGTAAAAAAACGCAGGCACTCAGTATGTTAGCGACCGGCACCGCACTGGCGATGGTGCTCGGCTTGCCGCTGGGTCGTCTTATCGGTCAGTATCTTGGCTGGCGAACCACCTTTATGAGCATCGGCATCGTTGCGCTGATGACACTGATTTGTCTGATTAAACTGCTGCCGCCGCTGCCAAGTGAACATACCGGCTCACTGAAAAGCGTGCCGATGTTGTTCCGCCGTCCGGCGCTGGTCGGTATGTATCTCCTGACTGCGCTGATAGTGACCGCTCACTATACGGCATACAGTTATATCGAACCGTTTATCCAGAGTGTTGCCAACATGGGTGAAAACTTCACCACTTTCCTGCTGCTGATTTTCGGCGGCGCGGGTATTCTCGGCAGCATTGCGTTCAGTTTGCTTGGCAACCGTTTCCCGGCAGCCATGCTCAGCGGCCCGATCCTGCTGGTCACGCTTAGCATGCTGCTGTTGTTTGTGGCGGTGATGAATCCGGTCGCGATTTCAGTGCTGTGTATTATCTGGGGACTGGCGATGATGATTATCGGCCTGGCAATGCAGGTGCGCGTGCTGGCGCTGGCGACCGACGCCACCGACGTGTCAATGGCGCTGCTTTCCGGTATTTATAACATCGGTATCGGTGCCGGCGCGCTGATCGGCAATCAGGTGAGTCTGCATCTGGAAATGAGCAACATCGGCTACGCCGGTGGCCTGATCGGCTGCATTGCGTTCGTCTGGTGTCTGACGATTTTCAAACGCTATCCGCAACTGAAAGCGACGAGCTGAATACGGATTAGCGCAAAACTCAGACCGAATACCATCCCTGTATTCGGTCTTTTTTATATCTGTATCTTCAACACATTAGCGCAATAACTTCAGGTTTCCCGTCAGCGATTTAATCCACTTTTCCGGCCCCACCAGCCCGACACCGTCGATCACTTCATCGTATAAATCCCGCAACGGGAACGTCATTTCGTATTGCTCAAACTGATGCATCGTGCGCGCAAATGCCGGGAACGGCACCACGCTGCGCTCGCCTGCTGCGTCCAGTGCTTTAAACATCAGCGCCTTAATGTGATCGGGCGTGGCCTGCAGAATCGGCAGCGGAGTTTTAGAGATAGTATCGGTCGTGACACCCTTTGCGTCAGTCAGCGAACTGCCCGCCAGCATCGGGAATTTTGCCGCTAATCCGATGCCAATTACGCCTGCCGTGTTCGCCAGTAATCCCGGCGGAAGTTCGGGATTGAGAATAATTGCCACCCGCAGTTTATCTGCCATTTTTGCGCCCTTTTCATCATTATTGATGACAAAAATGATAGCGCCTGGCCGCTGAAAGGTGCTTTCTTTTCCCGCCGTAAAATGCCCTAATCTGGTTATCTCTTTCTTAAAATCACATTTAAAAGGCAGATTATGTCCGTATCTGAAATTTCACCGGCAGACCTTCGCATTCTCAAACAACTTCAGGGTTCGGGCCGAATGACCAATCAGGAGCTGGCGGAAAAAGTGGGCATGGCCGCTTCTCCCTGCTGGCGGCGCATGAAACAGCTGGAAGACAGCGGCATAATCACCGGTTATCAGGCGAACATCGACAGGAAAAAAATCGGGCTGGGGTTGCTGGCGTTTATCCGGGTGAAAATCGACAGTCACAGCGAGGAAGATGCGCAACGTTTCGAGCAGGAAGTGGGGGCGCTGCCTTCGGTGATTGCCTGTTACGCGATTGCCGGTGATGCGGATTTTCTGTTGCAGGTGGTCGCTAAAGATCTCGACAGTTTTTCCAGTTTCGCGATGGAAGTGGTGCGTCGTCTGCCGGGCATCAAAGAGATGCAAACCTCGTTTGTGCTCAGGGAAGTGAAACCGCTGGATGTGCTGCCGCTGGAGGGAATGTAAGGCAATGCCCGACAAAAGCCGGGCATGTTTTTAAAACAATGACGCGCCGTAATGCTTATCCCAGCACTCTTTTCACGCAGCCTTTAAATACCCTGACACCAATCTCCAAAGCGTCGAGATCAAAGCGCATATCAGGATGATGCAGCCCGGGCGTGAGATTCGCGCCCAGTCCCCAGAACCCGGTTTTAATGGCCGGACGCTGGCGTGAATAGTGGAAGAAATCTTCACTGCCCGGTGTAAATTTCGGTTCAGTCAGGCCCTCTGCACCTAAAACTTCTGTAACAGATTCCGCGATAATCGCGGTTACGTCACTGTCGACTTCTGCCGCAGGCATCTCTTTCATCACATGAATTTCCGCCGTGGCACCCAGCGCCGCCACGCTGTGCTCAATCGCACGAAGCACCTTTGCTTTCAGTTCATCCATCGGTTCATTGTGCTGCGAACGCAAATCCCAGCACACGCGGGCTTCCGCTGGCACAGAATTGGTCACACCCGCATCGCACAGGAAACGGGTAGCTTTCACGCTGTATGTCAGGCTCGGTGCCAGATGAATAGTATTCACTGCCTGAACCGCCGCCACGGCGGCATCCAGCGCGTTAATGCCCAGGTGCGGGCGCGCCGCGTGAGAAGGAACGCCGGTGATAATCGCCTCCACCGTCGCACAGGCAGAGTAATACATCGCGGGCACCGCCTGCCCCATCGGGCATTCTTCAAGTGGCCGCACATGGAACCCCAGCAGCATATCCACATCATCAATGGCGCCCCCTTCCACCATGGCCAGGGCGCCGGTGCCCAGCTCTTCTGCGGGCTGGAACAAAATTTTCAGGCGGCCTTTTTTAACCATGCCTTCTTTCATGATTTCCTGCGCCGCTGCGAGCACGACAGAGGAGTGACCATCGTGGCCGCAGGTATGGCGCGCCACCAGCTCGCCATCAATGATATGGCCGAGTGCATCCATATCGGCACGCAGCGCCATGACAGGACCGGGCTTGCCGCTGTCGATTTCAGCGATAATTCCTGTGGTGCCGTTCACATGACGCGTGACGTTAAACCCCGCATCTTCAAGCGCCTGCGCGATATAAGCCGATGTTTTAAATTCGGTAAAACCCAGTTCAGGGATGAGATGTAAATGTTGATAATGTTCAATAGCTTTCGACACGGGTAAACACTCCGGTAAATTCATTTTCAAAACAGTGCAATCGAAAATCAGGCAAAAATTCGCATCAGGATCATCGAAATAATGGCGTTCAGTACGCTGGTCAGCATCAGCAGAGGCCAGTATTTTTTCGGCACATCCGCCACGCCAAGCAGGCGTCCCATGTATTGCAACTGAGAACCCATCAGGAAAATTGCCGGTGCCAGAATGGTAATCTGCGTCATATCCAGCGTGCCTTTGGTCAGCAAACTGATAGCTACACCCGTACCCGCCGAAGACGATAGCCATGATGTGAGCAGCACGGTAACGGCTTCACCGGGCAATCCCAGCAACCCCATGAGTGGCGCGAAAATGTGCCCCACCAACGTCATTACGCCGAGCAGATTGAGCATTTCTGAAATGACGTAAGCCATTACCACGTTAGGCATCAGATTATTGATAGCAATATTGAAGCCTTTACGGGCACCGACCACGAAAATATCGAACGGGTTTGAGGAAACTCGGGTGGCATTACTCATTTTCAAAATCTCTTTTATAAACGGTGTTCAACACAAAGCGGACAAATACCGCGCCGACAAATTTCATCACGAACATCACCACCAGCGGAATAATCACCGGCATGGTTAATGATGCAAACATAGCGGAACCGATGGAGAAATAGTTGTTGATCAGACCGGCACCGGAATATTGCCATGCGCCCATGATCACTACGTCTTTCTTTGTGACCTGTTTATTATCGTAAAGCTCTTTACTTAATGCAGCGCCGGCGTCAGTGCTTTGCAGATCGGTAATTAACGCCAGGCCGGTGTGGCCGGGAATGCCTAATATCGGCTTAAGCAGTGGTGTTAATAATTTATGTGCAGCCCGGATAGCCCCGTAGTGCGTAAATATTTCTAATAATCCCAGTGCCAGCATGACCGTCGGCACCAGAGATAAGGCAAAAAGGAAACCAGCTTTAGCACTGACACCGCCCGCCCCGACAAACGTGCTGGTTTCACCTTTCATGGTACCGAACGAACCGCCCAGCGTAGTGAAGTCAAAGGCTCCCAGCCACGCCATGCCATCCACCTTTAAAAATGCACCAGAAAACAGCAGGATAACGACAATAAGCGACACGTATGCCCCCTTACCGACTTTCCACTCGTCCACCTCAGGGGTGGCTCTCTGTTCTGATATTCGTGTGTCACTCATACTAACGTTCCTTCTCTGGTATCTGTCTGCAATAAAAAATCAGGAATACAATTCCTGTCAGTTTTCAATGAATGTCATGTGAGAAAACAGGTTATTCATTCAGCACCTGATTTCTGCTCATTTTTATTTTTAACCACAGACAAGAGAGCAGGAAACGTGCCAACTTTCACTTTTTAATAAACAGTAAAAATAGTTAAAAAACAGATAAAAAATAAAAACGAAAAATAGCCCTCATCGTAATAAAGGCTTTTTGATAAAATCATTCAATCGCGATGAAATAACCGGGAATTCATTGCACCATTTTGGTTTATGACGCACCAATAAAGGGCCCGGGTATTTTATTTCATGCACTGTTTATCAACATGTCATATGGCTACTTCCCCGCTGCCCAGAATTATTTCAGCAAGCAATGCTGCCCGCAGCGGAATATCATCAATAATAATATGCTCGTCCCGGGCATGAATGCCGGAGCCTGTCGCACCCAGTCCGTCGAGCGTGGGGATACCCAGCGCCGACGTAAAATTACCGTCGCTGCCGCCGCCGACCGCTTTGCCTTTCAGCGTAATTCCCAGTCGTTCAGCAGCATGCTGCGCCTGCAAAAAAAGCGCTAAATTCTGCGGTGTCTGTTCCATTGGCGGGCGGGACATCCCGCCGGTGACCACCACCTGCGCACCGGCAAGATGCGGCTGGCAATTCTTGATGGCCGCTTCCACGCGCGCGGCCTCTGCCATATTGGTCACACGTAAATCCACACCCAGTACGGCATGATCGGCGACCACGTTAATTTTACCGCCACCGCTTGCCAGACCGACGTTGACCGTCGTGCCAGCCTCTGGGGCATTCAGGCTGTGAAGGGCTAAAATCTGATGCGCCATTTCCTCAATCGCGCTGATGCCATCTTCCGGATTGTTGCCCGCATGGGCCGAACGACCGGTGATTTTCACTTCAAACCTGCCGGATCCTTTACGGGCAATTTTGGCCTCATGGGTGCGCGCCACAGCCGGTTCAGCCACCAGAACCCGTCCGGAATCAGCAGCACATTGTTCAATCCATTTACGCGATGACGGGCTGCCGAGTTCTTCATCCGAAGGACAAATAAACTGAATGCGATGCGGCGACAGCACGCCGGTTTGTACCAGCGCCCGCACCGCCCAGATTGCCTGCACGAGCCCGCCTTTCATATCCAGCACACCGGGCCCATACAACCGGCCGTCTTTTTCCACCATCTCCAGCTCACCGCATTCCCACACAGTATCGAAATGGCCAAGAATACTGGTCACCTGCGGCCCGTGACCGACACTGAACAGCAGATGATTGCCGAGTTTTTCCTGCGGGCAAACCTGCGCCTGCACATCCAGCCGCTCCGCCATGATGCTTTGCAGGACGTCTCCGCAACGGTCAACCGCCACTTTATTCAGCGAAGGGGATTCGGCCTGAACCAGGCGCTTTATATCACTGAGGATCAGCGAAGCATGTTGTTGCAGATAGTCATACACGGTTGACATGAAATTTCCCGATGTCTGTTTTGTCGTCAATTTTGATTATCTACAACCCATCACATAATATAAATGTCGTTTCAATGACTATATTGTTGCCTTTTGGTCAACAGACACCGGGAACACCGATGAGCCAGATGTTTCACGAGAAGCAGATCAGTTATCTCTACGAGGTGGGGATCCAGGGCGGGATCCGCCGTGCGGCCGATATTCTTGGCGTCAACGCTTCGGTGATCAGCCGTCAGATCGCCCTGCTGGAACGCACACTGCAACTGCCCTTACTTGAACGCAGCGGACGCACAGTGGTGCTGACCGATGCAGGAAAACTGCTGGCGGATGATTTTTTTGAAAGCCGGATACGTCGCGAAAAACTGGAGCGGCATTTAAAAGATTTGCGCTATATGAAAGGTGGCGCGGTCACCATTCGCGTCGGTGCCGGGCTGGTTGATACCTTTGTCGAACACGTACTGAAAAACTTTGCGACATCCTATCCCAATGTTTTTGTGGAAATTGTCGCAGGGAATATGCAGGAAACACTGGCGTCGATTGTCCAGGGTGAGGCCGATATGGCACTGGCGTTTGGCCCGATTGGTAACCCGGAACTGAAGCGCCACAGTTTTCCGTGGGGGCCGATCTGCGCAGTGGTCAATCCGCAGCACCCGATCGCACATCTGAAAACAGTCTCGATCGAAGAACTGAACAAGCACCCGCTGATTTCGCTCAGTGAGACGTTTGGTTTGCAACGCCACATGAACGCGATGTTCCAGAGCAAAGGTTTTTTGTTCACCCCTGCCTACCGCTGTAACCTGTTCTCGACGGCCATGAGCCTGAGCATTTCAGGCATGGGAATTTCCTTTATGAGCGCACAGGCGGCAGGCGAACGCATCGAGCACGACATTCTGGTGGCGGTTCCCATTGATCACCCTATTGCCACCGAAGCCCAGTGCCATTTATTGCGCAATTCAGACCGGCGTTTCACGCCCGCAGCGCATCATCTATGGCAGTTACTGCTGAATTTTTTCCAGAAACAGAATGAGCGATAAGGCGTTTTGCAGTGCATGACAATTAGATAGTTATGCGGTAAAATTTACATAAATATGCAAAATGTCTTTTACCCAACGCCGGTTTTGCGATATCAATATAGGCATTGAAACTTTTAGCAGACAGACCCCCATTCATACAGGATTTAACCGATGACAACTATTCTCAAGCACCTTCCTATCAATCAGCGTGTGGGGATTGCATTCTCCGGCGGTTTGGACACCAGTGCAGCCCTGCTGTGGATGCAGAAAAAAGGGGCGATTCCTTATGCCTACACGGCCAATCTGGGTCAGCCTGATGAAGAAGATTACGATGCCATTCCGCGTAAAGCGATGGAGTACGGTGCAGAGAAAGCCCGCCTGATTGACTGCCGTAAACAACTGGTTGCAGAAGGGATTGCCGCCATTCAGTGTGGCGCATTCCATAACACTACGGCGGGCGTGACTTACTTCAATACCACGCCGCTGGGCCGTGCCGTGACCGGCACCATGCTGGTTGCCGCAATGAAAGAAGACGGCGTCAATATCTGGGGCGACGGCAGCACATATAAAGGTAACGACATTGAACGTTTCTACCGTTACGGTCTGCTGACCAATGCTGAACTGAAGATTTATAAGCCGTGGCTGGATACCGACTTTATCGATGAACTCGGTGGCCGTCATGAGATGTCCGAATTCATGATTCAGTCCGGCTTCGATTACAAAATGTCGACCGAGAAAGCCTACTCCACTGACTCCAACATGCTGGGCGCAACGCACGAAGCCAAAGATCTGGAATTCCTCGACTCCGGCGTCAAAATCGTTAACCCGATTATGGGCGTGAAATTCTGGGACGAGAATGTGGTCGTGAAAGCGGAAGAAGTCTCCATCCGTTTTGAGCGTGGTTATCCTGTCGCACTGAATGGCGTGACCTTTGACGACAGCGTGGAGCTGATGATGGAAGCCAACCGCATCGGCGGTCGTCATGGCTTGGGGATGAGCGACCAGATTGAAAACCGTATCATTGAAGCCAAAAGCCGTGGCATCTACGAAGCCCCGGGAATGGCGCTGCTGCACATCGCTTATGAGCGTCTGCTGACCGGTATCCATAACGAAGACACCATCGAGCAATACCATGCAAATGGCCGTGTACTGGGTCGTCTGCTGTATCAGGGCCGTTGGTTCGATCCGCAGGCTCTGATGCTGCGTGACTCCGCACAGCGTTGGGTCGCCAGCGAAATCACCGGTGAAGTGACTCTGGAACTGCGTCGCGGCAATGACTACACCATCATGAATACGGTGTCTGAAAACCTGACTTACAAACCAGAACGTCTGACCATGGAAAAAGGCGATTCTGTGTTCTCACCGGATGACCGTATTGGTCAGCTGACCATGCGTAATCTGGATATCACCGATACCCGCGAGAAGCTGCAAAACTACGTTGAGACAGGCTTGCTGACTTCTTCCGCCTCTACCGGTTTACCGCAGGTGGATAACAATAATCTGCCGCGCGGATTGCAGGTGAAGAATAAGTAATTGCTGTTAGCGTAAACGAGCGGGCAGGATCATCATCATTACTGATGCCCTGCCCGCTCAATAATTTGCACCTAATGATTTCGTGTACGGCGTTCAATTAACTGATGTGTTTTCGGGTTGTAATAACGGCTCGGCCAGATCACCGCAGGATGCACACCAATTGCCTGACCAATCAGTATTTCCCCTTTCGGCCACGGACGCGAAAGCGCATTCGATAGCGTCGAAGAACTTAACCCCGCCGCCCGTGATACCGCCGCCAGTGTCGTGCCCTTCTTGCGTAACGCCGCAATAATATCTGCCTGATGCCAGTCTTGTTTATTCATGAGTTTGTGCTCCTGATGTCAGGATCACAGGGGAATGGGGGAAAGGTAAAAAGGTGAATAACTGATACAGGTTCATTGAGAACTCCATCTAACTAAGCTGATGTTTTCGCACAACAGAAATTGTGCTGTTTCCAGTAGAGTTCGAGTTCTCACGCCCGGCTGCGGATTTTGCCGCAGCGACGTGACTATAGCGTAAAGCGCGTGACTAAACCAAGTGGCTAAGAACGAAACTGAGGTGATGATTCCAGATAAATTTAATGGTTTGCAAGGAGTTGCAGGGATTGCAGGTGTGCTCCTCCCCCTGCGAAGGGGGAGGCCGGGTGGGGGTTTAGCAAACCCTAAAACAGTCGATGTTTCCGCATTGCGATCTGACCTTAATACCCCACCCCAACCCTCCCCTTCGCAGGGGAGGGAGCTGATTTGCATCGACTTTTAGTTTTTGATTCAAAATTTGGATATGCAAAAACACCGCAGAGGAAATATGACTAAACCAAGTGGCCAAGAACAAAACCAAGCTAATGATTCCAGATAAATTTAATGGTTTGCAAGGAGTTGCAGGGATTGCAGGTGTGCTCCTCCCCCTGCGAAGGGGGAGGCCGGGAGGGGGTTTCGCAAACCATAAAATAGCAAAAACGTCTGCATTCCGATCTGCTCTTAATACCCCACCCCAACCCTCCCCTTCGCAGGGGAGGGAGCTGATTTGCATCATTTTTAAACTTTTGAGTTCAAAATTTAGACATGCAGAAACGACGTACAGGAAATACGAATAATCGGGATTGGGTAGTGAATTTTTTGGGGTATTGAACAGATTTGAGGAAGAAGCTTTTGGAGCGGGTGAAGGGAGTAGAACAAACAAGATAAAACCCAGTTAATACGCGGATTCAATAAATCATAAAATCAATTCTATACACTTTTCTATACACATTTATTTTTGCTTGAGCTCAGTTAGCTCACATTTCAACCGCATCAGGGATGCATAGGAATGGTGGATTCAATAGCCCGGCAGTGGTGGTCACACGATAATCTGATTCGGGAAAATCACTTTATCATGAGGTAATGATGGAACATTTAAAGGCCGAGGTCGAACGCTGGGCTGCAGAGTCCGGACAAGAATATGTAGCGATCGAGATCAGTAATCAGTTTTTCCTGCTCGGTGGTAGTGAATCTATTTGTATCTATCCTTTTGATATTAATGGGTCAGTCAATTTGAGCGCAATATACAATAACAAACAAAAAATATTCCGATGGTTGAGGTCTGACTCCAAAGCGGCCAGGGCAAAGCTTGAAGTTCTCAAGCCCGCCATTCTTGCAGCGCTACCGGCAGAAAGACGGGCGCGTGTTGAAGGGATCTCAGTGAACTACCTAATATCACTATTGTTGCGTGATGTATCTACTGCGATAACTTCCGTCCTGCTAAACGATCGCAATATAGCCCGGCATATTCAAACTATCAGGAACTCACTCGACGAGTTGCAGAAACTATTAATTGATAAGCGTAAACGGGATGATAAATGGCGAGATTAAAAACACTGTATGCATGGGCCATAGATGAGTTTGGTGACTCAGCACCATGCAAGGCAACACTCCGCAACTATGCAAAGCGCGGCATGATTTATCCACCAGCGTTGAAAGCCGGTAGACACTGGATGGTAGAGGCAAACGCACGTTATATAGGCATGGTTAAACCACTAATACGGCCTACCGACCACCCATTACTTAAACGGATCCTGAGCGATAACTCACTACCTCCACGCAAGAAAAACTGATACCAGCCTATTGGCAAACGTCACCAGTCGCTCTCGGCATACCACAATAATGATTGTTGAATGAGGGATATACCGTGAAACTTTTAACCTTGGAAGGATGGAGCCAAAATACTTAATTCAGTTATCACCCAACACTACCGACCCTGCACCGATGCTCATAAATGACAGTATTTGCGTTCTGATTATTGCTTTACATACCAGTTCTTTGTCTGGCATATCAAAGCGGACCAAAGCCCTAACTGTGGGGTTTACGCGCTGTCGAGAGTGATAGTACCGGCCGCGACGTGACAATCTAAATAAAGGTAATTCGGCCCGAAATTTACTATTTGTTACTATCCTGCTCGCGGCCGTCAATAACGGAAAAACACGAAAGTTAGGGTTTGTTAACTTTCGCTAGCGCTGATGTCATAATGACACCCCGTTGTGAACTTAGCATTTCTTAAAAGCTTGCAGGCCACTGGTTTACACTTTCTCCTAATCACCTCGCTTTACCCTGATTTTATGACGGCAGCCTTACAGAAAGTGTCAGGTTATCCGTTTCGGATCTCGAGGAGGTTTACACTTTTCGGGTTTCGTATTGCCATGCGGTTTACACTTTCTCGGCTTTGAACTGAAAAGGTGTAAACCTGGCTATCAGAAATTTTACAGCGGGGATTGCCGTGAGCGGGGTTGAGGAAAGAGAGATTTATTACCGGGCCCACTCCGCAAGTGCATGTATCCCTTCCTGACTCCACTCGTCTTGCTCATCAGGGCACGCCGATGCCGTATAGCAAACCTCACGACGAATTAATCCTATTGCCACCCCGGCATTCTGAAACAGGTCATATTGCTGGATGTAGTACTCTGTATCACCGTCGGACAAATAGATCCCTTCATCGTCGAGAAACTCAACCGACCAATTAAGCTCGCCAGCGGCGACTAAAACACGCTGCTGCGCTTCATGCGATGTTAACGGCGCTGGCCTCTTGCCATCTTCTGTTCTCACAGCCCCCCAGAACTCAGCCCACGTCATTTCCAACGTTCTCGACTGTACCTGAGCGGCCACAGGATTAATTTCTGGGCGGATCTCTACCTGCTCATTTTCCCGTACAAATATTTTGCTGCCGGACATTATCAGCTCACCTTTCCTGATCCACTCGTAGACCGTTTGGCGGCTTACGCCTCGATACCTGGCGTATTCAGATTTGCTCATCATCATAAGTTACAGATCCTTTTCTCTGTCCAGTTCGTCCAGAGTCAACATTTTTGGCATGGGGCTGTCGATGTATCCCATGATGGCATGGAAATACTGCGCAGGCATGTGGGCGCGATTCTCAAGAATTTTCGACAGGGCGATGATGTCCCACCACTTCATGGATATCAGCGCCTGAGCGCGGTTTATTGAAGTAAGCTCTATATCTTCATTATCTCCACCAGCAGCCCGATATACGTCGATTAAATCTCGAACTGTTTCCATGTCGGCTACCCCAGATGTAGCCTTTAGCGCAACGATACTTTCACCTGTATATCGTGATTGTGCAACGATGCCGGCAAGAGTCGCGATTATTGCCTTACATGTGAGATCCATCAGAACGTGCCTGGAATCATCCGTTAATAAGTGGTGAGGTTTTATTTCATCAACTTTGTATGGCATGCTTCTTCTCCAGACGGCTGCGGCTCGACAATCATCAACATCACCAGATATGAAGGTTTTTGCTATTCGTCGTTCATCAGACAAAGAAATTTCAACCTCATGCACTCCAAAAAACCACGCGGCTATTGCATGACCAGCCTCATGCACCGCGATATGCCGAGGCCAAATAGATTTACCGATTTCAATCACTGCGCCTTGATCTGCCATAATTTACCTATAAAAAACTCGGCTCAATGGCCGAGTTTGTTGCGTTCTGTCCAAAACTTGTCGCTATCTTCGTTTTTCTTTTCCCAGAACTTCTTATTAACTTCATTAAGATTCTGTAAATTAGCGTTCGAATTATCAAATGTTTTGCGTGCACTATCTTGCGTGCGCTTACTGCGAGGAATGAAAGGTTTCATATTATTTTTTACGCCCCCAGAATTTATCCACAGCATCAGCCACTGACTTTATCGCTTCACTCGTATCAAATGGCTTAGGTTGAATATCATTAGCTTTCATATAATCACCAACCTGTTCAAGTATCTGTATTGACTGGTTAAGCTGCAAATTTGAAAGCGCTTCATTACATACAGCACTGTAAGCATCTACCGGCGCATATCTCAGAACGTCCAAAGCAACAAGACGCGGATCATCATCCTGGCTGGCCTCGTTGTATCTCGGGCAAACTGCACGGACTATTCGCATAAACTGGGGGTCGACCTTAGTCGGCACATCGTCACTATCAGTCGTGCGCCTATTCTTCCGATCCCCGGTTCTAATTGCCGCTGCCGCTCGATTTTCTGCAGCAATAATCCTTTCATTGGCAGTAGACAGAGTTTGCACGATGGAAATCATAAATTCGGATGATTGTGCATCAGTGGGAAACTGGAGGGTTGTGCCATCATCATAGCTGGCAGTTATCACGACACCACTATTAGAGGGGGTTGCATTGAACTTGGTAAGGTTAGGCATAATCAAATTTTCCTGTTACCTCGGCGGGATGCCGGTATGAATATTATACTTCATACTACAAAAAAATGTACAAAATGAAAATATGACATCTAAAAGTGGTTATGAAATTAACGCTCTGCTATTCTTGGTCTGTGAGGACTGACAGCCTCCCGATTGCACAACGTGATTATAATAAAAGCCCGCGCCACTCCTCGCGGGCTTTTTATTTGTCTTTCAAAGGCTAACAACCGTTCCCAGACTTACTACAAAATCTAACTCTGTAACTTTTCCTCTCATATATAAAGAAACCGTGTCGGTTCAGTCGGTTCAGTCGGTTCAAATTGTAAGGACGATTGTTTTTAAAGGATTATTTGACAATAAATGAACCAACAAACGCCCGATTTGAACCAACAAACGCTGTTTTTATGTTGGTTCAAATGGGCCTCGAAAATTAGATGCTTAATTACCAGTTAAAGCCGCTTAAGCCAGAATCACACACCTCATGATTAAGTACTCGAGGCGGGTTCTCCCTTGTCAGCAATTCCAGCGTAGCATTCCCACTTTCGGATTTAAGCCAATATTGGCGATCTGTCGTAGTTATAGAGCGGGGTAGAAGTGTGATCGTAACCTGGCTGTAATCGTGTTTATAACCACGAAAATTCACGCTAGTCACATCCTGTAATTCGTGATTGATAGTCGTCATATAACGATCGGGACTGACAGTAAAGGGACCGCACTGAAAGGCATGGACAGACATGGGCACAACAAATAACACCACTGTAAGTATATTTTTCAAGATTCCATTTCCTTTGCGAGATTGCTCATTTGGATATTTTGTTGGTTCAAAATGGCTTTTTGTTGGTTCAGTGTTGGTTCAACTTCAAATATAAAACCCATATAAATCAATAACCATTACTTACTGAACCAACAGAACTAACTGAACCAACATCAAAATCTCACGTATGAGATAAATTAATCTTCTAGCTTTCTATCTTCTGCCCCCCGCTGGAGAACGTATACGTTGATTTGCCGCCCATCGATACGCGGTGACTTTCGCTGAAAACCTCGCCCGCTTGCGGGAGGAGTGAGCATTCCCGCATCAGCCAATGCCTTGGCGAAATGCTTGGCATTAAATCCCTGCGCTATCTCTCCTTCGAAAGCTGCCGGGAAGGTATAAAAAACTATCGGGTCGAGATCGTGCTTACCCCGTTGTCGGTAGCCTGCTAAATCACGAATGGGGAAGGTCTGCGGGTCATAAGGCAGTGGTGCGAAACGACTTAACCCATAGGCGTTGAGAAATGCCTCAGTCTGCTCAATGATCTGCTGGTGCTCTTTATTTCCGGTCCCAAACTCTTTTACCCATGCGTTGAAATTATGCTGAATGGCGTCCCGGCACTCTTGGTCTGTCCAGCCCGTAACGGCACAGCCAAACAGCAGGGCGGCTTCAAGTATCGCAAAGCGTGCCGCAACACGATGGACCTGCTCCCCATAGTCTGCAGGTATCAACGAGCGCCAGCGGCTTTCCGCTTCTCTGACAGCTTTAACAGCCTGCTGCTGGTTGTCGGCCAGATGCTTTATCCAGAGGCGCCCGGCGGCGCCGTGGTTGTTCTGGTATGCATCTTTCAGAGCATCGGCATGGGCTTTGCCGTTCGCGGTATCGTGATACTGCTGCGCCTTCTCCAATGGGATATTGAGCAACCGGACCAGTTGTCCCGCCTTAATTCTGCGGCCAGAGCTGACGATAAAGGTTTCCAAATCCATTTCGCCGGTGCTGAGTGCTATGGTGCGCCATCGCTTCAAGTCACGGTTGCCGCCTTCCTTCGCGCCCTGCAGCTTGCCAACTCCGTTAAATAGCGTATAGGCAGACTTGGCTACGCTGTCCGGGTCAGCACCTTGTCCGACTTCATCCAGAGGCATCAGACCGTCATTGTGTGCGGCGGCTTCGTTGGCAATCCCCAGCGCGGTACCGAACCACGTCAGGCGCAAGGCGTCAGGCTCACCGTAAAGGCTGCTGGCTATGTTGCCGGTTGTCGTCTTACCGGCGCTCGATTGCTCGTAAAAGTGAAGGCCGAACCCATCAACGCCCGCCAACCCGATAAGCGGCGCGGCCAGTGCGGCACCGACGCCCGCCATCATGGATGGGTTTCCACGCGCAAGGCGTGCAACAGAATCACGCCAGCTTTCCGGCGTCCCTTTCACCGTGTATCCAGCCGCGGCCGCACTGCGCCCGTTGAACAGGACCGGTCTATCAGGAGTACCAATGATTTCCCCGTCAGGCATGATGTAAGCGCCGCACTGCCATCCCGTGGCTTGAGCTACGCGCCATATTTCCTGTGAGCCGTTTCGCTGTAGCCAGTCAGCAAGCGTGGCTCTTAACGCGGTTTTTGTAGTCACGTTAACGCCACCTGCTTTAAGCGTGCGCCATCCTTCACGCTCGCCAATGTCGGCAAGTGGGATCGCTGCTATTGTCGGCCGATTCTCGCCGGCGGGGTACCATCGGATAATCAGGTATTGGTCTTTATCATCACGACCAGTGCCTATGACCTCGAGAGGGGAACACAGCCATGATTCATTTTTAATGATCTCTCCGCTGTCTTTGTCCACTTTTGGTGTCACCCAAAATACACCATCTTCGCGGCTTTCTACGTGGGGTGATAGTTCATCTACTGGCGCAGGTTGGCCAGCCGTTTTACGCATAGCATCAACCAGGCTTTCCCCGCGCTCTACCTCCTGTTTAAGTTCGGCAAGGCGTGGTGTCCAGTCCTCCGCTGGTTTCTGTTCGTATATTCCGTCAAATAGCCTCGCTTCTTTCACATCTGCCCGCGCCAGGTGGGTTTCAATCGTCAGCAATTGCTCATCGCTGATACTGCCCGCGCGGTAAATACGGACGCAACGCCTCCCCTTATCGATGATTCGTAGATTATCAAGTTCAGCCAGTTGCGTTTTCCCCAGGTAAATCGGTGGTATTTTGTCACCCGCTTCATTCCCGGCTTTTTCCGTCCATTGCGGCACATGGCTAAGCGCATCTTCCCCCGCAAAAATAATCGCCTCGGTGAATTTGTCCTTCGGTAGGTGCTTAACGTTCGGCGCGTTCTTCATTTTTTGCCTCTTTGGATCATTTCTTTCAGTTTCTGTGTCTTAGCCAGCGCATTATTGGTTTTGCACCATTCTGAAATGGCGCCATCCGGTACCGGAATAAAGTCGCGACAGAAGCGCCCCACCGACGAGATACAGGGATACTCATACCCTTCCCGGATATAAGTAACGCGGTTTTGCATGAAGCCGGAAATAGTGATTTTTGAACCGGCGCGATCTTTCCAGATATCACCTGGGCGAATTTCTGGCTGTGTTTGGCCGCTGGCAGTGAAGCCAGTTAATTTTTTATTCACGGCTTACTCTCCGTCTTGTTCTGGTGGGATTACCTGATATCCGGCCATTGTTGCCAGCTCAAGAAAACTTTGAAGTGAGGCGATGTGTTCATCGTCTCTCAGGCTGCGATCACTTTGAAGTTCACCATTCATCAGGCTAAGCAGCACCCGACCAGAGAAATCAGCGGGTAATTGGAGCGCCGCGCACACAGTCGATTGTGGGTTAGGCATTGCACACCTCCATTGCTAAACGTGATTGGATAGCAGCGGCCTTACTCCCCAACTGGAGGTATGTTCGAGTGACCGCGGGGTTACTGTGTCCCAGCATTTCAGAAGCGATCAGCAGCCCCTGTTCTCCGCCTGCATTCATCAGATTAAAGGCAGCAATTTTTCGGCTCGAGTAGGCACTCAGGCGCAGTTTTGCATTAATAAATCCGGTGAACCACAGCATTACACTGTGTAATTTTTTCCAGATTGTCTGGCGGGAAACGCTACCTTCCAAACGAAGACAACGGTTACTTTCGATCTGGCTGCGGGAGAAAACCAAATCATCATCAGCAAAGTTAACGGCCATACGGCCACGCAGCCGTTTGATGATGTTCGGCGGTAGCTGTTTAGTGTCGTGCTTAACATCGGCTTTTGATACCAGTGCAAACACAATGGCCTGTTCGCCGTCGGTCATGGTAGATGCCAGCTCGTCACAGCTGATACTGTCCCATTGCATATAGGCGATGTGATCACCAGCCATTCTGGCAGCGTCTTTGCGCTGCTGGCGTACGATCTCAATACCTTTACGTGTAGCCCGGGCCTCTGCTGATTTTGTCTGTTTGGCGACAACGATCGTAGCCTGGCCGGTTTCCCAATTGATGCAGGAATAACGGAAATTACACACATCGCTGGTACGCCAGCCAGTGCACACGGAAATATCCCACCAGAGCAGGAGCCACTCCGGTTGTGTCTGCTGGATACGTTCGCGGAGTTTGCGCTGTTCATCCCGGTCGTAAACCGGCGTCATGGTTCGGGAACCCTTGGTACTCATCGCTTTAACGACGTTGCCGCGCAGCTCGCGCGCTTTTGCTGTGAGGGTTTGCAGGTTAAACATGATGGACCTCCCGAACTGGTAACACATCCCTTCCTTCCATCATTTCGCAGATAATATCTTCACGTTCGCTGGCAATAGCCACTAAGTCTGGAATAAAACGATCAGCTTCTGCCTGATTTCGATTAGCCCCCACTGGCAGCCGAGCGGCGAAAACCATCACAAAGCCAACGGGAGACATTTCACGTGCAGCGTGTTCGTCAGTTGCTGTGATATGAATAATGGCGCGACCAGTTGCACAGAGAGCCAGAAAGCGGAAACGGTACTGAAATTTTGGGTTATTTTGGGTATTATTCGACATAGCTACCTCGATACGTTGACTATCGTTGGTGGTGAGACGCCTCGGCAGTGTTGACGCACTCCGGGGCGTTGTTTTTTTGGATACCACCATGTTAAGGTGTGTACCTATTTCAGTGAATAGTAGATTAATAGGTACACACATGTCAATAATAATACAGCGAGATAAACAGCCGAAAGGTGGAGGGAAAGCACCTGCTTTCCAAGTACGTATCACCCCTGATTTAAAGTCACAATTTGAGGCGGCGGCTTCGAATGCGGGTATGAGCTTGGCTAACTGGCTTAAAACGTTAGGCCGCAAGGAACTCGAACGCTTAGGCATTAAGCCAAAGGGTTGATTTTGACTGCCGCCAATTGGCTTGATATTATCGCTAGCGTTGGCACAGCAGAACACAGCAATACGTTCATAGAAGCGCTCCGGGCATGGAGCGCTTTTTCTTTGGATGCTATTCACCGCACCCCTATTCCAAAAAAACTGAATGCTGACCTTTACGCCCTCAAGTTTGATAACGTAAATATCTGTTTGGCTGTTTTCAGGGTGAGCGAATCCCTGCCCGTGAGGGCAATTTTTCATCGTCATAATGATGTCCGGGTTTTAGTTTACTGAATGTGGCTTCGGTAAATTACGCATTATCAGCGCTCTGAGATTTCTCCTGGTCGCGTTCTGCTATGCGTGCATTAATCCAAGAATCCACTTCACATTCAACCCATGCAACCGCACGAAGGCCTAATTTTGTGGGGCGGGGGAAACGTCCCTGGGACATGAGGCGATAGATCCACGGCTCACTAAAGCCCGTTTTCTCCATCACTTTGGGAAGACGAATAAGGTTGCTTGCCATGTACTAACACTCCTGAGTAGTGATTAACGATACATGGCAATATTTTCACTTAATCGTATGAATTTAAATTCACCTGCTGGCATGAGCATGCGTATTCCAGCTAACGCATGCTAGTGCTGGTAGGTACTTATTTCTTAATATGCTTCAATATCCATTTATGAATGGTTTCCCATGGCTGAGAACCAGATAAAGGCACCCCGGACTGTATTGATAGTTCAATAATATCCGCCTCAATTTTCTGTGCGGCCTCTCGTGGGGAATTCCATTTCTTAGCCTCATAGAGTTCAAATACTCTTTTTTTCAATACATCATATTTTTGCGACTTCCCCTTACCACCCGCGCTGGCTAGTCTTTGTGGGGCCGCATCCAGCTCACTACCTAAGTTCTGTATCAGATCACCCATGGTATAAACACTGCTTAACGCTACATCATGAAATTCATCCATCGCAGTATCACTTTCCCTGTATTGTTGGATTAATTTCTGCGAAGCATCTGTCGCCAGTTTTGCTGCGGATAGTGCTATTTTCGTAGCCTCTAATTCCACGACCGTTTCAATAAGAGCAGAAAAAATTTCTTTAGAATTTAATACTGAAAGCTTTTTGGCTTTCGACATGACATTTAAGTTTAAAATTGAAAGATTATCATCTTCAACTTTTTCACGAATTGACTCAGTGACAGCTAATTTAAACTCGTCGAGTATTTTTTTCTTTAAGTCGTCCATTTGCTGCCTCTTAGTTAGTCTGTAATCTGTCGAGCATGTCGGCATACCACTGGAGCATTTCTCGACGACCTTCCAGATACTGCGCGTGGTTGTACGTTCCACGGATTGAGTTTTTATCAACGTGCGCTAACTGAAGTTCTACCCATGCAGTGTTGTAACCCTGTTCATGCAGAATGGTACTCATCGTGTGCCGGAAACCGTGTCCAGTTACGCGCCCCGCGTAACCAATACGCCGAAACAGCACATTCATAGCCATTTCACTCATTGGCTTACTGTGTTGGATCCTGCCGGGGAAAACGAATCTATACTGGCCAGTGATTAGTTTTAGCTCTTCCAGAATATCTACCGCTTGTTTGGATAATGGAACACAATGGATCCGGCGCTTCTTCATACGTTCGGCAGGAACTTCCCAAAGTTTGTTTTCCAAATCGAACTCAGGCCATTCGGCCTGCCGTAGTTCGCCCGGCCTAACCCCGGTAAGAATCAACAGCCGTACAGCCAATTTAACGATCACACTCCCTGTGTAGGTATTTAGCACCCGGAAAAATTCCGGAAGTTCATCACCGGACAGAAAAGCATAGTGCTCTTTTTTGTGTGGTAGAAATGCCCCAACCAGATCCGGGGCTGGGTTATATTCGGCCCTGCCGGTAATAATGGCATAACGCCAAACTTCACCGCAGCGCTGGCGCACTTTCCGCAGTTTTTCTGTAGCTCCTCGCTCATCCAGATGGGTAAGAACCGCCAAAAGATCCATTGGCTTAATTTCTGCAATAGGGCGCTGGCCAATAAACGGGAAAACATCCACTTCAAAGGTTTTTATCATTTCCTCCGCATATGACGCAGACCAACGATCAAAACGCTTTTCGTACCATTCCCGGGCAATGGCTTCAAAAGTGTTTCCTATCGCGGTTTGCCTTACCTGCTTTTCTCTTTTTCGTACATCGCTGGGATTTATACCCACAACTACCAGCTTTTTAGCCTCATCGCGTTTTTGCCTGGCATCAGTGAGCGATACGGTGGGATAAACTCCGAGCGAGAGCATTTTGGGCTTTCCATCGAACCTATATCGAAAGCGCCAGCCTTTAGCCCCGTTGGTTTCAATGAGAATGGAAAGGCCGCTCCCGTCACTGAGTGTGTAGGGCTTTTCTTTCGGCTTAGAGCGCCTGATTTCAAGGTCTGTGAGTGGCATTGTGTATAGTTCCGAGTGATAGCAAGCCAGCTATACGCATTACTATACATCTGAGTGTGTAGATTTAACCAGAACCATGTAGAGCTTGAGATAGTACAAAAACCGTGAAATGCTTATGGAGTAAGACTTTGGTAGGGGTTGGGAGAGCTTGAGATTGGTATGATTGGAGCGGGTGAAGGGAATCGAACCCTCGTATAGAGCTTGGGAAGCTCTCGTTCTACCATTGAACTACACCCGCATCGGTGTGCGACTGGCATTATAACCGGTTACGACGGCGGAGCAAGACGTGATTGCGGATAAGCGCTGGAGTTTTAAGCAGTTAGCATATGCCGTGATCTGTGGCATGAAAAAGGACGCCGGAGCGCCCTTCTGGTGTTTCTGAGGAAAACTTATTTCTGTGTCTGCGGACGCATTGCCGGGAACAGGATGACGTCGCGGATGGTGTGGCTGTTAGTGAACAGCATAACCATACGGTCGATACCAATGCCCAGACCGGCAGTCGGTGGCAGGCCGTGTTCCAGCGCTGTCACGTAGTCTTCGTCGTAGAACATCGCTTCGTCGTCGCCTGCATCTTTCGCAGAAACCTGATCAGCAAAGCGCTGTGCCTGGTCTTCTGCGTCGTTCAGCTCAGAGAAACCATTACCGATTTCACGGCCACCGATGAAGAACTCGAAACGGTCAGTGATTTCAGGGTTCACGTCATTACGGCGCGCCAGCGGAGAAACCTCTGCCGGATACTCGGTAATGAAGGTTGGCTGGATCAGCTGTGCTTCGGCGGTTTCTTCGAAGATCTCGGTCACGATACGGCCCAGACCCCAGCTCTTCTCGATTTTGATACCGAGTGATTCTGCGATAGCGGTCGCTTTAGCCAGATCGTCGAGATCAGCCACGTTAGTTTCCGGACGGTATTTGCAGATCGCTTCACGCATGGTCAGCTTGGCGAAAGGCTTGCCGAAATCGAAAGTCTGGTCGCCGTACTGCACAACGCTGCTGCCCAGAACAGATTCAGTCAGGGTGCGGAACAGAGTCTCGGTCAGAACAATCAGGTCTTTGTAATCCGCGTACGCCATGTAGAGTTCCATCATGGTGAACTCTGGGTTGTGACGCGGAGAAACGCCTTCGTTACGGAAGTTACGGTTGATTTCGAACACGCGATCGAAGCCACCGACAACCAGACGCTTCAGATACAGTTCCGGCGCGATACGCAGGTACATGTCGATATCGAGCGCATTGTGGTGAGTGATGAACGGACGCGCCGCCGCGCCGCCAGGGATCACCTGCATCATCGGGGTTTCGACTTCCATGAAGCCGTTTTCCACCATAAAGCTGCGGATACCAGACATGATCTGAGAACGGATTTTGAAGGTCTTACGGGAATCTTCGTTAGCGATCAGGTCAAGATAACGCTGACGGTAACGCGCTTCCTGATCCTGCAAGCCGTGGAATTTGTCCGGCAACGGACGCAGTGCTTTGGTCAGCAGACGCAGTTCAGAACAATGGATCGACAGTTCGCCGGTCTTGGTTTTGAACAGTTTACCGGTCGCACCCAGGATATCGCCCAGATCCCATTTCTTGAATTGCTCGTTGTAGATGCCTTCTGCGAGGTCATCACGCGCAACGTAAAGCTGGATACGGCCACCGACATCCTGCAGGGTCACGAAAGATGCCTTGCCCATAATACGGCGGGTCATCATACGGCCACCCACGGTGACTTCGATGTTTAATGCTTCCAGTTCTTCGTTGGTCTTTTCGCCATATTTCGCATGCAATTCATCAGAGATGCTGTCACGACGGAAATCGTTAGGGAAAGCGATACCGGATTCGCGCAGTAAAGCCAGCTTCTCACGACGAGATTTCAGCTCGTTGTTAAGATCTGGTACGTTTTCTGCGCTTTGCGCTGCTGGTTGTTGCTCAGACATTTTGGTTCCTCATAACCCGGCTTTCAAACTTGCCTCAATGAATTTATCCAGGTCGCCATCCAGTACGGCCTGCGTATTTCGCGTTTCGACGCCCGTGCGTAAATCTTTAATACGGGAATCATCCAGCACGTAAGAACGAATCTGGCTGCCCCAGCCGATGTCAGACTTGTTGTCTTCCAGCTGCTGTTTGTCCGCATTTTTCTTTTGCATCTCATACTCATAAAGCTTCGCACGCATCTGCTTCATGGCCTGATCTTTGTTTTTATGCTGGGAGCGGTCGTTCTGACACTGAGTCACAATGTTGGTCGGAAGGTGGGTAATACGTACCGCAGATTCCGTTTTGTTGACGTGCTGACCACCCGCACCGGACGCACGGTATACGTCGATACGCAGGTCGGCAGGGTTAATTTCGATTTCGATGTCGTCATCCACTTCCGGATACACAAACGCGGAACTGAACGAGGTATGGCGGCGGCCGCCGGAATCAAACGGGCTTTTACGCACCAGGCGATGAACGCCGGTTTCCGTACGCAGCCAGCCAAACGCATAATCACCGATGATCTTGATGGTCGCGGATTTCAGGCCAGCGACTTCACCGTCAGATTCTTCAATAACTTCAGTTTTGAAACCTTTGGCTTCTGCCCAACGCAAATACATGCGCAGCAACATGCTCGCCCAGTCCTGGGCTTCCGTACCACCGGAACCGGCCTGAATATCGAGATAGCAGCTCGCGCTGTCATATTCACCGGAGAACATGCGGCGGAATTCAAGCTGTTCCAGTTTGGCGGTCAGTACGTCGAGTTCGGCAACCGTTTCATTGAAAGTGTCTTCATCGTCGGCTTCTACCGCCAGTTCCAGCAGGCCGGTCACATCTTCCGCGCCCTGCAACAACTCATCGATGGTTTCAACAATAGCTTCCAGTGAGGAACGTTCTTTGCCCAGCGCCTGCGCGCGTTCTGGCTCGTTCCAGACGTCCGGCTGTTCCAGCTCGGCGTTTACTTCTTCGAGGCGTTCTTTCTTGGCATCATAGTCAAAGATACCCCCGAAGAACGACTGTCCGCTCGGACAGGTCCTGAATGCGGTTTTTAACCGGATTAATTTCAAACATGATTTTTCGCGTCTTACGTTAGATTCGGAGTTGGCCCAATGCCATTCGAACCGCAGATTCTAACGGAATTAGCGGTCTTTTTATAGCAAGGAGCCGTTTTTTTGCAGGGTTTATTACCGGCGTAAATCGCTTATTTCGGCCATAAATGTTCGATAATCAACTGAACGCTGCGATTTCCCCGAAATTCATTGATATCCAGCCGGTAGGCCAGTTGCACTTCGCGGATGCTGCTGTCCGGCCAGAAAGTCGGATCGATATTAAAAGCAATACCATCGAGCAACGGACCGCCGCCGACGGGTTCAATCATCAGCTTGAGATGACGCTCTTTCAGCAGTTTCTGTTGCAGGATACGGAACCTGCCGTCAAAGGTCGGTTCCGGGAACGCCTGTCCCCACGGGCCGCCGTCGCGCAGCATTTCAGCCGTATCAATCGTCAGTTCACGGGCCGACAGCTCGCCATCCGACCAGACCACACCTTCCAGATGCGAAGGATCCAGCCATTCACCGACCAGTGCAGCGAAACGATCACGAAATTCGTCGAACTTGCTCTCTTCCAGCGACAAACCGGCTGCCATCGCGTGTCCGCCGAATTTCATCATCAGACCGGGATTAAGCGTATCGAGACGTTCCAGCGCATCGCGCATATGCAATCCGGCAATCGAACGACCGGATCCTTTCAGAATGCCTTCACCCGCCGGTGCGAACGCAATCACCGGGCGATTAAAACGCTCTTTCAGACGTGATGCCAGAATGCCGACCACCCCCTGATGCCACTCAGGATGATACATCGCCAGCCCGAACGGCAGCGCGTCGGTACTGCTTTCCAGCTTGTCACACAGCGCCAGCGCTTCGACCTGCATGCCCTGCTCTATCTCACGGCGGGTCTGGTTCAGCGCATCCAGATCGCTTGCCAGCGCACGCGCCTGACCGATGTCTTCACTGAGTAACAGCGCCACGCCAACCGACATATCATCAAGACGTCCGGCGGCATTCAGCCGTGGTCCAAGCGCAAAACCTAAATCACTGGCGCACAGCGTACGGGCTTCGCGCCCGGCCACTTCCAGCAACGCGCGGATCCCCGCACGGCATTTTCCGGCACGAATGCGGTTCAGCCCCTGATACACCATGATGCGGTTGTTGGTATCAAGCGGCACAACGTCCGCTACCGTGCCGAGCGCCACCAGATCCAGATGCTCCGCGAGATTGGGGATCGCCAGACCGTTTTGTTCAAACCAGCCACTTTCGCGTAATGCACTGCGCAGCGCCAGCATCAGATAAAACGCCACACCGACACCCGCCAGCGATTTGGACGGAAACTCGCAACCGACCAGATTCGGGTTAATGATCGCTTCGGCATCCGGTAATATTTCGCCCGGCAAGTGGTGATCGGTGATCAGCACCTGAATGCCTTTTTCATGGGCGAGCGTCACGCCCGCGTGAGAAGAAATGCCGTTATCGACGGTGAGGATCAACTCTGCACCGCGCGACGCCGCCTGTTCAACCACTTCCGGGCTGAGACCATAACCGTCTTCGAAACGGTTCGGCACCAGATAATCCAGATTACCGCAGCCCATGCTGCGCAAGGAAAGCAACGTCAGCGCCGTACTGGTCGCGCCATCGGCATCGAAGTCGCCAACGATAATTATGCGCAGACGCTCAGCCAGCGCTTTTTGCAGCAAGGCAACGGCGGTATCAATGCCATCAAGCTGCTGATAAGGCAGCATACCGCGCACGCCGCGCTCCAGCTCCTGGCTTTGTGTCACACCGCGGGCGAGATACAGCCGACGTAACAGCGGGGAGAGTTCGGCGGGAAGATCCACGCCAGTCGCCGCCTCACGACGGCGAAGTTGAGTCTGCAAGGTCACGAAAAATCAACCACCGGTTTTATGTGAAGGATCCTGCTGGTCGAGCATGGCAGCCATTTCTTTCGGCGGCTGATAACCAGGGATCAAAGTTCCGTCTGCCAGCACAATGGCCGGAGTGCCAGTTACGCCGAACTGAACGCCCAGCTCAAATTGCTTCGCAATATCACTGGTTTTACAGGTTGCCGGCGTGATGTCATCGCCGCGCATTGCCGCATCAAAGTTGGTTTTGCGGTTGCCCGTACACCAGATCGACTGCATGTCTTTCTCGGTTTTGGAATTCAGCCCCTGACGCGGGAACGCCAGATAACGGATGGTTATGCCAAGATCGTTATAGTCCTGTATCTGCTGATGCAGCTTGTGGCAATAGCCGCAGGTGATATCGGTAAACACCGTGATCACATGCTTTTCGTTTTTGGCTTTATAAATGATCATCTCGTTTTGTAACGCATCCATCTTCTTCACCAGCGCTTTGTTGGTGACGTTAACCGGATGGCTGCCGCTGACGTCATACAGCGGGCCTTGCAAAACGTGTTTGCCGTCGTCGGTAATGTAAAGGGTGCCGCTGTCGGTAGAAACCGCACTCAGGCCGGTTACCGGCGAAGGCTGGATGTCGGCATGGCTCATGCCCAGTTTGCCCAGCGTGGCTTTGATTGCTGCTTCATCAGCATGGACCGCGGAGCTCATACACGCAGCCAGAAGTGTCAGCAGCATTAAACCTTTTTTCATCATGTCGTCCTTTTTCTCCGGCCTGTTATGCACGGGGATGATGTTGTTGATGTAGCAGTTTGAGTCGTTCAGTCGCTACATGGGTATAGATTTGTGTGGTCGATAAGTCACTGTGACCTAACAACATTTGCACGACGCGCAGATCCGCACCGTGATTCAATAAGTGGGTGGCGAAAGCGTGGCGCAGAACGTGGGGGGACAAGCGTTCCGCATCAATGCCCGCAAGGATCGCATAGTGTTTGATGCGATGCCAGAACGTCTGGCGTGTCATTTGCTGCGCCCTGTTGCTGGGAAACACGATATCCAGTGACTGACCGTTAAGCAGCCACGGCCTGCCGTGTTCGAAATAATTTTCGATCCAGTACACCGCTTCTTCGCCCATCGGCACCAGCCGCTCTTTGTTACCTTTACCGATAACCCGCACTACACCCTGGCGCAGGCTCAGATCACTGAGCGTCAGCCCGACCAGTTCAGAAACACGCAAACCGGTGGCGTAAAGCAGCTCCAGCATGGCTTTATCACGCAGTTCAAGAGGCACATCGACACTCGGTGACGCCAGCAATGCGTCTACCTGCGCCTCACTGAGATCTTTCGGCAGGCGTTGCGGTAATTTAGGCGAAGACAACAGCGCGGTCGGGTCATCCTGACGCACGGACTCACGGTTCATGTACTGAAAGAGGCGACGCATCGCGCTAAGCAACCGTGCTGAGCTGGTGGCTTTGTATCCGCCCTCAATACGCTCGGAGAGGAACAACTGTAAATCTTCGGCGCTGACGTGCAGGAGATCGGTATTGTTATGATGCAGCCAGCCCAGCAATGATTTCAGATCCTGACGGTAGGATGACAGCGTATTTTCCGCGAGATTGCGCTCAATCCAGAGCATATCCAGAAACTGCTCAGTCAGGCTCTGATCGGCCTCATTAACCGCTGGTGTCACCGGCTCAGGCGTAACATCCTGAGGATTCGCATTATCTTGTTTTGGCATCCCGACTCCTCTTACTCACGACGGCCATTATGCCTTTCATGCGCCCAAATCTGCTACACTGGCTGCCATTCGTATTCTGATAACGTTATGGCAGCAAGTATGAAGATCGGACTTTTCTACGGTTCCAGCACCTGTTATACCGAAATGGCAGCGGAAAAAATCCGCGATATTTTGGGCGAAGAACTGGTTGATTTGCATAACATAAAAGATGTTGATCCCGACAGAATGGAAGACTACAACATTCTGATCCTGGGCATCCCGACATGGGATTTTGGCGAAATCCAGGAAGACTGGGAAGCGGTCTGGAATCAACTCCCAACGCTGAAACTACGCGGCAAAATCGTCGCCATGTACGGCATGGGTGACCAACTCGGCTACGGCGAATGGTTCCTTGACGCGCTCGGCATGCTTTATCATCAGCTGGTTCCCCTTGGCGTGCATTTCATTGGTTTCTGGCCGACAGAAGGCTTTGAGTTTACCAGCCCGAAACCGCTGAGTGCGGACGGCAAGCATTTCGTCGGGCTGGCTCTGGATGATGTGAACCAGTTCGATCTCACCGAAGAGCGCCTGCAACAATGGTGCGAACAGATCCTGCTGGAAATGGACGCCCTGCTTTAACGCAGCATAAGAACACGGCGTCAGCCTTCCATGGACATGCCCCTCTCAGCCCGGTTTTACCGGGCTACGCGGAGTGCCACTGAGCAATATCTGTCGCAACCGCCGCCACTCTTCCAGACTCATGCTGTCCGACGCCAGCCATAACCGCTGCCTTGAACTGCGCATCGCCTGCGCCAGCCCGCCTTTACGTTTTTCGCGACGAAGCGAGAGCAGTACGCCGTGGCTTATCATCCATACCGGCTGTTTAATCTGCCATTCATGGCCGCGCCACAAAAGACGGTTATCCTCGAGCAGGATCATTTCACCTGTGCGTGCTGTAATACGCCGCTGGCTGCGGATGCATTCAAACAACACCAGCAAAAGCAACGTCATCCATACCGGCCAGTAACCCGCAGGCCAGGGTGCCAGCAAAATCAGCAACATCACTGCACCGTAACATCCCAGTGAAATAAGCTGACTGCGCCAGGACACCCTGAGATCACATCGCCACAGGGCCACGGGCTTTGTTTCGAGTCTGAATAAGGGCGACCATACGCTGCAATTCGGTGTCTTTCGGTTCGCCGTGATTCATCAGCCAGTTGAACAGATCCGGATCATCACAGGTCAGCAAGCGGACAAATACTTCTTTATCGGTCTCGCTCAGCGAATCATATTCATATTCGAAGAACGGCATGATGGAGATATCCAGCTCGCGCATGCCACGACGGCAGGCCCAGTGAACGCGGGAACGATTATTAATATCCAGTTGGTTTTTGCTTTCCATAACAAGACTCTTTTTTAGGATACAGAATGAGAATTCTTTTATATAGAAAGCGATTCTAACAGCCCGTTGCGCAGGGGCGTAACTTTTCAGTGCCCTGTTTTGTCAATCTCTGTGATGTGCTGGAAAACCTGATGCAAACCTGTCGTTTGTCTTACATTCTCTGGAAGGCGTCCTGGAAAAGGCACCAATAACTGTTTTCAAAGCGGATGGGCTCTTTTACCATGGGGCATCAGTCACATTTCATTGACCGGGATTAGAAAATGGCTAACGAATTTCCCTTTCCACCGCAAAAACCTTCAGCGTCTTCTCACCTGCCGCTGACATTGATTTCACTGGAAGACTGGGCACTGGTGACCATGACCGGCGCAGACACCGTGAAATACCTGCAAGGCCAGGTCACTGCGGATGTCGATGCGCTGGCCGCCGATCAGCATATTCTCTGTGCGCACTGTGATGCGAAAGGGAAAATGTGGAGTAATTTGCGCCTGTTCAAGCGTGGCGATGGTATGGCGTTTATTGAACGCCGCAATTTGCGCGACACACAGCTTACAGAAATCAAAAAGTACGCCGTATTTTCTAAAGTGACGTTCACTGCCGATGACGATGTGGTGTTACTCGGTGTGGCCGGTTTTCAGGCCAGTGCTGCTCTGACCGGGCTTTTTTCAACCTTGCCAACGGCTGAACAGCAGGTCGTACAACAAGATGAAACCACACTGCTGCATTTCTCCCTGCCAGCCGAACGTTATCTGATTGTCACCAGCCCGGAAAAAGCCCGTCAGGTGGTGGAAGAACTGGGTGAACAGGCACAACGCAACGACAGCCAGCAATGGCTGGCGCTGGATATCGAAGCCGGATTCCCGGTGATTGATACCGCCAACGCCGTGCAGTTTATCCCGCAGGCCACCAATATTCATGCGCTCGATGGCATCAGCTTTACCAAAGGCTGCTACGCCGGGCAGGAAATGGTGGCGCGAGCAAAATACCGCGGTGCGAACAAACGTGCATTGTACTGGCTGGCAGGTAAAGCGAGCAAAGTGCCTGCCCCGGCGGACGATCTCGAACTGCAACTGGGTGAAAACTGGCGCCGGACCGGCACCGTTCTGGCAGCCGTTCAGCTCAGCGACGGCACGCTTTGGGTTCAGGCCGTGCTGAATAACGATCTGGAAGCCGATGCCAGTCTGCGGGTGCGCGATGACGCGACCAGCCAGTTGAGCATTCAGCCGCTGCCATATTCGCTGGAAGAAACGAAGTAACTTTCAACCTATTGCCGCCTTCCTGATATGAAGGCGGTGATTATGAATTTACTCGTGAAGGTGTTTGCCTTTCGCATTCAGCAAATCCACATACGCCTGATCCACCAGTTCCTGGCGGTCAATCCCCAACCTTTCCAGTAAGTCTTCTGCAATGACAATGCCCTGCTCAGGCGTTTCATCATCCGCAAGCACAACCTCGAATTCCAGATAATCGCCCAGCCCTTTTACCCTGTCGAGATGCAGACGGGTTTGTCCGATCATAAAAAGAGTCCTCTGTTTGATGACCCGTCCGGCAGCGCCATAGGCCAGCGTCAGGGTTTCGCGCAGACTGTCAGGATCATGCGTTTCTGAAAGTGTGTAGAAGCTGGTTTTCGGTCCCGCCTTGTCAGGACGCTGATAGAAAATCAGCTCGCCGCGATCGGGCGCTAATGTGCGCAATTTCAGGCGTCCGTGCGGACACACGAAAAAAGTGTCGTCCTGCTCAATGATGTCCGGCAATCCATCAGAAAGCAGCGCGATTTTTTCATACAGCGCAGAGAAATCATCTACTCTGGCTTTGATCTCAATGTTTCTGGCCATCTTTCACTCCTTAAAAGTTCATGCGTTTTTATACTGATTCAATGAACATGGAGTGACCTTACAGTGACATTATATTGAACCGCAAGGGAGTTTGATCTCGCGCGTTAAATCGCCAATCAGGTGCTGCAAAAACAGGTCAGGATGCTAACCTGAATTCAGTTTTTGGAAAATTGAGGGAACGATAATGACCAAAATAGTCACACTCACACTGGCACCTTCGCTCGACAGTGCCACTCTCACCCCTAAGATTTACCCGGAAGGTAAATTGCGTTGTACGGCCCCTGTGTTCGAACCCGGCGGCGGCGGTATTAATGTAGCGCGTGCCATTGTTTATCTGGGCGGCCAGGCTACCGCATTATTTCCGACGGGAGGCCCGACAGGTGCACATCTGGTTCAGTTGCTGCACGACGAGGGGATCACCACAGACACGCTGGAAACCCAGGACTGGACCCGCCAGAACCTGCACGTTCACACCGAAAATACCGGCGAACAATATCGTTTCGTGATGCCGGGCGCGCGACTTACGGAGGCTGAATTCGCGGGCCTTAGCGCGAAAATCGAAAAGATCCCTGCCGGCTCAATACTGGTCATCAGCGGCAGTTTGCCACCGGGCACGCACATTACGGCACTGACAGAGTTAATCAGGAAAGCGCAGAAAGCCGGTTTACGCTGCATTCTTGACAGTTCGGGTGATGCACTGGCCGCGGGCCTGAAGCTCGGCGGGCTGGCGCTGGTCAAACCGAACCAGAATGAACTGGCCGCGCTGGTCGGGCATTCTCTGGAAAATCCGGGGGATGTTCTGGCTGCAGCTCAGCAAATTATCCGTGACGGTGGTGCTGAACGCGTGGTCGTTTCACTGGGGCCGCAGGGTGCGCTGGCCGTGGACGCGAACAGCTCATTCCAGGTTGTCCCACCGCCGGTGAAAAAAATGAGTACCGTTGGCGCAGGTGACAGCATGGTCGGCGCGATGACCCTCAAACTGGCCGAAGGGGCTGATTTACTCGACATGGTTCGCTTTGGCGTGGCCGCCGGTAGCGCGGCAACACTCAATATCGGTACGCGTCTGTGCTCGGATAAAGATACTCAGCAAATTTATCAGTATCTGTGCCAGCAAACACCGGCTCATTAGAGCCAAACCCCGCTTCGTGAAGGCTCAGCACCTTCACGAAGCGAAAATTCTTTGTCACTCCTTCACGTATTTACCCTGATTAGCAGATAAACTCGCAGCATCGGGTGTTGCATGCACCTTTCACATCACGCCAGAAAAGGCCGGAGGCCAGAGTCCAGAATGATATGGATTATGCTTGCTGCAATTGTTGTGGTTTTTATTGTGGGTTATTGGTTTATGACAGCAGATACCCGTAAAGCGAATGATTCTCTCGCCAGTCTGTTGAAAATAAAGCCGGTTTATATCGATTCCATGTTGCTGGAAATGGGCAAACGTCAGAGCCAGATGTTTATCCGCTCAATCAGCGGTGGCTATGCTGAAGAAATCCGCAAAGCTGCTTATGTTGTTTTTATTTATCAGACGTTTATTAAAGATCCCTCGGAAGAGAATATCGTCCGCTGGCGAAACATTTTAGTGCGCGCGCATCTGCCGCCACAGTTAAGCAGCGAACACGCCGAGCTGGCGCTGTTCTATTTTGCCGAACTGGATATCGAACCCTTCGAGCTGGCGCAGTTTCGCCGCGACTACAACGAAACCTATAACCAAATCCATCTGGTTTAACGTTCCGGTTCGCCTCAGAAATGGCCCTTATCCGGGCCATTTTCTTTTCTGCTGCATTGAAAAAGCAATCTCAGTCAGGACAACCCCTCATACGGCGGGCAAAGTAAACGCCACGAAGGAGAGGAAATGAATCACGACAAAAGCCAGCTTTATCAGCGACGTTTTCAGCAGGTATTTACCTTTATAGAACAGCATCTGGACAGTCCGATGACCGTGGAGCAACTAAGTGAAGTCGCCTGTTTCTCACGTTTTCACTTTCACCGGCAGTTCAGCCAGTTCTGTGGGGTCAGCGTCAGCCGCTACATCACGCTGATGCGCCTGAAACGCGCCTCGTTCCGGCTGGTACAAAACCCGCACGAGAAGGTGATTGGTATCGCGCTGGATGCCGGATTTGAAAACCCGGAGTCGTTTTCCCGTGCCTTCAGGAACACTTTTGGCCTGAGCCCCAGCGAGTTTCGCAAAAATCCTGTCTGGGTCGACTGGCATGTGCATTTTCAATTTCCCGGCAGGGAAAATCAGCAGAGGCTGGAAAATATGGAAGTCAAAATCATTGAAGTGGAACCCATGCAGGTCGCGGTGCTGGAACATCTCGGGGATCCGATGCGGGTGAGCAATACGGTCGCAACGTTTATCGAATGGCGCAAAGCTTCCGGGCTTTCGGATTACACACAGCGCGGCACTTACGGTATTCCGTATAACGATCCGATGGTCACGCCGGGCGAGGAATTCCGCTTCGATGTCTGTGGCGAACTTAACCCGCAGGCTAATGGCACCGTGCCGGAAAATTCGCAGGGAGTGATCGGCAAAACGCTGCCGGGTGGACGTTGCGCGGTGGTTCGACACGTCGGAGCGTATGACCGGATAAGTGACAGTGTTTATTATCTTTATCGCGAATGGTTGCCGCACAGCGGAGAGGAATTACGGGATTTTCCGGTTTATTTCCGCTACCTGCATCTTGATCAGGAATTACCGGAGCATGCGCAGCAAACCGATATTTTGTTGCCGCTGAAATGAGATAAAAACCTGAGGAAACAGCGCTGGTGAAATCAGCGCTGTCTGTTTCTGTTCCGTCGCCGGATTATCTGAACACGTTGTCCAGATAGCTCGCCAGGATCTGGCGTGAACTGAAACCATGGCAAATGCCATAGTAAGTTTCATTGTCGCTGGAGACATCCAGCGGGAAATTCTTGTAGGCTTCACTGCTGCGAAACGATGCTGTGGGTTCAGCAAAACGCTCACTGCGCTCTTTCAGCGCCGGGTGTATTACCAGGGCAGTCCGGCCAAACCGCGCTTCCCGGTTTACATACACATAATGCTCGCCCCGGCGGTAACCGTAAGCTTTATCATCAATAAAATCACGTTCAAACCCTGAGGTTTCTAAAACACGTGCCACTTCATCTGGCCGTAAATACATGGTTGCTCCTCGCTTCTTTAACCGCAAGGCGACCTTACCGCAATAACTCTGCCAGACAATGCGTTTATCCCCGATTTCGGCGTATTTAGGATTTATCTAAATGCCTTAACCCTGCAATTTTAAGGGCTATTCAGCAGGAGATTGCCGCGAAGTATTTACCCACAATCTGAGGGTCAGCAGCCAGGCAATCACCACCATAAATGCCGCCGCAAGATAAATAGACGGCGTCCCAAAATGCGAAATAATCAGCCCGGCTACCGGTCCGGTAATACCGAGCCCCAGATCCAGAAAGGCGGAATACAGCCCCAGCGCCGTGCCCTGATTTTGTGGCGGTACCTGTTTTACCGCTTCCACACCCAGCGCAGGGAAAATCAGCGAGAAGCCGGAACCGGTAAGAAAGGCGCCCAGTTGCACCGACAACGGATCGTGGCCCAGCCAGATCATCAGTAACCCTGCGACTTCAAACACAAAGGACACCAGTGAGACCCGCAGGCCGCCGAACCGGTTAATCATGTTGCCGAAGACGAGGCGCGCGCCGACAAATCCGAGGCTGAATAAGGTGAGCGTGAATGCCGCGCCGCTCCAGCCTTTATCAGCGTAGTAAAGGGTAATAAAGGTGGCGATAACGCCGAACCCGATGGTGCCGAATCCCAGCCCGAGGCCATACAGCCAGATGCGCCCGACCACCGCTTTGAATGCAATCCGCTTACCGGCGGTTACGGAAATCGCGGCTTTCATGCTGGCCAGTATGGCGGCAAACGCGGCAGCGACGATAATCAGTACCGCCACCCCCATCAGCCCGTAAGCATGGTTGAGTAACACGCCGAGCGGCGCACCGACGGCCATTGCGCCGTAAGTCGCCACACCATTCCAGGAAATCACGCGCGCGGTATGTTTCGCGCCTACCGCACCAATTCCCCACAGCGTGGTTCCGGTGCTGCCGAAGCTTTCACCGATACCCAGAAAGATGCGGCCAACACAGAGCATCAGCAGGCTCGCCAGCGGAAACGCCGAAAACCAAAACGCCATCGCGTAAAAAATACCGCTGATCCCGCAGCAAATAAGGCCAAAAATGACCACCCGTTTCGGGCCAAGGAGATCGGCATATCGCCCGGCGTGCGGCCGGCTGATGAGCGTCGAGAAATACTGAACACTGATCACCAGCCCCGCCAGCACCGAGTTATATCCCAGCGTGTTATGCACAAAGCCCGGCAACACCGCGAGCGGCAAACCAATGGTCAGATAAACAACGAAAGTGAACAGCATGAACGACAAAATGCGTTTGTTGAGCAGAGCGTTAGAACGCAATGTACTTAAAGACATGGGCGGACCCGAAAATGAGATCACTGAGAGTGGAATAAACAGTATAAACAGGTTTGGCCTTCAAAACGGGCTAAAAATGTTATCGGCTGTAACGTGGATTTCGTTTTGCAGAGAAATCTGAGCCGCATCACGCCAGCCCTCGTCCCGCCTGACTTCTGACACAGTGCCATGGCCTGAAAAGGTCCGAAATCATAGACATTTGTCCTTAAAGAACCATCCGGTACAACATTATGGTCTATGCTTAATACAACAGTCACACAAGGAGAGACGGAATGTTTAAGAGAACAGATAAAGTAGAAAAAAATATCGATCAGGACGTAACCCTGCTGGCGGACACGCTGGATGAAGTGCTTCAGTCTGCAGGTGATAAATCCAAGGATGAATTGGATAAAATCCGCAGCAAAGCACAGGGTGTATTGCGTGAAACCCGTGCGCGTTTCAACAGCGAAAAATTAAGTCAGCAGGCACGCGATGCGGCGGCGACTGCCAATGATTATGTGAAAGATAATCCGTGGTATGGCGTCGGTGCAGGTGCCGCAATCGGTATTGTTATCGGTGTTCTTTTGGGACGCCGCTAACGTAAAAGGCAATTTGCGATGTTTCACTCCTGTGTCGGGAATATGGCTTAAAAACCTGAAACATCCGCGTGGCTCCCTCATTGCCGCGCGATTGCTAAGAAAAGACGACGGAGCCTTCGGGCTCCGTTTTCTATTTTTGGATCCCTTTAACGTTAAAAATGAACGCGAAAACTCTTTGACTGACAGGGTTTAAACGTCCCCAGGTCACCTTTTTTATGTTGAGAAGATGCCTGCGTTTCATCCATGCGCACTTCCTGCCATCCGGTGACGACAGCGTTCACCTGCAGGCTGTCTTGCAGACTTTGCGTTTCCGACGGGTTATAAACCCGCACAATCAGCGCCTCTTCATCTTCGGCTTTTTTCAGCGCACTGAGCACCGAACCCGAAATGCATTTCTGCATCAGACTGAAGCGGGATGGCGTCTTGTTATTCGTCAGGTTTAACTTCATCGCGTCATACGGGATTTTGTTGTAAGTACGCACCGGCGTCAGGTAATCGCGCGCATGTTGCATCACGCTGGCCTGAATGTGGTCGCCGCTGAAACCAAACAGTGCAAAACGATAAACCTGTTTGCCGGGCATCTGGGAATCGGGTGTCGGCATTTTAATGCCGGAAGGACGTCCCGGACGCAGCAACAGATTTTCCTTACCCAAAACACCAACGGCACGAAACAGTGTCAGCGCAAAGGTATCGTGCCGCTCCCCCACCACTTCAAACTCGCGTAACCCTTCGGTAAACAGTGCCAGCCCCTGATGACCGTCCTGTAACGCCGCGAAACTCATCAGTTGCCACACCGGCACCGGCGCTTCTTTCCAGCCTTCTGCTTGCCAGTTTTCCATCGCCGGATCCCTTACCGGACGGGTGATACAACCAAACTGATTGTCAGCCACCACCGTCTGGCTGGCAAACGGCGTGGGGATCAGCACCCGCAGGCGGTGATCTTCAGCGTGGTTTGCCAGCGCCATTTCGATCTCAATCCGGCGGCTGTTCTTTGCCAGCGTCACGTTGATGGTCAAGGGGATTTCACTGTTGAGTGTTCGCATTGCGCGATCTTCCAGCGTACGCGGCAGCGGCATTGTCAGAGAAATGGTCGCGGTACTTTGCCACGGCTGATGCTGATAGCTGACCCCGGCCACCAGGTTGCCAGAGGTGAGCAGCCACTCATCGCGCGCCGGAGAATAGTCATATTCATCGCCATCATCCGAGCCGTTTTCCAGCTCCAGTACCTGCTGATAGCGGCGGAAAGTCTGTTTATCAAGAATATCCAGCGTACCGTTCGGGTTAACCGTCACACGGTAATAATCGTTTTCCAGCGCGTCTTCTCCCTGCGGCGCAGGCAGCAAAATCCCCGGCTGGTGCGGCGTGACGTTTAACGTCACGTAACCCATCGCAGGCAGCGTGGCACAAAGCTGAATGTCGTATTCCATAAACGGATCGTAATTGCCGTAATGCACAATTTGCCTGTCCACCAGCCCCGGGTCGATCTCCCGCGCTTCGCGGATGAAATACGGTACAACATGACCCTGGTCGTCGGTCAGGCTGAAAGAGGAGGCACGGATCCGCACGGTGGTATTGACCGTTTCCTGCCGCGGATGCAGGGAGAAGTTGAACAGCGCCAGCCGGTCAGCGGTGTGACCGTCGGGTTGCAGGTTGTCGATGATTTTGCGCATCGTGAACTGAATGAGGTTTTCGGCCATGTCGTCGGCGAGAATAAAGCGCGACATGACTTCCTGATGAACCTTGTCGCTGCAACAACAGCCGATGCTGTCGTGTGCGTGGTTCTTCATGATTTCCTTCCACATTTTTTCGATCAGGCCGTGGTGGTAATCAAAACCTAACTGCCAGGCGATGGAACACAAGGGTTCGAGCACGTTCACGATTTTGTTCTCAATCGCTGCGTTGGCTTGTTTGATGTCCATGCGGGTCGAGGAAATGGTGCGGTGAACGCGCATGTATTTGCCGTCGTTGAACTCCCCGCGCAACAGCGCCAGTTGCGGTTTGATGGCGTCGATACGTTCAAAAATGTCTTCAAAACGGCTGAGCTGGAAACTGCGTTGCGGATAGATCCGGCGCAGCATCTCCATGATGGTAAAGATATTTTGTTGTATCGGCATCTGGTCATGGCCGTTGGGCAGCAGGATATCGCCGGTCAGTGACGCGGCTTCCAGCACCGGCAAATACTTATCCAGTCGCTCGCGCAGTGCCTCTTCATCCTCTGGTAAATATTTGCCGATCGCATAACCCAGCGGCAGCACCTGCACGGTGACTTCGCTGCTGTCGTTACTCTGCCAGCGGAACTCGGTTTTATCCGTGCCGTGGCGTTCCGAGCACCCGCGCCAGAACATGGCATGTTGCAGGCCAAAACCGTTAAAGATATGCGGTAGCTGAGAAGACATGCTGAAGGAATCGGGCAGATAGCCGATTTTCATGGGTTCGCCAAACTCGCGGCAATCACGCATGCCATACAGCAGATTGCGCAGGATGGATTCGCCGCTGACCACCATCGTATCGGTTTGCGTATACCACGGGCCGATGATCAGCTTTCCGGCCTCGACCAGCGCTTTCACCCGCTGGCGGTTTTCCGGGCAAACCGCAAAATAATCTTCGAGGATCGCCGTTTGTCCGTCCATCACGTAGAACGGATAGTCAGCGTCATTTTCCAGACGAACGAGGATCTCCGCCATGTTATTGACCAGCAGGATCCGCGAGGCTTCCGTCGTGAAATACCATTCGCGATCCCAGTGCATATGCGGGGTCAGATGAACGCGGGAAACAGTCATAAAATCATTCCTTTCAAGCCCAACAGGGCACAATGTGAGTTAACCCAAAATTAAGAAGAAGGGATGTCTACGGTGAAATGTCCCTGTCGTACTGCATAGCCGCGCCAGCTCAGCAGAACCAGTGTAGAGATCACCGTGCCCGCCAGCGCCGCGCCCAGCCAGATGGCTGCCGACAGCCAGCCGCCTAATCCGCCGTCGTGCAGCAGGAACATGGAGAAAATGCCCGCGCCCGGCGTGGAAAGGCCGATCCCGGCCGCACCGACGATCGCACCAGTGACAACTGATCCCGCCAGGAAGGAGCCGATAACACGCAGCGGATCTTCAATCGCCATCGGGATCGCGCCCTCGGTGATCCCCGCCAGGCCCAGCAGCCAGGTGGATTTACCGGTTTCGATTTCAAACGATTTAAACAGGTGTGGCGCCAGCAGGGTTGAGGCGGTCACGGTAAATGCCGAGACCATTTTGGTCGCACCGAAAATGGCGTAAGGGCCGTACACGCCGTTTGCCATCGCGCCCAGACAAAACGCATAAGCGGCTTTGTTGACCGGCCCGCCCAGATCGAAGGAGCACATAAAGGCAATCAGTGCGCCAAGCACAAGTGCATTGCTGCCGGATAATCCGTTCAGCCATGCGGTCAGGCTGGTATTGAGCCACGCCACCGGTTCGCCGATGATGAACAGCATGATGCTGCCGGTGACCAGCGTGCCGAGCACCGGATAGAGGTAAAACATCAGGAAACCGTTGAAGCTGGCGCTCAGGCGGAGATGCTTTTTCATCCAGCGCATGACGTAACCGGCAATCAGCCCGCCCGCCACGCCACCGAGAAACCCCGCGCCGATCATGTTGGCGCACAGTCCGGCGGCGAAGCCTGGCGTCAGCGCCGGTTTATCCGCCAGCGAATACGCGGTATAGGCCGACAACACCGGCACCATCAGAATACCCAACATGCCGCCGCCAAGCTGGCGGTACATCCACAGCCACGACTCTTTTTGCGCGTAAATTTCCTGCCAGCCAAACAGTTGTGCGATCAGCACGGTCACCGCCAGCAACGAACCACCGGCCACAATCAGCGGTACAGCAAAGGAAATCCCGCTCAGCAATGCCTGTTTTAAATCTGCCCTGATGCTGGTTTTCTGCGGTTTAACCGGCGCTGATGTCACGGTTTCACCGGGTTGACGCTGTATCGCCAGCGCCTGCTGCAGCACCGCTTCGGCGCGACGAATGGGTTCCGCCACCGGTACCTGGACGCGCGGGATCCCGTCAAAGCGCTGACTGTCTTTGACTGCCACTTCAGCGGCAAAAACGCAGGCCACGGCGCGGTCACACTGCGCGGCAGTGATCGGATCCTCAATGCCGCTGGCGCCCTGCTTTTCAACATGAATGCGGATGCCTAATTTTTTGGCCGCTTTTTCCAGATATTCTGCCGCCATATAAGTGTGCGCGATGCCTGCCGGACAGGCGGTCACGCAGACCACCAGCGGCACATCGTCTGGCAAGGCCTGAGGATCCCGGCTTTCCGGCGCAGGTTCCGCGCCCAGTAATGCCAGCACGTCCTGCGCATTACGCGCCGCCAGCAACGCAGCACGCGTCTCATCATCCACCAGCCGCGTGGTCAGTGCCGTCAGTAACTGCATGTGAGTCGATCCCGCTTCCGCTTCAGGGATCGCCAGCAGGAAGATCATATTCACCGGCTCATCGCCATCCACACCCTGCCATAACAGCGGATGCTCCAGCGTTGCCAGCGCAAAAGCGGCGCGCCTCACGCAGGCCGATTTACCGTGCGGTACGGCCAGCCCTTCGCCCAGCGCGGTCGGACCTTCGTTTTCTCGTTCAGTCACTGCGTGCAGGAACGCCTGTGCATTGTCGAGGATCCCCTGCTGATCGAGCTGGCGAACGAGAAAGTCGATCGCCTGCTCACGGCTGGAAAAACGGGTATTGAGGTGTAACAGGTCGGGAGAGGTCAGTGATGTGAGATCCATAAGTTGTCCTGTCTTAATCGATGTAAAATCAATATTTGTATTACAGTTGTATTATATTTGTATTAAACACTAACTCCACCCAGGATGAATGTGATCCGGATAGAAGATCTTTCGTTCCGTTGTATTGTTTTTGCAGGGTCTGCGAACTGCTACACTCGTCAGAAAGTGCCAGACAGGAATCTGAAACGTGAGTAATCAGCCGCTTTACCGCCAGATCGCTTCGCAAATCCGCGATCAGATCCAGCGCGGAGAAATCAAAACAGGCGATGCGCTGCCGACAGAATTGCGTCTGCGCGAGCAGTTTGGCGTCAGTCGTGTGACGGTACGCCAGGCGATTAAGTTGCTGGTCGAACAGGATGTACTGGAAAGCGTGCAGGGCAGCGGGACTTACGTGAAGGAACCGAAGGTCAATTACGATATTTATCAGCTGACCAGTTTTGATGAAAAGTTACAGCCGCTGGATATGCCGTCGCACAGTGAGGTTCTGGCGTTCTCCGTCGTGAAGCCACCGATGGGTATCGCCGAAGCACTGGCATTATCTGAACAGGCGCGGGTGTATTACATCAAGCGGTTGCGCTTTATTGTCAGTAAGCCGGTGACGCTGGAAGAAACCTGGATGCCGCTGGATTTGTTCCCCGATCTGACCTACGAAGTGATGCAGGGGTCGAAATATGCCTGGATGGAGCAGACCAAGCATCTGGTGATTGACCGCAGCGAGCAGGAAATTATCCCGCTGATGCCGAACAAAGAGATGGTGTCACTGCTGGGTGTGGCCGCAGATCAGCCGATTTTGCAGAAGATCTCGAAGGGTTTTCTGGCGGACGGTACGGTGTTTGAATTCAGCCGCAATACCTTCCGCACCGATGATTATAAATTCACGCTGGTCGCGCGGCGGATGCCGCACTGATCAGCGGCTGTTTTCAAGCACTGCCGCCAGCCGCCGCACCAGCCCGTCCGCCTGTTGCTGCGAACTGATATTCACAAATCCCATCAACAGGCCGTTCGGACGTAAAACCTCGCCCCTCACGTGGCGCTCAACCTGCCAGTCGGACAGCGCCTGCACTGCCAGCCCCTGTTCACGGGCATTTGTGGCGATCCGCGCATCATCCAGCGCGGCATTCAGTGTGGTGCAAAGCTGGATCCCGCCGACCTGCTGGCTCACACGTAATATGTCCGCCGGAAACGCCGCCGTCAGCGCATTTTCCAGATAGCCGCGCCGCTCAGCGTAAAGCTGACGCATCCGTTTCAGATGCCGGTAGAAATGCCCCTGCTCGATAAATTCCGCGATACTGCTTTGCACCAGAGGCGGCGTTCCGCAAATTCGCAGCGGGCAATACGCTTCGATTTTTTCCACCAGGCTGTCCGGCACCACGACATATCCACAGCGAAGCGCCGGAAACATCACTTTGCTGAATGTTCCCGCGTAAATCACCCTTCCCTGCGTATCGAGGCTTTTCAGCGAAGGCAAAGGCTGGCCGTGATAGCGGAACTCGCTGTCGTAATCATCTTCGATAATCCACGCCTGTTGCTGCGCTGCCCAATCCAGCAAGGCCATACGCCGCGCTAAACTCATGGTCACACCGGTCGGACTTTGATGAGCGGGCGTCACCACGGCAAATCGTGCGTTCGCAAACTGCGCCACCGCCTGCGGAACATTCATGCCTTCATCATCAACATTCACCGCCATCGGCGTGGCACCGGCGGCACGGAAAAATGCCTGCGTGACCGGATAACCCGGGTCTTCCAGCCAGACGCCGTCGCCCGGTTGCAGCAGGCTGCCGATGATCAAATCCAGCACCGGCGCATAGCCGCCGCAAATAAATATCTGTTCAGGACGGCAGGTAAATCCGCGGGAAAGTTGCAGATAACGGGCAACGGCGTGGCGTAAAACGTCCGTGCCTGCCAGCGGCGGATGGCCTAAGTCATTCATGCTGGTGTGACGAATTTGCCGTGAAACAATGCGCGACCAGATCGCACGCGGGAACGCATCCAGTGCCGGAAGCCCGAGCTGGAAAGGCAGGGAAGAAACGGAAGGCAACATCGGGTTGACGGGTTTACGCCCGGCATCTTCTCTGACCGGCGAGGGTGCGGGCGCGGATAAACTTTCCGGCGCGCTGACCACCGTTCCGGCCTGTCCGCGGCTTTGCAGAAAGCCTTCCGCCATCAGCAAGCCATAGGCATTTTCAACCGTGGCGCGTGCCACGCCGAGTTCGCTGGCCAGAGCCCGCACCGACGGCACACGGCTGCCGCGTTTAAGCTGTCCTGCCATGATCGCCTGTTTCACCCGCTGATAAATCTGCCGGTAAAGCGGTGCTTTGTGTCGGGGATCGAGATGAAAGGCAAGGTCGAAGCGGTTCATTCATGACCTGCTTAAAGAGACATTTTATGGCCCTGTAGTATAGACCATACGCAGCGTAAAGTAGCGGTCATTGAGACGCACCCTGCGTCGCTGTTTAGCCCGAAACGCCCAGAGGAAATCATCATGACTGCACTTCGCCTGCCTTACTATTCCCTGTCTTCTTCGGTGATGGAACCGATGAAAGCCGCGCTCGGCGCACTGGAAAACGGTCCGCTGGATAACGTGATTATCGAGCTGGCGTTCCTGCGTGTGTCACAAATTAACGGCTGCGCCTATTGCCTGGATATGCATTCCAAAGCGTTGCGTAAAATGGAAGTCGCGCAGACCAAACTGGATCAGCTGGCGGGCTGGCAGGTCAGCCACGTGTATTCTGAGCGTGAACGTGCCGCGCTGGCGTGGGCCGAATCACTGACATTCGTTGCCGCTACCGGCGCACCGGACAACGCCTTTGAGCCGCTGAAAGCGCAATTCAGCGACGTGGAAATCTCGGAACTGACCTTCGCCATCGGTCTGATGAATGCGTTTAACCGCCTCGCGGTGGGTATGCGCCAGTAATTTGACCGCTTAAAAATTGAACTAAAAAAAGTTTTTCCTCGCCAGCCCGCTTCCTGCGGGCTTTGCCGCTTTTGCAATAAGCAAATTTAGAAAATCTACATATTGTGTGGTTGAAAATCCAAATCACTACATCTAGTATTTAGTTCATCGGGACGCCACGATGGCACCGACTCTCGCGCCTTTCCCCCGGCTGAAGCAGCCGCACAGCGGGAAGGCAAAAATTGTCTCTGATTTCTTACAAGATGGAAATACGAATCATGAGCATTATTATTTACAGTAAACCAGACTGTGTCCAGTGCAACGCGACCTACCGTGCATTAGATAAACAAGGCATCGCTTACGAAGTTGTGGATTTGACTCAGGATGAGCAGGCGCTCGGCCAGGTTCGTGCGATGGGCTACCAGCAGGTTCCGGTGATTGTGGCCGGTGACGATCACTGGTCTGGTTTCCGTCCGGACAAAATCAGCGCCCTGCGCCAGCTCCAGAACGCGTTCTGAGGGCCGGCGGATGAATCCGTTGGTCTATTTTTCCAGCAGTTCAGAAAACACCCATCGTTTCGTCGGCAGAACAGGATTGCCGGCGATCCGTATCCCGGTAGATCGTCAGCCTGAAAAATTGCGTGTGGACTTACCGTATATTCTGGTGGTGCCGAGCTACGGCGGCGGTTCGGCCAAAGGCGCGGTGCCGACACAAGTGATCCGTTTTCTGAACGACGAACATAACCGCTCACTCATCCGCGGCGTTATCGCCGCCGGAAACACCAACTTCGGCGCAGCGTATTGTATTGCCGGCGATATTATTTCCCAAAAGTGTCAGGTGCCTTACCTGTACCGTTTTGAGTTGCTGGGAACGCCGGAAGACGTTGCAAAGGTCAGACAGGGAGTAACAGAATTTTGGCAGCGACAGAACTAGCAATCACCGACCCCGGCACCCGCGGCCCGGACTATCACGCGCTTAATGCGATGCTGAATCTGTTCGATGCTAACGGCCAGATCCAGTTTGATAAAGACCGCCTGGCCGCGCGCCAATACTTCCTGCAACACGTCAATCAGAACACGGTGTTTTTCCACAATCTGGCGGAGAAACTGCGTTATCTGGTGGAAGAAGGCTATTACGAAGCCAGCGTGCTGGATCAGTACGCGTTTGACGATATTAAAGCGTTATTCAAACAGGCTTACGCCAAAAAATTCCGCTTCCAGACGTTTCTGGGCGCGTTCAAGTATTACACCAGCTACACGCTGAAAACCTTCGACGGCAAACGCTACCTTGAACGTTATGAAGATCGCGTGTGCATGGTGGCATTGACGCTGGCGCGCGGCGATATCCAGCTCGCTGGCCATTTTGTTGATGAGATCATCTCCGGCCGTTTCCAGCCTGCCACGCCGACGTTCCTCAACTGCGGCAAAAAACAGCGCGGTGAGCTGGTGTCGTGCTTCCTGCTGCGCATTGAAGACAACATGGAATCCATCGGTCGCTCGGTGAACTCGGCGCTGCAGCTTTCCAAACGCGGCGGCGGTGTGGCGTTTATGCTGACCAACATCCGTGAAGTGGGCGCGCCGATTAAGCGCATCGAAAATCAGTCTTCCGGTGTCATTCCGATCATGAAAATGCTGGAAGATGCCTTCTCTTACGCCAACCAGCTCGGTGCGCGTCAGGGCGCGGGGGCGGTCTATCTGAACGCTCATCACCCGGATATTCTGCGTTTCCTCGATACCAAACGCGAAAACGCCGACGAAAAAATTCGTATTAAAACGCTGTCGCTGGGCGTGGTTATTCCGGATATCACGTTCGAACTGGCGAAGAATAATGAAGATATGTACCTGTTCTCGCCGTATCACGTCGAGAAAGTGTACGGCGTACCGATGTCTGAAATCAGCATCAGCGAGAAGTATCGCGAGATGGTGAATGACAAACGCATTCATAAAAGCAAAATCAACGCGCGTGAATTCTTCCAGGTGCTGGCGGAAATTCAGTTCGAATCCGGCTACCCGTACATGATGTTTGAAGACACGGTTAACCGCGCCAATCCGATCAAAGGTCGCATTAACATGAGTAACCTGTGTTCGGAGATTTTGCAGGTGAATTCGCCGACGATCTACGGTGAAGACCTGTCTTATCAGGAAACTGGCAAAGACATTTCCTGTAACCTCGGTTCGCTGAATATCGCTTCGGCGATGGATTCACCGGATTTCGGCAATACTGTCGAAATGGCGGTTCGTGCGCTGACGGCGGTGTCTGACATGAGCCACATCCGCTCAGTGCCATCTATTGATCAGGGGAATCAGGATTCGCACGCCATCGGCCTCGGCCAGATGAATTTGCACGGTTACCTGTGTCGCGAGCGTATTTACTACGGTTCGGAAGAAGGTCTGGATTTCACCAATATCTATTTCTGCACCGTGGCTTTCCACGCGATCCGCGCCTCGAACCAGATCGCCATCGAGCGCCAGCAGTCGTTTAAAGGCTTCAGCGATTCCACCTACGCCAGCGGCGCGTATTTCGACAAATATGTCGATGACGCACTGGCGGCAAAATGGCAGCCGAAAACCGGGCGCGTGCGCGAACTGTTTGCAGATGCCGGTATTGCCATTCCGACCACCGCAGACTGGGCGGCGCTGAAAGCCTCCGTGATGCAGCATGGCCTGTATAACCAGAATTTACAGGCGGTGCCGCCCACCGGTTCTATTTCCTACATCAATAATTCGACGTCGAGTATTCATCCGATTGTGTCCCGCGTAGAAATCCGCAAAGAGGGCAAAATTGGCCGTGTGTATTATCCGGCGGCGTTTATGACCAACGACAATCTGGATTACTACCAGGATGCCTATGAAATCGGCCCGGAAAAAATCATTGATACTTACGCCGAAGCCACGCAGCACGTCGATCAGGGGTTGTCGCTGACGCTGTTCTTCCGCGATACCGCCACCACGCGCGACATCAATAAAGCGCAGATTTACGCCTGGCGCAAAGGCATCAAAACCATTTATTACATCCGTCTGCGCCAGATGGCGCTGGAAGGCACCGAAGTTCAGGGCTGCGTTTCCTGCACGCTGTAACCGACTGAAAGGATTTAAAAGATGAGCGCAGTAAAACAATTGTTAGTGCCACAGCCGGTCAGCAAAGCCATTAACTGGAACAAAATCCAGGACGATAAAGATCTGGAAGTGTGGAACCGCCTGACGTCGAATTTCTGGTTGCCGGAAAAGGTGCCTTTGTCGAACGATATTCCGTCCTGGGCGACGCTCAGCGCAAAAGAGAAACAGTTGACGATCCGCGTGTTTACTGGCCTGACGCTGCTGGATACCGTGCAAAACGTGGTCGGCGCACCGACGCTAATGAAGGACGCGGTGACACCGCACGAAGAAGCGGTTTACTCGAATATCTGCTTTATGGAAGCGGTGCATGCGCGTTCTTACAGTTCGATTTTCTCGACGCTGTGCGCCACCGTGGACGTGGATGAAGCCTACCGCTGGAGCGAGGAAAATGTCGCGCTGCAAAACAAAGCCGCGATCATTTTGTCGTATTACGACGGCGAAGATCCGCTGATGAAGAAAGTCGCCAGCGTGTTCCTCGAATCGTTCCTGTTCTATTCCGGTTTCTATCTGCCGATGTACTGGTCGAGCCGCGCCAAGCTGACCAACACCGCCGATCTGATCCGTCTGATCATCCGCGATGAAGCGGTTCACGGTTACTACATCGGCTATAAATTCCAGAAAGCGCTGGCGCTGGAAAGCGAAGAGCGTCAGCGTCAGATCAAGGAGCAGGCGTTTGATCTGATTCAGGATTTGTACGATAACGAGATCCGCTACACCGAAGAACTGTACGACGGTGTGGGCTGGAGCGAAGACGTGAAGAAATTCCTGCACTACAACGCCAACAAAGCGCTGATGAACCTCGGCTACGAAGCCCTGTTCCCGGCCAGCATGGCGGATGTGAATCCGGCGATCCTTTCCGCATTATCGCCAAACGCCGACGAAAACCATGACTTCTTCTCCGGATCCGGTTCGTCGTATGTGATCGGCAAAGCCGTCAACACCGAAGACGAGGACTGGGATTTCTAAACAGCTCCTTCCCCTCGTGAGAGGGGAAGGAGGAAAACGGATGTTGCCGTTATTTTTCTCAGCGTTAGTATAGAAACAGTGTTTCAAAACCCTACGCGATCAGAAAAAGGAAACATCATGACGCCCTATCAAGCCTCATCCTCCCGTTACGAAACCATGCAATTCCGCCGTTGCGGTCAGAGCGGTTTACAACTCCCTGCCCTTTCTCTTGGCCTGTGGCACAGCTTCGGCCATGTCAGTCCGCTGGAATCCCAGCGTGCATTGCTGCAAAAAGCCTTCGATTTAGGCATCACCCATTTTGATCTGGCGAATAACTACGGCCCGCCTCCGGGCTCTGCGGAAGAAAATTTTGGCCGTTTGCTGAAGCAGGACTTCGCGCCATATCGCGATGAACTGATCATCTCTACCAAAGCCGGTTACGACATGTGGCCAGGACCGTACGGTTCCGGCGGCTCGCGCAAATATCTGCTCGCCAGTCTGGATCAGAGCCTGCAACGCATGGGGCTGGATTACGTCGATATCTTCTACTCGCACCGGGTGGATGAAGAAACGCCGATGGAAGAAACCGCGGCGGCGCTGGCTTATGCGGTGCAAAGCGGTAAGGCGCTATACGTCGGAATTTCTTCGTATTCGCCGGAACGTACCCAGATCATGGCGGAGTTACTGCGCGAGCTGAAAGTACCGCTGCTGATCCATCAGCCGTCATACAATCTGCTGAACCGCTGGGTGGATAAGAGTGGTTTGCTGGATACGCTGGACCAAAATGGCGCAGGTTGCATCGCCTTTACGCCGCTGGCGCAGGGGTTGCTGACCGGCAAGTATCTCAACGGCATCCCTGACGGCTCGCGCATGCAGGTGGAAGGGAATAAGGTGCGCGGGCTGAACGCCAAGATGCTGACAGAAGATAACCTGAACAGCCTGCGGTTGCTCAATGAGATGGCGCAGCAGCGCGGACAGACCATGGCGCAGATGGCGCTGAGCTGGCTGCTGAAAGACGATCGCGTGACGTCGGTGCTGATTGGCGCCAGCCGTCCGGAGCAACTGGATGAAAACGTGAAAGCGCTGGATAATCTGCGCTTCACCGCTGAAGAACTGACAGCGATTGATAAGCATGTGGCGGATGGTCAGCTGAATCTTTGGCAGGCTTCGTCAGATAAATAACCATCCAAAACAAACGGGCGGATCTCCTGAAAGGATCCGCCTTTTTTTTAGCTCATCAGTTCTAAACGACGTGCGGTTTCGTAATGATCAACCCAATACTGATTATCCAGTGATGAAATAGTGACGCCTTCAATTTTCGAGGCATGAATGAACTGATGATCCCCGACATACACGCCGACATGACGATCGCCCGGCGACGTTTTGAAAAACACTAAATCTCCCGGTTTCAGATTATTTTTACTCACTTTTCTGCCGTTCCTGATTTGCTGAAAGGTGGTTCTTGGCAGGCGTGTTTGCAGGGAATCATTAAACAGATGCTGCATCAGCGACGAGCAGTCCACGCCTTTGTGGGTGGTGCCACCCCAGCGATAATGTGTCCCCTTCCAGCGCGGATATTCCGCCAGCAGGGCGCTTTTAATATTGTCTGAGTTGCCCGTATTGACCGCAGTCACGGTAGAACCTTTTCCATCAAAAAGTTCGCTATGGAAAAATTTGTAGGTGTCCATAGACTCAAATTCTTTTGGCATATCAAAAGCAAAGGAGTGGATGCTAAACAAACCGGTAACGAGCAGCAGTAAGGCAGAAACAAGCGATTTAATACGGAACATGCGTGGATTCTTTCGTCAAAAAATAGTGCTCTTCCTTACGTGGGAACCTGCTCACGGGGCGGGTGACTCGTCTCTGAGTGCGCAAATAATAACCGCCGGACAATAAATAAGCAGGTTGAATTGAGTCCAAAATTGGACTGGGGATTTTTTCTCAGGAAAACCCACCCCTTAGGCTGAAGGGGTGGGTGAAGGTGTTATGAGAAGAACTTCGCCAGAACAAACAGACCGACAGAAACGTTGATAGCTCCCCCGATACGGGTAGCGATTTGCGCGAAAGGCATCAGCGTCATGCGGTTGCCGGAGGTCAGAATCGCCACGTCGCCCGTGCCGCCCTGCCCGCTCTGGCAGCAGGAAACAATCGCCACATCGATAGGGTGCATGCCAATTTTCTTACCCACATAAAAACCGGTGCCGACCAGCGCCAGCACCGTGGTCACAATCACCAGCAGGTTCTGCAGGGTGAAAGCGTTGATCAATTCCTGCCAGGGCGTGATCGCGACACCCACTGCGAACAATACCGGATAAGTTACCGCAGTACGGAAGAATTTATACACCGTCATTGAGCCGTGCTGAATAGTCGGCGAAACACCGTTCGCCAGTTTCACCAGCACCGCCGCAAACAGCATGCCGACCGGCGCTGGCAGGCCGATCCATTTCTGGCCGAGCATCCCGACCATGTACAGCAGGATGGCCAGCAGCGCACCACAGGCCAGCGCGTTGACGCCCGGATTGCCCTCAAACTCATCGGTGCCACTGCCCATCTGGCCTTTTTTCGACGGCATCAGTTGGCCCTCGCCGGTAAGATGCGGATAACGTTTACCGAGCTGGTTCAGCACGCCCGCCAGCACAATGGCCGTCAGGCCACCGAGCATAACAATCGGCAGAATGCGCCCAAGCGCCACGCCCTGCTCCATATGCAGGATGGTCGCGTAACCCATCGACAGCGGGATCGCACCTTCCCCGACACCGCCAGCCATGATCGGCAGGATCAGGAAGAAGAAGGTTTGCATTGGCGGTAAACCTAAAACAGTGCCCATCGCCATACCGGCAATCATGCCGACCACTTCGCCGCACAGCATCGGTACGAAAATACGCATAAAGCCCTGGATCAGCACCTGACGGTTCATGCTCATAATGCTGCCGACAATAATGCAGCAGATATAAAGGTAGAGAATATTGGTGGATTTATAGAATTTGACCGTGGAATCAACCACAACATCCGGCAGCAGGCCGTAATGCACCATCGCCGAAGGAATAAAAGTGGCACAAATCGCCGCGGCCCCCAGTTTACCCACCACAGGTAAGCGTTTACCCAACTCGCCACAGGCAAAACCGAAGAAGGCCAGCGTGGCGACCATCACCACGATGTCACTCGGCAACTTGCCATTCAGGCAATCGAGCAGGATCAGCACGCCCGCCAGCAGGAAAAAGGGCAGCGGGATAATGCCTATCTTGTAGTGATCAAGAATGTGCCACCATTTTTGTCTGGCCGAGAGGCCGGAGGTTTTCGTTTCTTTGACAGCGATGTAGGAATCGTCGGTTGTGCTCATGACATTGCCTCTTTCTTCTGAAGACTTTTCTTATTGATGGTCTGAGCATATGAAAACAGGCGGTCAGCCGGGTGTGAGGTTGTTCAAATTAAAACCGCAGGGATAAAGGTTGTTATGGTGTTTATGGTGTTAATGCACCCTGATTTATAAGGATTATAAGATTAGTAGTAAATCCCGCTATTAACCCTGTTATTACTGTGTGAAATAATCATTATTTTAATCTTCTGTTCACAACTCCGCTTCTCTGCGATTACGACTCACATTTCGCCGTGATAGGCTTATTGAATGTATATCTCAGGTTCGCCGTGCAGCAGGTCGTATGAAATTCAGGTTACCTTTTCAGGTAAAACTCTTTTTATCTCTGGTGGTATTTTCCTGCGTGTTGCTGGCACTGCTGGGGGCTATTTTATTTCATATTATTGACCGTCAGTTACATCATGATCTGGGCCAGCGTGCACGGGTTCAGGCCAGCGAGATCGCTCTGATGCCGGGGCTGGCGCAGAAGGTACAGGCCCGCGATATCCCCGGCATCGCGAAACTAATCCAGCCATTACGCGATAAAAGTGACGCCAGTTATATCGTTATCGGCGATACCCGCGAGCTGCATCTTTATCATTCCGAATCTCCGGAGCGCATAGACCTGCCGATGATTGGCGGTGATAACGCCGGTGTGCTGGCCGGTAAAACCATTATTTCCGTACGTCAGGGCGGCATCGGCGTTTCATTGCGCAGCAAAGCCCCGATTCTGGATGCCAGTAATCAGGTGATCGGCATTGTCTCGGTCGGTTATCTCACCTCTTACATCGATAATATTAATGGCCGCCGTCTGGCGCAGGCCGGTTTATACGGTTTACTGCTTTTATTACTGCTGTTTATTTTTTCATGGATGTTCACCCGCAACGTTAAAAAACAGATGTTCTGGCTGGAACCCAAAGATATTGCCCTGCTGGTCCGCCAGCAAAAAGCGTTGCTGGAAGCCATGTATGAGGGCGTATTTGCGATCAACGCCGAAAGGCAACTGATTTCAATTAACCGGGCCGCACGCGAGTTACTGGATATCCGCCAGCCCGAAAACGAGCTACTGGGTAAACCGCTGGCGGAGGTGCTTCAGACGCCGCCCACGTTCTTTACGCAACGTGGTGTCAGTGAAAACAACAGTCAGCATGATCAGATTACGGTACTCAATCAGAGACAGGTGATCGTCAACCGCGTACCCATCGAACTTGAACCCGGTGCAGAAAGTGGCTGGGTATTCAGTTTCCGCGATAAAAACGACATTAATACGCTGAGCAGCCAGCTGAGTCAGGTGAAGCGCTACGCCGATAACCTTCGCATCATGCGCCATGAACAACTGAACTGGACTGCGACGCTGGCGGGCTTGCTGCAAATGCAGCGTTACGACGATGCAATGCGCTATATTCAGGCACAGTCGGAAGGCGCGCAGGCCGTGCTGGATTTCGTCTCAGCACGCTTTACCTCGCCAGCACTTTGTGGCCTGCTGCTGGGGAAATACGTCAGTGCACGCGAAAAAGGTGTCGAACTGAGTTTCGATCCCGCCTGTCAGCTCACCCGCATACCGGCAGCCATCAGTGAAACCGAACTGATGTCAGTGATTGGTAATTTGCTGGATAACGCCGTGGACGCCACACTGAAAGCACTGACGCCCCCGGCACCGGTCGAATTGTATATTTCCGACCGGAACCGGGAACTGCTGATTGAAGTCGCCGATCAGGGCAGCGGCGTGGAAGATACACTCAAGCCGCACCTGTTTGAACAAGGCGTCACCAGCAAGCCCTCCAGCGGGCAGGACGCCACGGGTGCAGAACACGGTATCGGCCTGTATCTGGTGGCCGGTTATGTCCGTCAGGCGGGTGGCAGCATCGAAATCTCAGACAACACGCCGCAAGGTACAATATTTTCAGTCTTTATCCCGTATCCGGCAGAAGCGTTAACAGGACAGAACCATGAATAACAGCAGCGCACTCGATGTCGTGATTGTGGAAGATGAGCCGCATCTGGCCGGTCTGCACCGTGATTTTATCGAGCAAAATTTCAACCTGCGCGTCGTCGGCATTGCGGCCACACTGGAGCAGACGCGTTCTCTGCTGCGCCTGCATCAGCCGCGTCTGATCTTACTCGATAACTATTTGCCGGATGGTCAGGGTGTCGATCTGATCGACAGCCCGTTGCTGAAAAGCTTCGATTGCTCGGTGATTTTCATTACCGCTGCCAGCGATATGCAAACCTGTAGCCAGGCCATGCGCAGCGGCGCGTTCGATTACATCATCAAGCCGGTGTCGTTCCATCGTCTGCGCAGTTCACTCGAGCGCTTTATGCAACTGGTGCAAACGCTGCGTAATGTGAAAGTGGTCGATCAGCGGGCGCTGGATAAATTGTTCAATCTGCCCGCCAGCGATACACCGGCAGCGCCTTCTGCCAAAGGCATCGAGCCGAATACGCTCGAACTGGTTCAGCGGGTTTTCACGGCGAAACCCGACGTCAGCTGGTCGGTGGAACAGGTGGTTGAAGAGGTTGGGATCAGCAAAACGACCGGTCGCCGCTATCTGGAATATTGCGTGGAAATTGGCTTTATCGGCGTCGAGATGCAGTACGGAAATATCGGTCATCCGAGACGTCTGTATCGCAAAATAGCAGACGAAGAAAAATCCGTATCCTGAGGCCGAATTCCGGCCGTTTTGCGTGAAGAACTTCCCCCTCCCTGCCGGTGTCATCACCGGCGAATTTCCCGCATACCCCGCCTGTTCAGGTGATTATTTCATTACGTAGTCATCTTTCAGACAAGCGGTAAATTCACGGCTTTCACGCAAAGCTCAAATCTCTATTTACCCTTGCAAATCCCTTCCTCATAAAACGCATTAACCTCAGGGGAATACCTCAATGATTTCGTTCTAAAATCACACAAATAAAAAAGACAATAAAACCCATAAAATCAGTAAATTAATTATATTCTTAGCGAAACAATCCGTCGTTAAATTAGGCAAAAACCCAAAGTATTCTGGCGGGATAAATTGTCATTAATTGTCAGTTTGAATTTACCGAAATTAAACACCGCAAATACAGATAAATACGTAACCAGAAACCCAATCATGAATATTCACCGGAAACATTGAGACTTGTCTCAGAATTTCGATGTGTTAGGGTATAACGCGTTCACTATTTCGTTACAGGCAAAATCCTATACGATCCAACACAAAAATTAGACATCGAGCCGATACGGCTATTTATATCCAAGGAATGCACATTGCATGGCAATTAAAATCGAAGTAAAGAATCTTTATAAGGTATTTGGCGAAAACCCGGATCGCGCTTTCAAGATGATTGATGCAGGCAAGGGTAAAGAAGAGATTTTTGAGAAAACCGGTCTTTCACTTGGCGTTAAGAATGCCAGTCTGGCCATTGAAGAAGGCGAGATTTTCGTCATCATGGGGTTATCCGGTTCCGGTAAATCCACCATGGTACGCCTTCTCAATCGTCTGATAGAGCCCACCCGTGGCGAAGTCCTGATCGACGGCGAAGACATCGCCAAAATCTCAGAAGCAAAATTGCGCCAGGTGCGCCGCAGTAAAATCAGTATGGTATTTCAGTCCTTTGCGCTGATGCCACACCTGACCGTGTTGAATAACACCGCGTTTGGTATGGAGCTGGCCGGTGTGCCGGTCGAAGAGCGCAATACCAAAGCGCTTGACGCGCTGCGTCAGGTCGGGCTGGAAAACTATGCCAACTCTTATCCGGATGAATTGTCAGGCGGGATGCGCCAGCGTGTCGGTTTAGCGCGTGCTATGGCCAACAACCCTGACATTCTGCTCATGGATGAAGCCTTCTCTGCACTTGACCCGTTAATTCGTACCGAAATGCAGGATGAACTGGTGAAGCTTCAGGCTCAGCATCAGCGCACCATCGTGTTCATTTCTCATGATCTGGACGAAGCCATGCGTATTGGCGACCGCATCGCCATTATGCAGGGCGGCGAAGTGGTACAGGTCGGCACGCCGGAAGACATTCTTAATAATCCGGCCAACGACTATGTGCGCACGTTCTTCCGTGGTGTGGATATCAGTCAGGTCTTCAGTGCCAAAGACATTGCCCGCCGTCGTGGCGCGCTTATTCGTAAAACCCCCGGTTTTGGTCCACGTGCCGCTCTCAAGCTGCTCGAAGATGAAGACCGCGAATATGGTTATGTGCTTGAACGTGGACAGAAATTCATTGGCGTGGTGTCGATTGAATCCCTGAAAACCGCGCTCAAAACCAATCAGTCGCTGGAAAGCGCCTTGCTGGAATCTCCGGCAGCCGTGCAGGCAGACATGCCGCTCAGCGAACTGATTTCCCATGTCGCCGCCGCGCCTTGCGCTGTGCCGGTCGTCAATGAGGACAATAACTATATCGGCATTATTTCCAAAGCCATGCTGCTTCAGGCTCTGGACAAAGAAGGGGGTAACGAATGAGCACTTCAACCATAACGAACACCATTACACAGCACGCGCAGGCCGCTCAGGCCCAGGCTCTCGATCCTTCCGTGGATCCGTGGAGTGCCGATAACGCCAGTGGCGGTGTCGCGCCACAAGCTGACGCCGCCACCCATGCCGCGCCAGCCGATGCAGGCAGCAGTGATCCGTGGGGCGGCAGCAGCGATGCCGCAACCAGCACACCAGACGCGACGCACCATGCCGCCGCCCAGACCAACGACTGGCTGAGCGTCGCGCCGGAACAGCATCAGCATTTTAATATTCTCGATCCGTTTCACAGCACGCTGATCCCGCTCGACCGCTGGGTGACTGAGGGGATCGACTGGCTGGTCGGTAACTTCCGCCCGGTATTTCAGGGGATCCGTGTTCCGGTCGATTTCGTCCTGAGCGGTTTCCAGCATGGTCTGGAATCCCTGCCAGCGCCGATTGCGATCCTGGTCTTCGCCCTGCTCGCCTGGCAGATGGCCGGTTTCGGCATGGGTGCTGCCACGCTGGTTTCGCTGGTGTTGATTGGCGCAATCGGTGCCTGGTCACAGGCAATGGTGACGCTGGCGCTGGTTCTGACCTCGCTGTTCTTCTGTATTCTGATCGGCCTTCCGCTCGGGATATGGCTGGCGCGCAGCCAGAAGGCGGCCAAAATTATCAGGCCGTTGCTGGATGCCATGCAGACCACACCGGCGTTCGTCTATCTGGTGCCGATCGTGATGCTGTTTGGTATCGGTAACGTGCCGGGCGTAGTGGTAACGATTATCTTCGCCCTGCCGCCGGTGGTGCGTCTGACCATTCTGGGTATCAATCAGGTGCCGGAAGACTTGATCGAAGCCGCGAAATCCTTTGGTTCCAGCCCGCGTCAGCTGCTGTTTAAAGTTCAGTTGCCGCTGGCGATGCCGACCATCATGGCCGGTATTAACCAGACGCTGATGCTGGCGCTGTCGATGGTGGTTATCGCCTCGATGATCGCCGTCGGTGGTCTGGGTCAGATGGTACTACGCGGTATTGGTCGTCTGGATATGGGTCTGGCGTCAGTCGGTGGTGCGGGTATCGTTATTCTCGCCATTATCCTCGACCGTCTCACCCAGTCGATGGGACGCGACAGCCGCAGTAAAGGCGGTCACCGCTGGTTCACCCGCGGTCCCGTCGGTCTGGTGATGAAGCCTTTCACGAAGAAAGCCTGATTCACACACTGCATTTTTCCCGGCGGTTCGCTGCCGGGAACTCTCAAAAAGCTAAAACAACGCAGTCCACTCTTACGTATTCACAAGCAAGAATAAGGGTTCACCATGCGCACAACATCGCTCAACACACTCGTCCTCGCATTATCCATTGCGACACCCGCCGTTTTCGCTGCCGATTTACCGGGCAAAGGCGTGGTCGTCAAACCGTTGCAAAGTACCATCGCGGAAGAAGCCTTCCAGACAGAACTGGTTAACCGCGCGCTGGAAAAACTGGGCTATGACGTTCAGCAAACCGGCGAAGTGGATTACAACGTGGCGTATACCGCCATCGCCAGCGGCGATTCTACCTACATGGCGGTGAACTGGGAGCCGCTGCAAAAAGACATGTATAACACAGCCGGTGGCGACCAGAAATTCTACCGTCAGGGCACCTACATCAGCGGCGCAGCGCAGGGTTATCTGATCGATAAAAAAACCGCCGACAAATATCACATCCACGATTTGTCACAGCTGAAAGATCCGAAGATCGCCAAACTCTTTGACGCTGACGGCGACGGCAAAGCGGATATGGCGGGTTGTAATCCGGGCTGGGTCTGCGGCCAGGTGATTAACACCCAAATCAAAGCCTACGGTCTGAGCAATACCGTGACGCAAAACGAGGGGAACTATTCGGCCATTATCGCTGACACCCTCACCCGGTTTAAATCCGGTAAGCCGGTGTTGTACTTCACCTGGACGCCGTACTGGGTCAGCAACGAGATGAAACCGGGCAAAGACGTGGTCTGGCTGACTGTGCCGTTCTCGGCCAATCCGGGTTCGCAGAAAGATCTCGATACCACGCTACCGAACGGCAAGAACTATGGTTTCCCGGTCAATAACGAACACATCGTGGCGAACAAAGCCTGGGCTGAGAAAAACCCGGCGGCCGCGAAACTGTTCGCCATCATGAAACTGCCACTGGCCGACGTGAATGCGCAGAACCTGCGGATGCATGAAGGTGAATCCTCATCAGAAGATATCCAGCAGCATGTTGATGGCTGGATCAAGGCGCATCAGGCGACCTTCGATGGCTGGATCAAAGAAGCTGCCGCCGCAGCAAAATAACGCATTATAAAAATCGAGGAATTTATGAAAAAGACAGGAATCTGGGCAGTTGCCGCCCTCACCACATTTGCAACAGCCACCACATTCGCCGCCGATCTGCCGGGTAAAGGCATCAGCGTGACACCCGTTCAGAGCACCATCAGCGAAGAGTCTTTTCAGACAGAACTGGTAAGCAAGGCGCTGGAAAAACTGGGCTATGACGTTCAGCCAACCCGCGAGGTCGATTACAACGTCGGCTACACCACCCTGGCTGCCGGTGATGCCACTTTCACCGCCGTCAACTGGTCACCGCTGCATGATGAAATGTACAAAGCCGCCGGTGGTGACAAAGTGTTTTACCGTGAAGGGACTTACGTGACCGGCGCGGCACAGGGCTGGCTGATCGATAAGAAAACCGCTGAGAAATACCACATCACTAATATCGAACAGCTGAAAGACCCGAAACTGGCCAAACTGTTTGATACCAACGGCGACGGCAAAGCCGATCTGACCGGTTGTACACCGGGCTGGGGCTGCGAAGCGGCGCTGAATGAACAGCTGAAAGCCTATGGTCTTGAACCGACCGTGACGCACAATCAGGGTAACTACTCTGCGATGATCGCTGACACCATCACGCGTTACAAAGAAGGGAAACCGATCTTCTATTACACCTGGACGCCGTACTGGGTGAGCAACGTGCTGATCCCGGGCAAAGACGTGTTGTGGATGCAGGTACCGTTCTCCGTAGTGCCAGGGGATAAAAACGCCGATACCAAACTGCCAAATGGCAAAAACTACGGTTTCCCGGTGAGCACCATGCACATCGTGGCGAACAAAGCCTGGGCTGAGAAAAACCCGGCGGCAGCAAAACTGTTTGCCATCATGAAACTGCCTCTGAAAGACATCAATGCGCAGAATGCCGCCATGCACGCGGGTAAAAATTCAGATGCGGATATCGCTGCACAGACGGATGGCTGGATCAAAGCCCATCAGGAAGAATTTGATGGCTGGGTAAAAGAAGCGGCTGCTGCGGCGAAATAACGCAGTCACAGACTCAGTAAGGCCCGCGGGCGGAGAGAAATCTCCGCCCGTTTTTTTGTGGGTGATTGCTGGCGTGTGTATTGGTGTGTATAATCATCCATCACCAAGGAGAGCCCATGAAATCAACGGAATTGATTAAAGCGCTGCTTGCAGCGGGTTGTGAACTCAAGCGTCACCGGGGAGGAAGTCATCAAATTTGGTGGTCACCTGTCACCAACAAAACCTTTCCCGTTCCCCACCCCAAAAATGATTTACCTGTGGGAACTCTCAAATCCATTAGAAAAATGGCAGGGATATGATCCTGCAACTGGAGGTTGAATATGTTCTTTTCAGTCGGTCTTGAAACACCAAAAGATGACAAAACCGCTTACGGTATGGTGGTACCTGCATTTACCGCGTTTGATTACGGATGCTTCTCTGCAGCGGATACCCGTGAAGAAATCGCCCCTATGGTTCGCGAAGCCATCCTGATGACAGTAGAAGATTTGATCGAAAGCGAACGCTTTGTTGTTGACGATATTTTTGATGCAGGCCATTTGGTGTATGCCGCTAATCCCGAATATGCCGACTTCGATACCTGGTTTTTGATTGATATTGATCTCTCGGAATTCGAAGGGAAAGCGCATCGAATCAATATTTCGCTGCCTGACACCCTGATCAAACGCATTGATAATAAAGTTAAAAATCATCCGTCATATCGCGACCGCAGCCATTTTCTGGCGATGGCCGCACGTAAAGAATTGCTGACCTGACAATCTGACAGCAGGAAGCCCCTCCTGTTGTCGGCTCTCTTGCCACTGTGTCTATTACAAAACCAAATAGTTGCCATTAAAACTATTCATTGGTTTAATATTTCAACCAAAACGATAATCATCATCCGAATTTCCCCTGATTCTTCAATAAGATCTGTTAAATCTCATTATGAAAAAAACGACCACACATTCCCCACTCAGCCCGGCACTGATTATTCTGATGGCGGTGGCCACCGGGCTTGCCGTCGCCAGTAACTATTACCCGCAGCCGCTGCTGGAAACCATCGCCCGTGCGTTTAATCTTTCCGTCAATCAGGCCGGGTTTATTGTGACGGTGGCGCAGCTCGGTTACGCCTGTGGGTTGATGTTTATCGTGCCGCTGGGCGATATGTTTGAGCGTCGCGGGTTAATCGTGCTGATGACGCTGCTTTCCGCCGCCGGACTGCTGATCACCGCCATGGCGCCCACGCTGACCATCATGCTGGTCGGGACGGCGCTGACCGGGCTGTTCTCGGTCGTGGCGCAGATTCTGGTGCCTCTGGCCGCCACACTGGCGGAACCGGAGCGTCGCGGTAAAGTGGTCGGACTGATTATGTCTGGCTTGCTGTTGGGTATTCTGCTGGCACGAACCGTCGCTGGTGCGCTGGCGTCGCTGGGCGGCTGGCGGACGGTGTACTGGGTTGCCAGTGCGCTGATGATCGTGATGGCGCTGGTGCTGTGGCGCAAGCTGCCGAAACATCAGCAAAAAACGGATCTGAATTATCCACAACTGCTGAAATCCATTTTTACGCTGTTCATCCACACGCCGGTGTTACGTACCCGCGCGCTGATCGGCATGTTCTGCTTCGCCAACTTCAGCATTTTGTGGACGTCGATGGCGTTCCTGCTGGCTGGCCCGGCGTATCACTATTCCGAAGGGGTAATCGGCCTGTTTGGTCTGGTGGGGGCGGCGGGGGCACTGGCGGCCACCCGTGCAGGGAATCTGGCGGATAAAGGCAAAGCGCATCTGACCACGACCGCCGGGCTGGTGCTGCTGTTACTGTCATGGGCTGCGATTGCCCTGGGACAACACTCGGTGATTTCGCTGATTATCGGTATCATCGTTTTGGACCTTTCGGTTCAGGGCGTACACATCACCAACCAAAGTGTTATCTATAAAACGATGCCGGAAGCGCGTAACCGCCTGACGGCGGGTTACATGACGACATACTTTATCGGGGGTGCGGCAGGTTCACTGGTGTCGGCTTCAGCCTATCAGGCGGCAGGCTGGTACGGGGTCTCAGCAGCAGGCATCGTCATGTGTATACTGAATTTACTGGTCTGGTGGAAGGGTCATAAGTACACACTGGCCTGATAACGTACGAAACTACATCAGGCGGGAATCATCACCCCTCCTGATTAGCTTGCGAATAGTCATTTGGGAAATTTATTTGAACCAAAGGGTGTCAACAATACTTACAGTCTGGTAATGTTTACGCCATGAATTATTCGCCGGCAACCATCCGGTTTCACAATGTTTCAAATATCCATGCAAACCAATCCAGATCTCGAAGCACCTGACCCCGTCCGCGTTTCCACTTTCGCACAAGGTATTACCGATAGCCTTCCTATCGTGATTGGTTATCTGCCCATTGCTTTTGCATTCGGGCTCAGCGCGGTCAAACTAGGTTTCACTCCCGCTGAAAGTCTGCTGTTTTCCATTCTTATCTACGCTGGCGCCAGCCAGTTTGTGATCACCGCGCTGCTCAGTGCAGGAATGTCGTTATGGGTTTCCGCCCTGACCGTGATGGCGATGGATGTCCGGCACGTGCTGTACGGCCCGTCGCTGCGCAATCGCCTGGCGGGAAAGCTCAATGGTAAAAAAACGGCGCTCTGGGCATTCGGCCTGACGGACGAAGTGTTCGCTGCCGCCACCGCCAGGCTGATCCGTGATAAACGCAGCTGGAGTGAAAACTGGATGTGCGGCATTGCGCTGTCATCGTGGCTGTCGTGGGTATCGGGCACCGCCGTGGGTGCACTGTTTGGTAATGGTCCGCTGGAAAATTTCCCGGCCGTCGAAGCCGCGCTGGGATTTATGTTACCGGCGCTGTTTCTGAGTTTCCTGCTCGCAGCTTTTAAGCGCCAGCAGAGCATAGTGTTTGTCGCCTCGCTGGCCGGTGCGCTGGGCGGGCTGCTGTTCTGGTCGATCCCCGCTGCCATAGGCGGTGGTCTGGGCGCAGGGTGCCTTGCCGCCCTGCTGCAACGTCCTCAATCCCCTTCTGCCACGGAGATAACCTCAGATGAGCACTGATGTCATTCTGGTTTGTCTGCTCGTCGGCACCGTCAATTACCTGTTCCGGTATCTGCCTCTGCGCCTGGGTTCGCGGCAGAAATCGGGACTGAAAAATGGCCCGCTCTCCCGCGTGCTCGACAGCATTGGTATCGCGTCAATTTGCGCGCTGCTGGTGGTTTCAGGCACCCCTGAAATTCTGCGTGATCAACAAAAACTGCTGCCGTCACTGGCCGGTTTCGTTCTGCTCGCACTGATTTTCTGGCGTACCAAAAGCATCATTATTGCCACCCTGACCGGTGCCGTAGTGTACGGCCTGGTGTTCAAGGTGATGCTGCTGGCAAGCTGAGGACCATTTTTACCGTAAGGCAACACCCGGGCAAAGTCTGCCTGATACATTAAACATCGAATAATTCACCGGAGTTATGAATAACACTAATTGCTAAAGAATTGGTGATTCATGACATTGATATTATTAATTACCATCGTTACTATGTCATTCGTAACTAATGAGGCTTCTCATATGGACAGTTCGTTCGCGCCAATTGAAAACATGTTGAATTTCCGGGCTAAAAAGCAAAAAGATTTCCCTTATCAGGAAATTCTGCTGACCCGCCTGTGTATGCACATGCAAAGTAAATTGCTTGAAAACCGTAATAAGATGCTGAAAGCACAAGGAATTAATGAAACGCTGTTTATGGCGTTACTCACCCTTGATGCGCAGGAAAGTCACAGCATTCAGCCTTCGGAGCTAAGCTCTGCGCTAGGTTCATCCCGCACCAACGCCACCCGTATTGCGGATGAGTTGGAAAAACGCGGATGGATCGAACGCCGTGAAAGCGATAACGACCGCCGGTGTCTGCATTTGCACCTGACGGCTGACGGTGAAGCCTTTATTCAGAAGTTACTGCCGCCTCAACATAAGAGCCTGCATTTTCTCTGGTCGACATTAGACGCAGATGAACAGAAGCAGTTAGAAACCCTGACGCGCAAACTGTTAACTCGCCTTGATCAGATGGATGCGACAGCACCACAACAATTCTAGATTTCTGTTCAGGTAAACCACACATGTCACTCCAAGCTCGCTGGAGGCTTACGCCGCTGTTTGCCGTTTTGACGTTGGCCGGCTGCGCCTCCAGTAATAATATTGCTCCTCAGTCGTCGCTGCTGGATACGCAACAGCTTCATCTGCAGCAGGAAAAAGTCAGTTCCCTGACCATCGGTCCTCAGTGGTGGCGCAGTCTTAATGACCCGCAACTCGATAATCTGATGACTACGACGTTGCAAAACTCGCCATCATTACGTCAGGCAGCCGCCCGCGTGCGCGAAGCGCAAAGTGTGATGGGAGAAGCTGATGCCGCCAATGGCCCTTATCTGGATTTGAACGGTTCAACGCGTCGTGAACGTGTCGCAAAAAACACGATCCCGCCGTTTTTGACCAGCTATCCCGAAGCGCCAATTTACGACAGCAGCAACAGCCTCGGGCTGAATCTGAGCTATGAGTTTGACTGGTGGGGGAAATACCGCAATCAGGTGAATGCCGCGAAAGCACAGGTGGATTCCGCCCGTGCTGAACAGGCTGAAGCCGCTCTGACGCTGACCAGTTCGGTGGCGTCAGCCTATTATCAGTTGCAGGCAAATCTTGCCTTGCAGGATGTTCTGCAACACGAAGTGGACAATAATCAGCATCTGGCTGATTTGCGTAAAGCGCAATATCAGGCAGGCGTGTACGGTGTTGAAATTCCGCAACAAACCCAGGCTCAGGCCGACAGTGCCAAACAGCAAATCATCAATCTGAAAGCGCAAACCGAACAGCTAAGACATCAGCTTTCCGCGCTGGCCGGACGTGGCCCGGATGCCATGAACGGGCTGCACGCCGTGGCATTGCCGTCGCCTGACGCGCTGGCACCGAAAGGTGAACTGACGCTGGATTTACTCGGCAAACGCCCGGACATCGCTGCACAACGTGATCTGGTGGAGTCCTATTCCCAGCGGGTCAGTGCCGCGAAAAAAGAATTTTATCCAAGCCTTTCCATCAGTGCCTTCGGCGGTCTGACAACCACCAACTACGGCGGCACCAGCCCGAATCTTTTTGAAGCAGCCAGTAAAGCCTGGAATATCACGCCAGCCATTTCGCTGCCAATTTTCCACGCCGGTGCGCTGCGCTCCAAACTGGGCGAAGAGTCGGCGTTATATGACCAGTCTGTTGAGTCGTATAACCAGACCATCCTGAACGCCATCCAGCAAACTGCGGATGCCATTACTGTCTCGAAAAGCAGCGTTGAACAATTGCAGCAGGCGTCTTCTGCCGCTAAATCGCTGGAAGAGGTGTATCGCGTTTCAGATGCAAGATACAACGCTGGCGTCATCGGACGGGATGAGCTGTTAACCAGCCAGTCAGCGCTCCTGCAACAACAGCAGGCGCAACTCACTGCCAGCAGTCAGTTGATGCAGGCAAAAATCAGTCTCATCCGTGCGCTTGGGGGTGGCTATCAGGCCCCTGCCGCGGACCAAAAATCATAATAAAAGACTCAGTGTGGAGAAGACCATGAGCGCAAATGCCGACACTCAGGCAACGCCGCAAGCTCCGAAAAATAAGAAAAAGACGCGCAAAGTCGCGATGCTCTTGTTAACCGGAATTTTCATTATTATTGCCATCGCCTACCTGTTCTACTGGCTGCTGGTATTACGTCATTTCCAGTCTACCGACGATGCTTACGTGGCCGGTAATCAGGTACAGATTATGGCGCAGGTGTCGGGCAGCGTGACCGACGTCAACTTCGACAGCACCGACTTTGTGAAAAAAGGCGACGTGCTGGTGACCCTCGATCCGACCGATGCAGAGCAGGCTTTCGAGCGCTCTAAAACGGCGCTGGCGAACAGCGTGCGTCAGACGCATCAGTTGATCATCAACGGCAAGCAATATCAGGCCAATATCGCGCTGCGTCAGACCCAACTGCAACAGGCACAGACTGACCTTAAGCGCCGCATTGTGCTGGGTAATGTCGATGCCATTGGCCGCGAAGAACTGCAACACGCCCGTGACGCCGTCGATACCGCGAAAGCGCAATACGATGTCGCCGTTCAGCAGTACAACGCCAATCAGGCGATGATTCTGGATACGCCGGTCGATAAACAGCCGCAAGTTCTGCAGGCCGCCGCGCAGGTTCGTGACGCATGGCTTGCCCTGCAACGGACTAAAGTGCGCAGCCCTGTTGACGGTTTCGTTTCACGCCGTGCCGTACAAATCGGCCAGCAGATCAGCCCGACAACGTCCCTGATGGCCGTGGTGCCGGCGCATCACATCTGGGTCGATGCCAACTTTAAAGAAACCCAGCTGGCGAATATGCGTATTGGTCAGGTGGCAACCGTGGTCAGCGATATGTATGGCGATGACGTGAAATACCACGGCAAAGTCGTCGGTATGGACATGGGCACCGGCGGCGCGTTCTCGCTGTTACCTGCGCAAAATGCCACCGGCAACTGGATCAAAGTGGTTCAGCGTCTGCCGGTTCGTATCGAACTTAACGATCAGGAAGTGGCTGAACATCCGCTGCGTATCGGTTTATCGACGCTGGTAACGGTTGATACTCAGAATCGCGATGGCCTGGTGCTGGCCGATAAAGTCCGTACCGAACCGTTGTATCAGACTTCAGCACTGACGCTGGATCTGGCACCGGTTAACGCCATTATTGCTGACGTTATTCATGCCAATGCAGGCTAAAACATCCGGAGGCCTCTGTGGCAAATAAACCGCTGGTAGGCGCCCCGCTGGCCTGGATGACGGTGGCTTTGTCTATGGCCACCTTTATGCAGGTGCTGGACTCGACGATCGCCAACGTGGCGATCCCGACCATCGCCGGGAATCTGGGTGCCTCGAACTCACAGGGTACCTGGGTTATCACCTCATTCGGGGTGGCGAATGCCATCTCGATCCCGATCACCGGCTGGCTGGCAAAACGCATCGGTGAGGTCAAACTGTTCCTGTGGTCCACAGTACTGTTTGCCCTCGCTTCATGGTTGTGCGGGATGTCCAACAGTCTGGAAATGCTGATCTTCTTCCGTGTGTTGCAGGGCGTGGTGGCAGGTCCGCTGATCCCGTTATCACAAAGTCTGTTACTGAATAACTATCCACCGGCCAAGCGGAGTACCGCGCTCGCGCTCTGGTCGATGACGGTGATCGTCGCCCCGATTTGCGGGCCGATCCTCGGCGGGTATATCAGTGATAACTATCACTGGGGATGGATCTTCTTTATTAACGTGCCGATCGGTCTGGCCGTGGTGTTCCTGACGCTCAGAACGCTGAAGGGACGCGAAACCGCCACGCAGATCCGTCCGATCGACAGTGTGGGATTAGTGCTACTGGTGCTGGGAATCGGTGCTTTGCAGGTGATGCTCGACCGGGGCAAGGAGCTGGACTGGTTTAACTCGACGGAAATTATCGTGCTGGCGGTCGTGGCGGTGGTCGCGCTCTGTTTCCTTGTGGTCTGGGAACTGACCGACGACCATCCGATCGTCGACTTGTCACTGTTTAAATCGCGAAACTTTACCATCGGCGTGCTGTGTATCAGCCTGGCCTACATGCTCTACTTCGGCGCGATTGTGTTGCTGCCGCAGCTGTTGCAGGAGGTTTACGGGTATACCGCCACCTGGGCAGGTCTGGCGTCCGCGCCGGTGGGTATTTTGCCGGTACTGATGTCGCCGATTATCGGGCGTTTCGCGCACCGTCTGGATATGCGAAAGCTGGTGACCTTCAGCTTTATCATGTATGCCTACTGCTTCTTCTGGCGTGCGTATACGTTCGAACCGGGGATGGATTTTGGCGCATCCGCCTGGCCGCAGTTTATTCAGGGCTTCGCGGTGGGTTGCTTCTTCATGCCGCTGACCACCATTATTCTGTCGGGATTACCGCCGGAACGGATGGCGGCGGCATCGAGTCTGTCGAACTTTATCCGTACACTGGCGGGGTCGATTGGTACGTCAATCACCACCACGTTATGGTCGAACCGTGAATCGCTGCATCACGCCCAGTTAACGGAAAACATCACGCCGTTTAATCCGGCGGCGACGCAGACTTATCAGCAGCTCGAAGGCCTCGGTATGAGCCACCAGCAGGCTTCAGGATGGATAGCGCGGGAGATCACCAATCAGGGATTAATTATCTCTGCCAACGAGATTTTCTGGTTATCCGGGGGGGCGTTCCTGGTGTTGCTGATTTTAATCTGGTTCGCCCGACCGCCATTCACCAGTGGCGGTGGCGCGGGTGGTGCGCACTGATTCAGATAAACCTGAATGTCAGAAAGCAAAACGGACGCCTTATGCGTCCGTTTTTTATGGCTGAAACCGGGCGATTACGCCTGGTTCTGACGCCACCATTCTGCCAGCAAAATACCGGATGCCACGGAAACGTTGAGGCTTTCCACTTTACCGGTACCGCCGATAGACACGCTCAGGTCGCCCTGCTGCCATGCGCTGTCAGATAAACCATCACTTTCTTCGCCCAGCACCAGCACCATTTTGGCCGGTAACTGCGCTTTGCCCAGCGCCGTACCTTTATGGCTCGACGTGGTCACGATGGTGTATCCCGCTTTACGGAAGGTTTCCAGCACTTCAAGGAAGTTATCCGCGCTGATGGCTTTAACGTGTTCCGCGCCGCCTTCAGCGGTACGGACTGCTGCGCCGGATTCCAGCTGGGCCGGATCCTGAACCATCATGCCGTTGATACCAAAATGCGCACAAGAACGCATGATACCGCCGAGGTTGTGCGGGTTACCGACGTTTTCCAGCGCCAGCACACAGTCTTTCGCCGGAGCCGTTTGCAGATACGTTTCTGCATCCAGACCCTGACGTTTTTTGATCAGGAAGCACACGCCGCCGTGGTGTTCGGTGCCGGAGGCTTTTGCCAGTTCGTCATCTTCAACCACATGGTAGGCTTTGCGGTTCGCCGCCATCCAGCGCAGCGCTTCGCGGAAACGCGGAGTCACGGACTGCACAAACCATGCACGCACAATCGCGTCCGGACGGCTGGCAAACAGTGCCTGACAGGCGTTTTCGCCATACACACGGGTTTCTTCCTGACGCTGACGACGCAGTTGTTCAGGATCGATAAAACTTTTACCGCTGATACCGCCGTGATCCGGAACAGATTCATCTGCCGGCGGACGTGAAACTGTTTTCCACGGCGAAGAGTACGGGCCGTCGTCGTCACGCGCCGGACGACGCGGGCGATCATCACTACGGCGTGGTGCCGGTCCGCGGGAATCGCCACGGGAATCGCTGCTGCGACGCTCATTGCGGCGGGCATCGTCTGGACGGGAACCCTGGCGAGGTTTATCGCCCGGACGTCCTTTATTGTTAGAAGGACGTTTATCGTTACTGCGGTTATCGCCGTCGTCGTCACTGCGGACGTACATCACTTTGACTTTGCCGTTCTTGCCACTGAATGAATCGTTCATTTTTCTCTCCACCTACGCGCAGGGCGCGAAGATTACCTGATGTCTGTGAGCTAAGCCACAGGCTTTGGACCAAAAGCTAAAAACTATCGTAATCATTGAATAAACCACGTTGTTTACGTGACGTATCGACCCCATACTTACAACATATAAGTAACATATCAGCCGTGTTCTTTACCGCTTTTAAGGATAAAACCGGGGTTGTGGTTGATACCATTCTCACGTTAAGCAATGTAGAGGCTATTTTATGAATACGGTTTGTTCATCATGTCAGGCCACCAACCGCCTGCCTGAGGATCGTATCGACGACGGCGCAAAATGCGGCCGTTGCGGTCATGCACTTTTTGAAGGCGATGTCATTCACGCGACTGCCGCCACGCTGGACAAATACCTGCAGGATGATCTGCCGGTGGTTGTCGATTTCTGGGCACCGTGGTGTGGCCCTTGTGTTAACTTTGCGCCGATTTTTGAAGACGTTGCACAGGAACGCGCCGGTAAAATCCGCTTCATCAAGGTTAATACCGAAGCTGAACCTGAACTGAGCGCGCGGTTCCGTATCCGCAGTATTCCGACCATTATGGTGTTTAATGAAGGCAAAATGGTCGATATGTTGAGTGGAGCAATGCCTAAAGCACCGTTCAACAACTGGCTTAATGAATCATTGTAACGCATAAGCCGCTATAAAGCCCTGCTGAAGGCCCGTCACCCCACGGGCCTTTTTCTGTTCCGAACACAAGCCACTTGCCTGCCACCACCGGGTGATTAGAATAGCCGTTTTTCGCATACCGGAATGCCTATGTCAGACAATGCCGTCCTTCGCCTGCGTGAGCAGCGTTTAGCCCGATCCACCCGTCCTTTTCTTGCGCGTGGTTCACGGGCGATACGCTGTCAGACCTGCCTGTTGCCCAAACGCCACTGCATCTGCGCCACGCGCGAAATTCATCAGGCCACCAGCCGTTTTTGTCTGGTGATGTTTGACACGGAGCCGATGAAACCGAGCAATACGGGTCGCTTAATCGCAGACGTGTTGCCGGATACGCAGGCGTTTTTGTGGTCACGCACGCAAACCGATCCGGCTCTGCTGGAAGCAATTGCGGACCCGCAGCGTCAGGCTTATGTGGTGTTTCCCGCCTCTTTCGCCGAACCGCCGCGTCAGGTGTTTACCGAAGTTCCGGCGGGCAGCAAACCGCCTTTATTCATTATGCTCGACGGCACCTGGAACGAAGCGCGCAAAATGTTCCGCAAAAGCCCGTATCTGGATAATTTGCCGGTTTTCTCTCTCGATGTAAGCGCCAGCTCCGGCTATATCCTCCGGGAAGCCTCGCGCCCGGAACTGCATTGCACCGTGGAAGTGGCCGCCGCCCTGCTGGAAAAAGCCGGTGATCTCGATGCTTCAGCGGGCCTCTCACGCCACTTTACCCATTTCCGCACCCAGTATCTGGCCGGAAAACCCCATCATCCGGTGCACCAGCTCACAGCAAAGAACGAAGAAAACCTCTAGAATCATGGGAACATGATGAACCGGAGACGTTATGAGTCAGCGCGGACTGGAAGCCTTATTACGACCTGAATCTATCGCGGTCATTGGCGCGAGCAATAAACCGGGGCGGGCCGGATATCTGATGATGCGCAATCTGCTCGACAGCGGATTCAATGGCCCGGTGCTGCCGGTTACACCCGCTTATCGCGCGGTGTGCGGCGTACTGACCTGGCGGGATGTCGCCAGCCTGCCGATGTCTCCGGATCTCGCCATTTTGTGTACGCACGCTGACCGCAATCTTGCATTGCTCGAACAGCTCGGCGAACGTGGCTGCAAGACGGTCATTGTGCTTTCCTCACAGCCACAACAATTCGCTGAACTCAAAACCAGCGCCCAGCGCTTTTCGATGCGCCTGCTCGGACCCAACAGCCTGGGCATTCTTGCACCGTGGCAAAAACTAAACGCCAGTTTTTCGCCGGTGCCCATCCTGCCCGGTAAGCTGGCGTTTATTTCGCAATCGGCTGCGGTCGCCAATACTATTCTGGACTGGGCGCAACAGCGTGCCGTCGGCTTTTCCTATTTCGTATCACTGGGCGACAGCCTGGATATTGATGTCGATGACCTGCTCGATTTCCTCGCCCGCGACAGTAAAACCAGCGCTATTTTGCTCTATCTCGAACACATCAGCGATGCACGGCGCTTTCTTTCTGCCTCCCGCAGTGCCTCACGCAATAAACCGATTCTGGTGATCAAAAGTGGTCGCAGCGGACAGGCGCAGCAATTACTCAACAGCCCGCTTAGCCTCGACGCCGCCTATGATGCGGCTATTCAGCGCGCCGGTTTACTGCGCGTGCAGGATACGCACGAGCTGTTTTCCGCCGTTGAAACGCTGAGCCATATGCGCCCGTTACGCGGTGAGCGTTTGTTTATCATCAGTAACGGTGCCGCTCCTGCCGCGATGGCGCTGGATCAGCTGCTTTCGCGTAACGGCAAACTGGCGAAACTGAGCGATGAAACCTGCCAAAAACTGAGTGCCATTCTGCCTGACAATATTGCCGTCTCGAATCCGCTGGATTTGCATGATGACGCCACACCGCAGCTGTATCAGGCTGTGATGACCGCCCTGCTGGACAGCACCGATTACGATGCGCTGCTGGTGATCCACGCCCCCAGCGCCGTCGCACACGGTACGGTGACCGCCAGCCATCTCATCGATGCTGTGCATAAACATTCGCGTGGCAAATACATCACGCTGCTGACCAACTGGTGCGGTGAGTTTTCCTCGCAGGAAGCCCGCAAGTTATTTACTGAAGCCGGGATCCCGACTTACCGGACACCGGAAGGAACGGTGACGGCGTTTATGCATATGGTGGAATATCGCCGGAACCAAAAGCAGCTGAAAGAAACACCGGCACTTCCGGCCGGCCTCGAGCAGAACACTGATCAGGCGCATCAGTTGATCGCCCGCACACTGGCGGAAGGCACGACACAGCTGGATACACATGAGGTACGCCCGATTTTGCAGGCGTACGGCATGAATGTGCTGCCGACGTGGATTGCCAGCGACAGCGCAGAAGCGGTGAATATCGCCAGCCAGGTGGGTTATCCGGTGGCGCTGAAATTGCGCTCCCCTGACATCCCGCATAATTCTGAAGTACAGGGCGTGATGTTATATCTGCGTACCGCCAGCGAAGTCGCGCAGGCGGCGAATGCCATTTTTGACCGTGCCAGACAGGCGTTTCCGCAGGCGAGAATTCTGGGGCTGCTGGTGCAAACCATGGCCAACCGGCCAGGCTCACAAGAATTGCGCGTGGTGGTCGAACAGGATCCGGTATTCGGCCCGCTGATCATGCTGGCCGAAGGCGGTACCGACTGGCGACCTGAAAGACAGGCGGCGATTTCCCTGCCGCCGCTGAACATGACGCTTGCACGTTATCAGGTAGTTCAGGCGCTGAAGAGTGGAAAAATTCGTGGCCGCCATGCGCTGCATCCTCTTGATATACCGGCGCTGAGTCAGTTGCTGGTGAATGTGTCGAACCTGATTATCGACTGCCCGGAGATCGAACGGCTGGATATCCATCCTCTGCTGATTTCCGGCAGTGAGCTCAGCCTGCTGGATGTGTCCATGCAGCTTTGTGCACAGGGAGCAGAGGCTCCGTCACGACTGGCGATCCGCCCTTATCCGCGCGAGTTGGAAGAGCGCGTTATACTGAAAGACGGATCACCGGCATTGTTCCGGCCAATCCTTCCGGAAGATGAGCCGCTGCTTAAAGCATTTATCCTGAAAGTCACTAAGGAAGACCTGTATTACCGCTACTTCAGTGAGATCAATGAGTTCACCCATGAAGATTTAGCGAACATGACACAGATCGACTACGACCGCGAAATGGCGTTCGTCGCCATTCGTACAGTGAATGATGAAAGTGAAATTATTGGCGTCACCCGGGCGGTCTCGGATCCGGATAATATTGATGCTGAATTCTCGGTACTGGTGCGGTCGGATCTGAAAGGTCTGGGGCTCGGAAGGCGGCTGCTTGATAAGATGATCCATTACGCGGCAGAGCACGGCCTGCAACGTCTGACCGGCATTACGATGCCCAATAACCGTGGCATGATCACGCTGGCCAGAAAACTCGAATTCGACGTCGATATTCAGATCCAGGACGGCATTGTGAACCTCTCACTGGCACTGGAAAAGACCCGGATTTCGCAGCAGAAAGCCGTGAGCCTGCGCCATGAACAGGCAAAAGATGCGCACATGGGGCAGGACTAATGGTATTATCGACCGATTGTGCGGTTACCACTGTCTGCTTGTGCCGCTAAAGCCATTACATGAAGAGAGAAGAAGCGCACTGTGATGTTGTCAAAATTTAAACGTAATAAACATCAACAACACCTTGCTCAGCTGCCCAAACTCCCCCAAACGGTTGATGCTGTAAAAACACTCTACTGCCCTGCAGATTTCCGTAAGACGCTGCTCGAAGCCATTGCCAACGCCACCCAACGGATTTATCTGGTCGCGCTCTATTTAGAGAACGATGATGGCGGTCGTGATGTATTGTCGGCGCTATATGCCGCCAAGCAGCAACGCCCTGAACTGGAGATTTGTGTGCTGGTTGACTGGCACCGCGCGCAGCGTGGCCGCATTGGCGCGGCAGCGTCAAACACCAATGCTGACTGGTATTGTCGCATGGCAAAAGAGCATCCTGAGCTTTCCGTGCCGGTGTATGGCGTTCCGGTCAATACCCGTGAAGCGTTAGGTGTTTTGCATCTCAAAGGCTTTATTATTGACGATCAGGTGATCTACAGCGGCGCGAGCCTCAATGATGTTTATCTGCATCGTCATGAAAAATACCGCTACGATCGCTATCAGTTACTGTCCAACGCCCCGCTGGCAGATGCCATGATCGACTTTATGAAGAAGTCGATCCTGACAGCCGCAGCGGTACAGCGTCTTGATCGTGAAGATCGCCCGAAAAGCATTGAGATTAAAAACGAAACGCGTCAGTTCCGTCAGAATCTGCGCAGCAGCGGTTATCATTTCAAAGACAGCGCAGGGAATGATGAGCTGGCAGTGACCCCTATCGTCGGTCTGGGCAAACAAAATGAGCTTAACCGAACTATCCATCATCTCATGGCCAGTACGGAACATAAGCTGACGCTGTGTACGCCTTATTTCAATATGCCTGCCATGCTGGCACGTAATATTATTCATCTGCTGCGTCGTGGTAAGCAGGTTGAAATTATCGTGGGTGACAAAACCGCAAACGATTTTTATATTCCGCAGGATCAGCCATTCAAAATCATCGGTGCCTTACCGTATTTGTATGAAATTAATCTGCGTCGTTTCCTGAGCCGTTTACAACGCTTCGTTGACAGCGGACAGTTGATTGTCCGCCTGTGGAAAGACGGTGATAACAGCTATCACCTGAAGGGAATGTGGGTGGATGACCGCTGGCAACTTATTACCGGTAATAACCTGAATCCTCGCGCCTGGCGTCTGGATTTGGAGAATGCCATTTTGATCCATGATCCGCATAAAGAGCTGGCGATCGCGCGACACAAAGAACTGGAAGAAATACGCCAGCACACGCAGGTTGTCTCGCATTATATGGAACTGGAAAGTATTCCTAATTACCCTGTGAAAGTCCGTAAGCTTATCCGCCGTCTGCGCCGGATACGTATCGACAGATTAATCAGCCGGATTCTGTAATTGGCTATACTGAAAGCCTGATCATCGTGATCGGGCTTTTTTATATCTGGAGTTTCACTTTGTGATGCAAAAATTCTCCTGGCTCTCAGGTTTCCTGTCATTATTCTTATAGCAGGCGCAGCTGCTGGCTACAGAGCTTATCATCTTATCCATTATTAAAAGTGCATCCCTGCACTCTCTCCGTAAGAATTACAGCTGTATTTCCTTTCCTTTGCGGTGCAATTTCATCGATACCACCAAAGCGATCAAACACATTACGCAGACATACCAGAAAAATACTTCCTCTATATTCCAGGATTTAAAGGTCAGGGCGACATATTCCGCAGAACCACCAAACACAGCATTTGCAACCGCATAAGATAATCCGACACCCAATGCCCTCACTTCCGGCGGGAACATTTCCGCCTTTAATAATCCGCTGATTGATGTGTAAAAACTGACAATCAGCAGTGCCAAAACAATAAGTCCGAAGGCGATATAAGGACTGGTAACGGTTTGCAGAATATACAAAATCGGGATGGTGAAAACAGTCGCCAGGCCGCTGAATATCAACATAGAACTGCGTCGACCTATTTTATCCGAGAGCCCGCCAATAATAGGCTGCAAACACATAAAGACAAACAGGGCGACGGTCATTAAGGCACTCGCTGTTTTGGTATCCATCCCGGCAGTATTCACCAGATATTTTTGCATATAAGTGGTGAAGGTATAGAAGGTCAGGGAACCTGCCGCCGTGAACCCTAATACCATCATAAATGCCTTTTTATGCTTCCATAAACCCGAGAGGGTACCAGCATCTTTATGCTCACGAGTTTGTTTATCTGATGTTTCGTTCAGTGAACGCCGCAGGAACAACGCCACGACAGCAAGCACAGCGCCTAAGGCAAAGGGGATCCGCCACGCCCAGGATTTAAGCTCATCATTGGAGAATATCTGCTGCAGTATAACCAGGACCAGAAGTGCTAATAGTTGCCCACCGATCAAGGTCACATACTGAAATGAAGCATAAAAACCGCGACGGCCTTTAATCGCAACTTCACTCATATAAGTTGCGCTTGTTCCGTATTCCCCACCAACAGAAAGCCCCTGGAATAGACGGGCGACCAGTAATAATACCGGTGCCCAGCTGCCTATCGTCGCGTAGGTTGGCAAACAGGCGATCACCAGCGAACCGCAGCACATCATGCAGACCGAGATCATCATTGAGTTTTTGCGCCCATGTTTATCGGCGATATAACCAAATAACCATCCTCCAATAGGGCGCATAAAGAATCCTGCGGCAAAAACGCCTGCAGTTTGTAATAACTGGGTTGTACTGTTTCCGCTGGGGAAAAATGAAGAAGCAAAATAGAGCGAACAAAAAGAATAGACGTAGAAGTCAAACCATTCGACCAGATTTCCCGAAGATGCCCCCACAATCGCAAAAATACGTTTCTTCTTATCTTGCTGATCATGATTCTCAGATTGAGATCTCAGAGTATCCTTCATATTATTTTCTCCCAATAGTTCCTGCTATAAGCGTGGTTATGACTATTTTTTATCGATAGGAAATATTGAGTTAAGCAACGAATGGATAAGGAAGAGAGGAAAGTTGACGAGTTACCTGCGTTTGCGTTGTTTTTTGTGATGCAGCGCGTGGTTAAAGGTAATTTTTAGTTAAATTCCGCATAGCAAAAAGCCCCGTACTTTCGTACGGGGCTTTCCACTTATTTGATGCCTGGCAGTTCCCTACTCTCGCATGGGGAGACCCCACACTACCATCGGCGCTACGGCGTTTCACTTCTGAGTTCGGCATGGGGTCAGGTGGGACC